>NZ_JAELTP010000015.1 GCF_016428915.1 Pandoraea sp. ASV26
GCCGACAGACGCGCGTTGGCCAGATCGGCCGCACTCGCCTCGGCGCTGGCGTTGCCGGCCTCGACCGAACGGCGCACGCTGCCCCAGATGTCCGGCTCCCAGCTCGCCGTGCCCGAGAGGCTATAACTGTTCGAAATGCCGCCTGCGCCCGAGCCGCTCACTGCCGTGCTGCTCACACGCGAACTGGCGCGCGTGAGGCCGGCATCGGCGCCGATCGTCGGGAAGAACGCCGAACGGGCTTGCGAGGCCACGGCAAGCGCCTGCCGATAGTTGGCCTCGGCCACCTTGATGTTCTGGTTGTTGACGTCGACCTGCGCCATCAACTCGGAGAGCACCGGGTCCTGATAGATCGCCCACCACTCGCCCTTGGACACGGCGTCGCTCGGCTCGGCGAGCTTCCAGTCGCCGGTTTCCTTGAACGCGGCCGGCGTATCCACGTCGGGACGCACATAATCCGGTCCCACCGCGCACCCCGCGAGCCACAACACCGCGCTCGCCGCAACGAACGTCGCCGTGCGGCGCAGGCGGGGCGACGACGCCGCTCCCCGTTCTTGCCGCACGGCCGCGGCGGCTCCCGCATGAGAACGAACGATAGGGACTTGACGATTCACGGGTCGGAACATGGCAGACATCGGCCCATCGGCCGGGACAGAAGTTTCGGAAGACGCACCGGGATGCACGCGCGCAAGCGCACGGCGCAGGCGATGAACGGCATCAGCCATGCCCCACCTCCCCGGCGTCGCTGCGGCCGGTGCTGCCGGTGCGCCCGCGTGAGCGCCACCGCGCCCAGCGCAGGCGTGCGCGGTCGAGATACAGATACACCACCGGCGTCGTGTAGAGCGTGAGCACCTGACTCACGAGCAGGCCGCCCACGATGGAGATGCCCAGCGGCTGGCGCAACTCCGCGCCGTCGCCCGTGCCCAGCGCAAGCGGAATCGCACCGAGCATGGCGGCCATCGTGGTCATCATGATCGGGCGGAAACGCAGCACGCACGCATGGTAAATGGCCTCACGCGGGGCCATATTCTGGCGCCGCTGCGCATCGAGCGCGAAGTCGATCATCATGATCGCGTTCTTCTTCACGATACCGATCAGCAGAATCACCCCAATGAGCGCGATGATGCTGAACTCGGTATTGAACAGCAGCAATGCCAGCAACGCGCCCACGCCCGCCGACGGCAGCGTCGACAGAATGGTGAGCGGATGGATGTAGCTCTCGTAGAGCACGCCCAGCACGATGTACACCGTGAGCAGCGCCGTCAGAATCAGGAGCGGCTGCGACGACAGGGCCGACTGGAAAGCCTGCGCCGTGCCCTGAAAGCTGCCTTGTACCGACGTGGGCATGCCCAGGCGGCCAACGGCATCGTTGATCGACGCTTGCGCCTCGGAGAGCGACACGCCCGGCGGCAGGTTGAACGAAATCGTGCTCGCCGCGAACTGCCCCTGGTGCGAGACCCCAAGTGCCGTGTTCGTCGGACGGTAACGTGCAAATGACGAGAGCGGCACTTGCGCGCCTGCCGACGTCACCACATAGATGTCCTTGAGCGACTCGGGGCTTTGCCACCATTGCGGCGCCACTTCCATCACGACCTTGTACTGATTGAGCGGGTTGTAGATGGTCGAGACCTGGCGCTGACCGAAGGCGTCGTTGAGCACGTTGTCGATCTGGCTCATCGTGAGCCCCAGTCGCGACGCCTGATCGCGGTCGACGTCGAGCGTCGTCTGCAACCCCTTGTCCTGCTGGTCGGTGTTCACGTCGACGAGATTCGGCAGACGCGAAATCGCGTTGCGCACCTTCGGCTCCCACTCGCGCAACTGCTGAAGGTCATCGGCCTGCAACGTGTACTGATACTGCGCGTTGCTCGAACGTCCGCCCACGCGAATGTCCTGCACCGATTGCAGATAGAGCATCGCGCCCGGTTCCTTGGCCAGCTTGCCGCGCAAACGCGCAATGACCTGATCGGCCGAGAGCTTGCGCTCGCCCAGCGGCTTGAGCGTGACGTACATCGAGCCCCCGTTGCGGTTCGAGCCACCGGTAAAGCCCGTGACGGTCGAGACATCCGGGTCGGCCTGCACGATCTTGATGAAGTCGGCCAGCTTCTTCTCCATGGCCTGGAACGAGATCGCCTGATCGGCCTGAATGAAGCCGATCATCCGCCCTGTGTCCTGCTGCGGGAAGAAGCCTTTCGGCACCACGGTGTAGAGCCACACGTTCAGGCAGATCGTTGCGAACAGAATCAGCAACATCAGCGGTCCGTGACGCAGTGCCCACGACAACGAGCGTTCGTACTCGCGCAGCATGGCGTCGAACCCGCGCTCGGTCCATGCGCCCATGCGGGTCCAGATGGACGGACGCGGCGGCGGCTGCGGGGCGAGTGGCGCGGTGCCGGCCGGCACACCCGGAGCGGGCTTGCCCTTGAGCAGACGCGCGCACATCATCGGCGTGGTCGTGAGCGACACCACCAGCGACACCATGATGGCCGCCGAGAGCGTGACAGCGAATTCACGGAACAGTCGCCCGACAACGCCGCCCATCAGCAGCAACGGAATGAATACCGCGACCAGCGAAATACTCATCGAGAGTACGGTGAAGCCCACTTCGCGCGTGCCCTTGAGCGCCGCCGCAAACGGACTCAGCCCTTCCTCGATGTGACGCGAGATGTTCTCCAGCACCACGATGGCGTCGTCCACCACGAAGCCTGTCGCGATGGTGAGCGCCATGAGCGACAGGTTGTCGAGACTGAACCCGCACAGGTACATCACCCCGAACGTGCCGATCAGCGAGACGGGGACGGCCACACTCGGAATCAATGTCGCACGCCAGTTCCGCAGGAAGATGAAGACCACCATGATGACGAGCGCGATCGAGATCAGCAGCGTGCGCTCGACTTCCCTGAGCGACGCGCGGATCGTCGGCGTGCGGTCCATCACCACATCGAGGTTGATGGCGGCCGGGATCGAAGCCCGCAGATTCGGCAGGATCTTGTTGATCCCGTCGACCGTCTCGATGATGTTCGCGCCCGGCTGCGTCGTGATGACGAGCAGCACCGACGGCTTGCCATTGGCCGAGCCCGCATTGCGCAAGTCCTGCACCGAGTCGACCACGTCGGCGATATCGGCCAGACGCACCGGCCGCCCGTCCTGATAAGCGACGATGACCGGCAGGTATTCCTTCGCCGTCTTCGCCTGATCGTTGGCGAGAATCTGCCAGCGCTGGTCGCCGTCTTCAAGCGCTCCCTTCGGTCGGTTCGCGTTGACCGACTGAATCGCGGTACGCACCGTTTCGAGCGGGATCTGGTACTTGTTGAGCGCCGTGGGGTTGAGCTCGACGCGCACCGCCGGCAGCGAACTGCCGCCAACGGTCACGTCGCCCACGCCTTCGAGCTGCGAGATCTTCTGCGCGAGGATGGTCGACGCGGCGTCGTACATCTGCCCGCGCGTCATGCTCTCGGACGTGAGCGCAATGATCATCACCGGCGCGCTCGCCGGATTCACCTTGCGATAGGTCGGATTGCTCGGCAGCCCCGACGGCAGCAGACTGCGCGCCGCATTGATGGCCGCCTGCACGTCGCGCGCCGCGCCGTTGATGTCGCGCGAAAGGTCGAACTGGAGCGTGACGCGGGTCGAGCCCAGCGAACTGCTCGACGTCATTTCCGTCACGCCCGCAATGCGCCCGAGCGCACGCTCCAGCGGCGTGGCCACGCTGGCAGCCATCGTCTCGGGACTGGCGCCCGGCAGCGATGCGGACACGGAGATCGTCGGGAAGTCGACCTGCGGCAGCGGCGAGACGGGCAGCAGCCCGAACGCGACGATGCCTGCGAGCGTGACCCCGATGGTGAGCAGGACGGTCGCGACCGAGCGCCTGATGAAGACGGCCGACAGGTTCATCGTGCCGGGCCGTCCGTCGTGACCGGGCCAGCGGCGCCGCCCGAGTTGCCGTGATCGCCATGATCCTCGTGCCCAGGGTCGTCCGGCGGCCCGAAGTGCCGCTCACGCCAGTTGCGCGCCCGCGCGGCCCAGCGGTCGAACCACAGGTAGATCACCGGCGTGGTGAAGAGCGTGAGCACCTGACTGACCATCAGCCCGCCCACCATCGTGATGCCGAGCGGCTGGCGCAGCTCGGAGCCCACGCCAGAGCCCAGCATGAGCGGCAGTGCTCCCAGCACGGCGGCCATCGTCGTCATGAGAATCGGACGGAAACGCAGCAGACACGCCTGATAGATCGCCTCGCGCGGTGCCATCCCGTGCTCGCGCTCCGCCTCGAGCGCGAAGTCGATCATCATGATGGCGTTCTTCTTCACGATACCGATCAGCAAGATGATGCCGATGATCGCAATGATGCTGATGTCGTTGCCGGAGACCATGAGCGCGAGCAGCGCGCCCACCCCCGCCGACGGCAGCGTCGACAGAATCGTGATCGGATGGATGTAGCTCTCGTAGAGCACGCCCAGCACGATGTACATGGTCACGATCGCCGCGAGAATCAGCCACAACGTGTTGGAGAGCGACGCCTGGAAGGCTTGCGCGGCGCCCTGGAACGTTGTCTGCGTGCTCACGGGCAGGCCGATGGACGCCTCGGCCTGCGTGATCGCCTTCACGGCGTCGCCCAGCGAGGCCCCCTTGGCGAGGTTGAACGAGATCGTCGCGGCCGGGAACTGCGCCTGATGGTTGATCGCCAGCGGCGTGGGCTTTTCCACGATCTTCGCGAACGACGTGAGCGGCACTTGCACGCCCGAGGTCGAGGCGACGTAAATGCCCTTGAGCGCATCGGGGCCGCGCTGGTAGTCATCCGCCACTTCGAGCACCACGCGGTATTGCGACGCCTGCGTGTAGATCGTCGAAATCAGCCGCTGACCGAAGGCGCTGTAAAGCGTCTGATCGACGGCCGACGGGGTCACGCCCAAACGACTCGCCGTGTCCCGGTCAATGTCCACATAGGCTTGCAGGCCGTTGACTTGCAGATCGCTCGTGACGTCGGCCAACAGCGGCTCGTGTTGCAGCTTCTCGACAAGCTTCGGCACCCAGATGCCGAGCGTATCCAGACTCGGGTCCTGCAAGGTGAACTGGTACTGCGTGCGGCTGATGCGGTCTTCAATCGTCAGATCCTGCACCGGCTGCATATAGAGCGTGATGCCGGGCACCTTCGCGATTTCGGGCTGAAGGCGGCGGATGACCTCCGAGGCATCGAGCCCGCGCACGCCCTTGTCCTTCAGGTTGATGAGCAGACGCCCGCTGTTGAGCGTGGCGTTCACCCCATCCACGCCGATGAACGAGGACACCGATTCGACGGCCGGGTCTTCGAGCACGGCAGCGACCAGCGCCTGCTGCCGCTCGCCCATGGCCGCGAACGAGATCGACTGCGGCGCTTCGGAAATGCCCTGGATCACCCCCGTGTCCTGCACCGGGAAGAAGCCCTTCGGCACCCATATGTACAGCAGCACCGTGAGCACGAGCGTGCCGAGCGCAACGAACAGCGTCGCGGTCTGACGATCGAGCACCCACGTGAGCCATTCGCCGTACTTCGCGATGATGCGATCGAAGATCTCGCCCGTCTTGCGGTAGAACTTGCCCTGCTTCTCCTCCGGTACATGACGCAGCAGCTTCGCGCACATCATGGGCGTGAGCGTGAGCGACACCACGGCCGAGATGAGAATCGACACCGCCAACGTGATCGCAAACTCCCGGAACAGACGGCCCACGACATCGCCCATGAACAGCAGCGGAATGAGCACGGCGATCAGCGAGAAGGTCAGCGAAATGATGGTGAAGCCGATCTGCTCCGCGCCCTTGAGCGCCGCCTGCAACGGCTTTTCCCCCTGCTCCATGTAACGCGCGATGTTCTCGATCATCACGATGGCGTCGTCGACCACGAAGCCGGTCGCGATGGTGAGCGCCATGAGCGTCAGGTTATTGATCGAGAAACCCGCCAGATACATCACACCGAACGTGCCGACGAGCGAGAGCGGCACGGCCACGCTCGGGATGAGGGTCGCCGAGACGTTGCGCAGGAACAGGAAGATCACCATCACCACAAGGGCGACGGCGAGGATGAGTTCGAACTGCACGTCGGAGACCGAGGCGCGGATCGTCGTGGTGCGGTCGGTGAGCAGCTTGACATCGATGCTGCCCGGCAGCGAGGCCTGCAACTGCGGCAACAGCGCCTTGACCTTGTTGACCGTCTCGATCACGTTCGCGCCCGGCTGGCGCTGCACGTTGAGCACGATGGCCGGCGTGGTGTCGGCCCACGCGGCGAGCTTGGTGTTCTCCGCGCCGTCGATCACGTCGGCAATGTCGGACAGCCGGATCGGACCGCCGTTCTTGTAGGCAATCACGAGGTTGCGATACTCGTCGGCCGAGGCGAGCTGGTCGTTGGCGTCGATGGTCGAGGCCCGCAGCGGGCCGTCGAAACTGCCCTTCGCCTGATTGACGTTGGCCGCCGCGATGGACGTGCGAACGTCTTCGATATTGAGGCCATACGACGTGATCGCGCGCGGATTGACCTGAATACGCACAGCCGGACGCTGGCCGCCCGAAATGCTCACCAGACCGATGCCGGGCAACTGCGAGATCTTTTGCGCGACGCGCGTGTCGACGAGATCCTCCAGTTTGGGCAGCGGCATGGTCTTCGACATGATCGCCAGCGTGAGGATCGGCGTGTCGGCCGGATTGACCTTGTTGTAGATCGGCGGCATCGGCAGATCGCTCGGCAGCAGGTTGCTCGCGCTGTTGATCGCGGCCTGCACCTCCTGTTCGGCAACGTCGAGGCCCAGATCGAGCGAGAACTGCAACGTGATGACCGACGCGCCGCCCGAACTGGTCGAGGACATCTGGTTCAGGCCCGGCATCTGGCCGAACTGGCGCTCGAGCGGGGCCGTGACCGACGAGGTCATCACGTCCGGACTCGCCCCCGGATAGAGCGTGACCACCTGAATGGTCGGATAGTCGACTTCCGGCAGCGCCGAGAGCGGCAGCAGCCGATAGGCGACGAAACCGGCAAGCAGGATCGCCAGCATCAGCAACGATGTGGCGACCGGTCGGAGAATAAACGGGCGGGACGGATTCATTGGCTACGTCGAAGGGCGTCTCTGGGGGCGTGATCGGGCTTGAGCGCGCAGGGCGTCGCGTGACTTCACGCGACGGCGTTCTATTGCGCCGAACGGCGATGGCCGCCGCTGCCGTTGCGCCTCTCGCCCGGGGCACGCGGTGCGACGGCCGCCGCACGGCTCTCGGGCGTGATCACTTCGACCTTGGCGCCGTCACGCAGCTTGTCCATACCGTCGATCACGAGTTTCTCGCCCGGCTCAACGCCCGACTCCACGGCCACATTGGTGCCGTCGGTCGGCCCGAGCTTGACGGTCTTGAGCTTGACGGTGTGATCCGGTTGCACGGCGTAGACGAAACTGCCCTGCGTGCCGCGCTGCACGGCCGCGCTCGGCACGAGCGTGGCGCCCTTGAGCGTGTCGACGAGCATCTTCACGTTGACGAACTGGTTCGGAAACAGCAGGCCGTCGCCATTGGCGAACTCGGCCTTGAGCTTGACGGTCCCGGTCGTCGTGTCGATCTGGTTGTCGATGGACGCGAGCTTGCCGGAGGCCAGCTTGATCTTGCCGGCACGATCGAACGTCTCGACGAGCAGCGTCTCGCCGCCGCGCGAGCGCTTGACCACCTTCGGCAGGCTGTCTTCGGGAATGGTGTAGACGACGGTAATCGGCGCGACCTCGTTGATGATCACGATACCGTTGGTGTCCGAGGCGTGAATGATATTGCCCGGATCGACCTGACGCAGCCCCGCGAGCCCGGAGACCGGTGCGGTCACGCTCGCATAGTTCAATTGCAGACGGGCGTTGGCGAGCTGGCCTTCGTCGGCCTTGACCGTGCCTTCGTACTGCTTGACGAGCGCGCGCTGGGTGTCGACGGTCTGACCGGCGATCGAGTCCTGCTTGAGCAGGGTCTCGTAACGGGCCAGGTCAAGCTGGGCGTTCTTGAGCAACGCCTGATCGTGGGCAAGCTGGCCCTCCATCTGCGTGACCTGCACCTGGAACGGCCGCGGATCGATTTCGGCAAGCAACTGGCCTTCCTTGACCATCTCGCCTTCCTTGAAGTGCACCTTCATGAGCTGGCCGTCGACCCGCGAATGCACGGTAACGCTGCGCGTCGGGGTCACGGTGCCCAGCCCGTTGAGGAAGACCGGCAAGTCGCCCGTCTTCACCTCGACCGCCGTGACCGGCGTGGGGGGGGCGCCGGCACCGGCCATCCCCGAGGGCGGGCCGCCACGGCGAGCGCCGGCCTGAGCCGGTCCTTGCGCATTTTGGGAATGCAGCCGGTAGTACACCCCGCCGGAGATGAGCACGACGATCAGCCCGATGACCCCGGGCACGAGCCAGCGGCGCGTGCGCGAAGGCGCCTGGACTGCCCCTGTATGATGTTGCGCCCCGGGGGTGGGGGACGTGGGCCGATCAGAACCGTTCGGTTGTTCCGAACCGTGGGGACCGTGCTCGGTCATGACTTCCTCGTAACAGCGGAGTAGTTAGCGGATTCGTCCAATGCGGACGACGTACTTTTTATCTGATTGCTGCGGCGCGGCAATGCCGCCGGGCGCGGTCGGAATCACTTCAGACAGCGCCTTGCGCCGGTTTCGGCTGATCAGCATAGCAGACCGTCGTGAAAGCACGACGAGATGGGCGCTTACGACAGCTTTCCCTAAAGGTAAGCGAAGGGGGTGCTGCTGAAAGACCGGCTGCGCGACCGATGGTTCGCGTCGCACGCTTTGCGCCGTGTCCCGCGCCGACGTGCCGTGCTCTGCAATGCCTTGTCGCCGCGCGAGAGGTGCGATTGGGTGTGCCGAATGTGCCGTCACGAAACGATGAAAACGACGAAAACAACGAAAACGGCGGTGTGCTGAGTAGCGCGAAGCTTACGTGATGCCTGAGAAATTCGTGCGAAATCGAAGCTCGCTCTATTATTACGCATCGTTACAGGCGACCAAGACTGTAATGTCCGGAAACAAAACGCGTGCAAAGCCAAGCAGGGAGGCCACTATCATGACGACACTACCTGTCCGAACGAATATGAAGATTCTTGTTGTCGACGACGATCCCGATCTGCGTGATCTGCTGCGCGAGTACCTGAGCCGCCACGGCTTCTCGGTCGCAGTGATGCACGATGGTGACGGGCTGGCCGCCCGCCTGGAGCGTGAGCGTCCCGCCCTGATCGTGCTCGACCTGATGATGCCCAAGGTCGACGGCCTCACGGCGCTGCGTGACCTGCGTGCACGTAACGACGACGTGCCGGTGATTCTGCTCACGGCGCGCAGCGACGAGATCGACCGCATCGTGGGACTGGAAATCGGCGCCGACGACTACCTCGGCAAACCGTTCAGCCCGCGCGAGCTGCTGGCCCGGATCAACGCCGTGCTGCGCCGTCGCAAGACGCCCGACGCCGCCGTGCCGGAACAGCGCGAGAACTATACGTTCGGCCCGTTCGTGCTCGACTTCCGCAGCCGCACGCTGACCCGCGATGCGCAGTTGCTCACGCTCTCGGACGGTGAATACGGCTTGCTGCGTCTGCTGGTGAACCACGCCATGCAGGTGCTCTCGCGTGAACGCATCATCGAATTGCTCTACGGCGCCGACAGCGACGTCAACGACCGCGGCATCGACGTGCAGATCTGGCGCTTGCGCCGCCTGCTCGACGAAGACGCGCAGAGCCCGCGCTTTATCCAGACCGTGCGCGGGCGCGGTTACATCTTCGTTCCCGACGGCCAACGCGCCGATATGGCCATCGGTTGATGAACCGGTGGCAAACGCGGCTTTTGTCGTCGTCGTGCTCGAAGGTCTCCACTCCCGGTCTGAGAAGGACTCCGGCATGACGCCGATACTGTTTCCCCCGGCCAGCATGCGGAGCATCGTATGAAGGGCCGCTTCGACACGCTGTTTGGCCGGCTCGCGCTGCTCATCATTGCCGCGCTGGTCATCAGCCATTTCTCGTATCTCACGATCCTGCGCAGCGATCACGACGACACGCGCGTGCAGAATGCTGCCGAGCAGATGGCCTTCATCATCAAGGCCGCCGCGCAGGTGCACGATGGCAACTCGACGCTCACGCTGCCCGATCTCGTCCAGGTCGTGCCGGTCTCGTTCGCACATAGCGACGTCTTCGAGCCGACCAACAAGAACGCTCGCCTGGAGACGGAACTTGCCCGGCGTCTGCCCGCCGGCACCCAACTGCGCGTGGAGCGCACGCCCCCGCCGCGCATCTGGGCGCGCCTGCCGGGCCGCGACTACTGGATCGCCACGCCCGTGCTGTCCGTGCGCAACCCGCCGGGCACCGCCACGATTCTGCCGGGCCTGGCCGCCGTGCTCGGCATCACCGTCATCTTTGCGCTGTTTGCCGCCTGGCAGTTGCAGCGGCCAGTGCGGGACATGGCGGCGGCGGCCGAGCAACTCGCCACCCATCGCGTTCGCACGCAGGTCAAGGAGCGCGGCCCGCTGGAGTTGCGCCAACTGACCGAGCGCTTCAACCGCATGAGTCACGACATCGTGCAGACCGACCGCGAGCGCAATACGATGCTCGCCGGTATCGCTCACGATCTGAAGACGCCGCTCGCACGGTTGCGTCTGCGCGCCGAAATGATCGACGACGTGCAAATGAGTGAAGGCATCACGCGCGACGCCGAATCGATGACCCGGATCGTCGATCAGTTCCTGCTGTTCGCCCGTGGCATTGAGATGGACAGCGCGGCGTCGCCGGTGGAAGCCCGCATTCCCTCGCTGATCGCCCCGTTCCTCGACCAGGGCTACGCGATCGAACTCGATCTTCAGGCCGGGCCGGGCTTCCGGCTCAAGCAGACTTACCTCGAGCGCATCGTGAACAACCTGCTCGATAACGCCGTGACGTACGGACGCGCGCCGCTCGCGATCCGCACGTCGCAGGACGCCAGCGGCTGGCGGCTCGTGATCGAAGACAGTGGTCCAGGCATTCCGAATGAAGATATCAACCGGATCGTGCGGCCCTTCGTCCGACTCGACCCGGCGCGCGGCGGCAACGCCCATTGCGGGCTCGGCCTCGCCATCGTCGACAAGCTCACCCAGCAATTGGGCGGGCGCGTGTCGTTCAGCAACCGCCCCACGGGCGGCCTGCAAGTCACGCTGATGTTCCCCCCGGACGATCCGGGCGCGGAATAAGGCGTCGGCCTTGCCGCCTGAAATGAAAAAACCCGCCGTCGGTGAACGAACGGCGGGTTTTAACCTTCTGAGGCACTGCATCACATCAAGCCACAGCCAGGCGATCCAAGGTTAGGGGGCAATGCGACTACTGGGCTGCTGCTTTACTGCTCTCAGGGACACGATGGAAATGGCAAAGCCCTATGACGATGAAAACGTCACGGCGACTGTCAGTTCCCCGACCTCCCTGGCATGTGACCGGCAATGCCCGTCCGGCTGTCGCCAGCGTATGGCTTGATTACTTGATCAAGAACTTCTCTTTGTTCTTGCCGACCCACTTCGGCGCGCGGCCACGGCCCGACCACGTCTCGCCGGTTGCCGGATTCATGTACTTCGGTGCAATCTGCGCACGCGCGGCGCGGCGGCGGCCGTCCGTCGTGGCCAGACCCAGATCCTTCGCAGTCAGTTCGTATTCCTGGATCTTTTGTTTGACTTCGGCGATGACCTGAGCCACTTCACGGGTCCGGGCCTCTTCGATTTGCTTTTCGATCTTTTCGCGTTGCGCGACGAGTTCCTTATAGCTTGCCATCTGGCGTGTCCTTACGTTGTTAAAATGGATCGCCACTTAAAATAGCACGAGTTTTAATAATTTGAAAATGGCATTTCCATCGAATGAGTCTGCGAACGCACAAGTCCCGTTGAATCGCCTGATCGATGTTTCAGGAAATGCACAGAATCGGGGCATAAATCCGGGATTGTCTTCGCGCCCGCCGTACCGATATCCCTCGATAAGCGGTGCCAATTACCCCGTAATTTGGGACCAGTTCTCCGCATAGTGATCAGGACTCCACGCGGCACTATCGGTTCACGCTCCATCCTGCAAGGTTTTGTAAGTATTTACCGACCTCGGGTTCTAATGCCCACAGTACCAACGTTTCGATCATTCAGCTTGTCAAGATATACGATCAAAAATATTTAAGTGAAATCCGATCATTCTGTTATCCGAAGCACTGTACTCATTCGGATTATGCGTATCCGAATGCCGCAATTCACGGATAACACGAGTGACGAATTGACCCTCGCGTTTAGAAGGCTTTCGTCTGACGCCCAATTGGCATCAGCGATGTCATGCCCAACGTTGCTCCCAAAGCGCGATTTTCCGATATCGGCCGGATTTCCCGCCGATGACCATCCGGTAGTCGAAATACTCGTCATTCGGGACAAAGCCGTGGCCTCTGCGATTTGTTGACGTATACGTCAATCTCATACGTCGATGTCATTTCCCGAATCGAAAGCATTTTCGTAAGATAGGACAATCGGCCCGCGCGCAAACGCCCGCCAAGGCCCGTGCTGCAAGGCTGAGCGGCAGAAAATCTGTATTTCACAGACGAATTAAGTGAATGCTGATTTGTCTCGACAGGTAATTGCCCTCTGAATTCGAAATGATTCCATTGAGATTTTGAGCGTATGACGACTTCTCCCCTCGCCGCCGATTCGCACTCGCCTTTCGGCACATCCGCGCCCACGCTCACCACCGAGCGCACGATCCTGCGACAGTGGCGCACGGAGGATCTGCCGCTTTTCGCCGCGCTCAACGCCGATCGCGAAGTCATGCGGCACTTTCCGACCACGCTCGATCGCGCCCAGAGCGACGCTGTCGCCCACCGGCTGGCGCAACATATCGAGACCCACGGCTTTGGCCCATGGGCACTGGAAATTCCCGGGGTGACGCCGTTCGCCGGTTTCGTCGGTCTGATGCGTGTGGGCTTCGACGCCCCTTTCGCTCCGGCAGTGGAGATCGGCTGGCGACTCGCGCAAGCCTATTGGTCGAAGGGATACGCAACGGAAGCGGCGAGTGCCGCGGCGCAATTCGCATTCGGCACGCTCGGCCTCGACGGGCTGGTCTCGTTCACCGTGCCGGCAAACGCTCGCTCGAGAGCGGTGATGCAGCGCATCGGCATGTATCACTGCCCCGAGGAAGACTTCATGCACCCGTTGATTCCGTTCGGTCACCGGCTGCGCCGCCATGTCCTGTACCGGCTCGACGCCCCGGAATTGGCGGCAGGCAAGTGATGAGCGTCGCCTTCGCGATTGAAGCACACGCTTAAATCGTGGGAGAATCGGAGTCTTTGCGCCAGCCGTCCCCCCCATCGTGTCGCGCGCCGTCATCATCCCGCTCATCATCGCTTGCGCCTTGTTCATGGAGAACATCGACGCGACGGTGATCACTACCTCGCTGCCCGCCATGGCACGCGATCTTCATCAGGACCCGATCTCGCTGAAGATGGCGCTCACCGCCTATGTGGTCGGGCTTGGCATCTTCATTCCGATCTGCGGCTGGGTGTCCGACCGCTTCGGCGCGCGCAACGTCTTTCGTACCGCGATCGGCATCTTCATGGCCGGATCGATCCTGTGCGCGCTGTCGTTTTCGCTGCCGACGTTCGTGTTCGCCCGCTTCTTGCAGGGCGTGGGCGGCGCGATGATGGTGCCGGTCGGCCGCCTCGTGATCTTCCGTGCGGTGCCCAAACACGAGCTGGTCAAGGCCATCGGCTATCTGACGATGCCCGCCCTGCTCGGCCCGGTCATCGGCCCGCCGCTCGGCGGCGCGATCACCGCCTATCTGCACTGGCGCTGGATCTTCTTCATCAATATTCCGGTCAGCCTGCTCGGCATCTATCTCGCCGGCAAGTACATCGACAACGAGCGCGGCGGCAACGCCGGACGACTCGACACGCTCGGTTTCGTCCTCTCCGCACTTGGCAGCGGTCTGCTCATGCTCGGGCTGGCCATGATCGGCGAACATCAGGTCGCCGACAGCATCGTGGTCATCATGTGCGTGTTGGGCGCGTTGTTCGTCTACGCGTACTGGCGGCATGCCAATCGGGTGGAAGCGCCGCTGCTCGACTTCCGTTTGCTGCGCATTCCGACGTTCCACGCGAGTGTCGTCGGTGGCTCGCTCTTCCGTATCGGTTTGGGAGCGGTGCCCTTTTTGCTGCCATTGGCCCTGCAAGAAGGGCTGCATATGGACCCGTTCGAATCCGGCATGATTACCTGCGCTTCGGCGTTCGGCGCAATTTTCATGAAGGCGATTGCGCAGCGGGTGCTGGCGAAATTCGGCTTCCGCCAGGTGCTGATCGTCAATGCGGCGCTGGCCGGGCTGGCGCTGTCGTCCTACGGACTCTTCACGCACAACACGCCGGTGCTCGTGATGCTGGGCGTCGTGGCGTTCGGCGGCTTCTTCCCGTCGCTGCAATTCACTTGTCTGAATTCGATCGTGTACGCCGACATTGCGAGTGCCGACGCCAGCCGCGCGACGAGCCTCGCGAGCGTGGTGCAACAGTTATCGCTGGGCCTGGGCGTGACGATTTCGGGGATGGTGCTGCAAGCCAGCAGCCGACTCGCTGGCCACGCACAACTGACGGCCAGCGACTTCCTCCCGGCGTTTCTCGTGATCGGGTTGTTCTCGTGGCTATCGATCCCCGTCACCCGCCAACTGCCCGCCGATGCGGGCACGGAGCTGGCCCGCAAGCACTGAGCGCCGGGCGTTATTGCTCGGGTTGCCTCACGCCCGACGTCGCGCTCACGCGAGCGAAGATCTTCTGAAACGCCGCATGAAGCGCCATACCGGCGAGCATCGCGACAACGAACAGCAGCCCTTTACCGGACCCCGCCGACCCCGCCGACCCCGCACCAAGCAGCACCAGCGCCGGGCCCGGGCAAATCCCTGCGATTCCCCAGCCAACGCCGAACAGCAGCGCACCCAGCACCAGCCGCTTGTCGAGACCGCGCAAGGCGGGCCAGACACGCGGCTCGCCCGTCCAGGCCACCGCGCGTGAATGCGCCCACCGGAAGCCGACGAGCCCCACGGCGATGGCCCCGCCCATCACGAACGCCAGCGATGGGTCCCACTTGCCCGTCAGGTCGAGAAAGCCCAGCACCTTCGCCGGATTGGCCATGCCCGCGAGAATCAACCCGAGCCCGAAGACGAGGCCGCCAAGGAATGCGAAGACGAGCTTCCTCATGCGGCACCGCCCACATTCAGGACATGCCGCACGACGAACACCGTCAGGAAGCCCGTCGCCATGAAGCACAGCGTGGCGACCAGCGAGCGCCACGACCGTCGCGAAAGACCGCAAACACCGTGACCACTGGTGCAGCCCGACCCAAGCCGCGTGCCGAAGCCCACCAGCAAACCGGCGGCGATGAGCATGGCGGTGCTCGCATCGATCTGCGCTTCAGGCACAACGGCCACCGCGCGATACGCCCAAGGCGCCACCATCAGCCCGACAATGAAGGCGATGCGCCAGCCGACATCCCCCGCGCGAGGCCCCAACAGGCCACCGACAATCCCGGAGATGCCCGCAATGCGCCCCACCGCGAGCATCAGCCAGACGGCCGCGAGTCCAATCAGCCCCCCTCCCGCCAGCGCGGTCCAGGGCGTGAAATGAAGCATGTCGAGGGTCATCGGCAGAGCGTCCCGTTGAGCGATGAAGGAATGGGGATGGGGATGGGAATGAGGATGGAAGCCATCAGGATTTCGGACAGAACTGATCGTAGAGGCACGCAAGCACGGCTAGCACCTCGCCATCCGCGACCGAGTAGTAGATGCGCTTGCCGTCGCGACGCGTCGTCACCAGCGCCTCGGCACGCAGCACGGCGAGTTGCTGCGAGAGCGTGGGTTGCCGGATGTCGAGTTGCGCCTCCAACTCGCCCACGGACAACTCGCCTTGCGTGAGCTGACACAGGATCAGCAGCCGGTCTTCATTCGCGAGCGCGCGCAACAGCGCCGTGGCGTCGCGCGCGGCGGTCCTCAGGCGCGCCACACTCAACGGTGCGGACGGCGCCAAAGATGCCGACGATGCCAAAGGTGCGGACGGCGCCACGTCCGGGCAGACGGTCGCCTGGTCGACAGGGGATAGCGTAGTCACTCGGGGCATGGCAGGATCGATGCAAATCAGAAAGTCGCGGCGCCATGAGATGTCAGGACGTCACGTCCATTGCGTACACTTTACTGATTTATAATATATGAATCGATAAATTCTCGCAGGAGCCGGTCATGTCAGCCACGCCAGCACACATCGAAGCCTTCTTCGACACCGCCACCGCCACGGTGACGTATGTCGTGTTCGATGCGCCAGGCGGTCACGCAGCGATCATCGATCCGGTGCTCGACTACGATCCCAAGGCAGGCCGCACGCACACAGGCTCGGCCGAACGTGTCCTCGAATTCGTTGCGGCGCAGAAGCTGAGCGTCGACTGGATTCTGGAGACGCATGCGCACGCCGATCATCTGTCGTCGGCGCGCTGGCTCAAGGCGCGTGTGGGCGGGCGCATTGCCATCGGCGCGCATATCCGCGACGTCCAGCACGTCTTCAAGAAGCTGTTCCACCTTGGCGCCGACGTACCGCCCGATGGTTCGCAGTTCGACCATCTGTTCGAAGACGGCGAGACGTTTGCCATTGGCGCGTTGCAGGCCGAGGCGATGTTCGTGCCGGGCCACACGCCTGCCGACATGGCCTATCGCGTGGGCGATGCGGTGTTCGTTGGCGACACGCTTTTCATGCCCGACGTCGGCACCGCGCGTTGCGACTTTCCCGGCGGCAATGCCCACACGCTGTTCCGCTCGATTCGCCGTTTGCTGTCGCTGCCCGAGTCGACGCGTCTGTACATGTGCCACGACTACCCGCCGTCGGGCCGCGCCGCCCATTGGCAGACGACTGTCGGCGAGCAGCGCCGCGCGAACATCCACGTGCACGACGGCATCGACGAGAACACCTTCGTCGCCATGCGCGAAGCCCGCGACAGAACGCTCGACATGCCAACGCTGATCCTGCCCGCCGTGCAGGTCAACATCCGTGCGGGCGACATGCCCGCGCCGGAAGCCAACGGCACGCGCTATCTGAAAATTCCGCTCAACGCGCTGTAAGCTGCCCGGCGAGCGCATCGCGCGCCTGTGTGACCCACTCGGGCTCCCCACGGCGCGCGGGCAGCAAATGAAACTCGGCCTCGGGTAACGAAGGCAAGCGCCGCCCCGGCATCAGTGTCTCGATGCGCGCAAGCGCGGGCCCCGCTGCCGACGCATTCAGACACGCCACCCCGAGCCCCGCGCTCAACGCCAACTGCAACCCCGCCACCCCGGACGCCACGTGCGCAATCGTATAAGGCACACGATGCGTGTCGAGCCATTGCGTGGTGAAGCGATGCAACGCACAGGTGTCCGGCAGCACCAGCAACGGTAGCGGCGCGCCGGCCTCCAGGACGAAATCGGGCGACGCCACCCAGTCGAGCGACTCTCGCCCCAAGGTTCGGGTGCCCGCGACGGCGTCACGGCCGAGGGCTTTGCCAAGCACGCGCATCGACAGACCAATGTCGAATTCGCCGCTGTCGTAACCCGCTTCGATCACACCGCTCTTCAGAATCGTCACGTGAATGCGCAGCGACGGATACGCCACGCTGAGATGCCGCAGCACGCGCGCCACGTCGCCGGGGCGGAAGTAGTCCGTGATGGCCAGCCGCAACTCGCCCGCGAGCGAGAAGCCGCGCACGTCGTGCCATGCCCGTTCCGACTGCGCGATCAACTGCCGTGCGTGGCCGAGAAGGCGCTCGCCGGCCGGCGTCGTCGCCACGCCCTGCTTGCCGCGTGTGAATAACGTCACGCCGATGCGCTCCTCGAGCTTGCGCACCTGCTCGCTGACCGACGACTGCGATAAGAACACGCGCGGCGCAGCGGCGGAGAGACTGCCCGCCTCCGCCACGGCGACGAAGGTACGCAACTGATCGAAATCGAATCCGGGCGTCATGATTTCACTCATTGAAGAAACCGATAGATGGAATCGTAATTTCCCGCTTTTCCGATGTCAAACCTCCCCCTAGACTGAAGCCGTTGTCTTCACACCTCCACTTAACGTTTGGGAGTCACACCATGCCGCACATCGTTCTGCAACTCTCCGGCACGCCCGACGACACGCTCACCCGCGCGGCGGTGCGCGCCGTGTCGCAATTGACCGTCGACACGCTGCACAAGGCGCCGGAAGTCATTGCCGTGAGCGTCGACTACCTTCCGCACGCCCGCTGGTTCATTGGCGGCGCGCCGCTCTCCGAACAAGGGAAGAACGCGTTCCATCTCGAGATCAGCGTGACGGACGAGACGAACACGAAAGCCGAGAAGGCGCAGTTCATCGCCCAGGTGTTCGAGACGCTCTCGGGGCTGCTCGGCAACGTGCATGCGTGCTCCTACATTCACGTGATCGACGCGCGCGCCGCAGCCTATGGTTACGGCGGACGCACGCAGGAATATCGTCACCAGCTCGCGGCGAAGACGTAATGCGTGTCATGCCTGTCATGCGCCTGATGCCTGACGTTCGCGGCATCGGGCGGGCCGTCCCGCCGCGCTGCCGGGTGGAGCGAACGACGGGGGGAACATCGAGGGGAACGTCTGGGGGAACGACGGAGGCGAACGTCCGGTTCACGCGGTTTTTCGGAGAATGAAACGAAACATTTTCAACACTTTCTTACGACTATTTGCTTAGTGGAAGACGCGTTCCCCTCGTACGATGAAGGCGTACCAAAACATCGCTTTCAAGGGGGCGAACATGAAAAAACTGACTTTGACCATTGCGCTTGTGGCTGCCACGCTCGGCGGTATTGCCGTGGCACCGGCCCATGCCCAGGTGGGCGTTTCGATCAGCATCGGCGCACCGCCGCCGCCGCGCTACGAGCCGGTGCCCCCGCCGCGCGTGGGCTATATCTGGGCGCCGGGCTTCTGGGATTGGGACGGCCATCGCCACGTGTGGCACGGCGGTCACTGGGAAGTGGCGCGCGCAGGGTATGCGTATCGCCCGCCGGTCTGGCATCAGGGGCCCCACGGCTGGGAGCTCGACCGGGGCGGCTGGGATCATGGCCGTGGACCGGATCATCGTGATGACCACCATGACCACGGCTACGATCATCGCGGCTGATCGGCGCGACCCCCACGTCTGATCGTGATGAACGCCGGCGCTTATCAGCGCCGGCGTTTTGCTAAGAAAAATCGATTGGTTGGGCGCGCGTGGCCGCGCCGTTATCGTAGAGAACCCGCTCGCTGCTACCCGCAGCCGGTGCCCGCCGATGCCTGTCCACCGTTTGCATTGGCGAGACCGGGACCCGAGACGGATCTACGCATAACGGAGCCCAACAGGCCATGCCAAACAATATTCGCCAACCACGCGCACGACTTGCCGTTTCCACCCTCGCCGCCGCGCTGTTTTCGGTCGCGGCCCTCGCACCGCTCGCCGCTCACGCTGACAAGCTCGACGACATCAAGAAGGCCGGCGTGCTGCGCGTCGCCACGTTCGACAGCAATCCGCCGTTCGGCTACGTCGACGCGAAATCGCACAAGATCGTCGGACTCGATGTCGACTACGCCAAAGCGCTCGCCGACAAGCTCGGCGTGAAGCTCGAAATCCAGCCGACGAACCCGGCCAACCGCATTCCGTTCCTCACGTCGAAGAAGGTCGACCTGGTGCTGGCGAACTTCACCATTACGGATGAGCGTGCCAAGCAGATCGACTTCAGCATTCCGTACTTCTCGTCGGGCCAGCAGTTCCTCGCGAAGAAGGGCACGCTGTCGTCGCCGGATCAACTGAGCGCGCTGCGCATCGGCGCGGACAAGGGCACGACCAACGAGATCACGCTGCGCGAGAAATTCCCGAAGGCCACGATCGTGGCGTTCGACGACACGCCGTTCGCGTTCGCCGCCCTGCGCACCGGCACGGTTCAGGCGATCACGCAGGATGGTCCGAAGCTCGTCGGCCTGCTGGCCAACGTGCCGGACAAGCAGAACTACGAGATCCCGGCCTTCACGATCTCGAACGACTACATGGGCGTGGGCATTCCCAAGGGCGAGCCCCGCCTGGTCGCGTTCGTGAACGACACGCTGCGCGGGCTCGAAAAGGACGGCGCCGCCGCCAACATTTACGACCGCTGGTTCGGCCCGAACACGGCCCAGCCGCTGCCGCGTCTGTTCAGGATCGGCGACAAGGTCTGACGCCTGCCCGTCGGCCTTGCCGGGGCGCATGAGGTGAAAGCCTCGTGCGCACCCGGCGTTTTGCATTGGACATCCCGTCATGATCGACTGGCTCGCCCCGAAATACGTCGGCTGGCTGCTGCAAGGCTTCGGCGTCACGCTCGCGCTCGCGATCGCGGTGGGCGCCACCGCCACCTGGCTTGGCTTCGGACTGGCGCTCGCGCGAGACTCGCGTCGCGCGCTGCTCGCGCGCCCCGCCACCGCCTTCGTCGCGCTCATGCGCAACACCCCGCTGCTGGTGCAACTGTTCTTCTGGTACTTCGGAGTGGCGGCGCTGCTGCCTGCCGATGCCGTGCAGTGGCTCTCGCAACCTCATCGCTGGCATCTCGTATTGTTCGACATTCACTGGCCGACGCTCGAGACGCTGGCCGGCTTTATCGGCCTCACGATCTACACGACGGCGTTTATCGGCGAGGAAATTCGCGCCGGACTGCGCGGTGTGCCCGCCGGACAGACGCACGCCGCCGCGGCCCTTGGACTGAGCCGCTTTGCCGTCTTTCGTCATGTGGTGCTGCCGCAGGCCGTGCGCATCGCCATGCCCCCGCTGTTCGGCCAGTACATGAACGTGGTGAAGAACTCGTCGCTGACGATGGCCATCGGACTGGCCGAACTGTCGTACGCCTCGCGGCAGGTAGAGACCGAAACGTTCAAGACATTTCAGGCGTTCGGCATCGCCACACTGCTCTATGTCGGCACGATTGCGCTGATCGAAGCCGTAAGCGTCGCCACCACGCATCGTCACGCAGCCGCCCCATCACGCTGATTGCGCCGATTGCGCTGATCGTGCCGAGATGCACGCCCGAGAGACCTCCCGGAAGCCCCTCATGAATTTCTCCGCCGTACTTGATAACCTGCCCTATCTGCTCTGGGGCGACTTTCCCGACGGCCCGCTCTCAGGCGCTGCGCTCACGCTCGTGCTCGCCACGATCAGCGCGCTGGCGTCCGGCGTGCTGGGACTGGCGGGCGGCATCGCGCTCGCCATGCTTCGTGGGCCGGCGCGCTGGGTATTCACGTTCGTGATCGGCTTTTTCCGCGCCATTCCCGTATTGATGCTGATCTTCTGGACGTACTTTCTGCTGCCGATCCTGTTCAACGTGAACGTGCCCGGACTCGCCACGGTCGCCTGCGCGCTCGCGCTGATCGGGGGCGCGTATCTCTCGCATACGGTCTACGCGGGCATTCGCGGCGTGGGCACCGCGCAGTGGCAGGCGGGCCTCTCGCTCGGGCTCACGCGCGCACAGACACTGCGGCATATCGTGCTGCCGCAGGCGCTGCGCATCATGACGCCGTCGTTCATCAACCAGTGGGTATCGCTGGTCAAGGACACGTCGCTCGCGTACATCGTCGGCGTGGCGGAATTGTCTTTCGTCGCCACGCAGGTCAATAGCCGGTTGATGGTTTATCCGGCGGAAGTGTTCGCCTTCGTCGCGCTGATCTACTTCGTGATGTGCAGCGCACTCGAATGGCTCTGCACGAAGCTGCTCGGCAAGCCGTTGCGCCCGCAGGCCGACGCCATGAAAAAGCCCCGGCGTGGCTGGCAGCGCATCACGTCGATGCGTCTGCCGCGCCTGCCGGGGCTGGGGAGCCTGCTGAACCGCCTGAACCGCCTGAATCGCCGTGGCCGTCGCGAACGGTTCGAGCAGTTCGACCGATTCGACCCACGCCACGCGCCCGGCACGTTACCCGAGCGCGAGCGCCGTGTGGACTTCAGTCACGATTGGCCTGGATGACGGTGAGCGCCGTCATGTTGATGATGCGTCGCACCGTCGAGCTTGACGTGAGCACGTTGACCGGTGCGCCCACGCCCAGCAGGAACGGTCCCACGGCCACGTTGCTGCCCGCGCCCGTCTTGAGCAGGTTGTAGGCGATGTTGCCGGAGTCCACGTTCGGGCACACCAGCAGGTTGGCCGCCCCCTTCAGACGCGAATGCGGCAGGATACGGCTGCGCAGACCTTCGTCGAGCGCGCAGTCGCCGTGCATTTCGCCGTCGATCTCCAGTTCCGGCGCCTGCGCCGTGACCATCTCCAGCACGCGGCGCATCTTCGTGCCCGAAGCCGCACTGCCCGAGCCGAAGTTCGAGCGCGAGAGCAGCGCGACCTTCGGGTTGAGGTTCAGCCACGTCATCTGCTTGGCTGCTGCCAGCGTGAACTCGGCGATCTGCTCGGCCGTCGGGTCGTCGTTGACGTGCGTGTCCACCAGTGCCACGGTGCGCTTGTCGAGCAGCAGGATGTTCATCGCCGCGTAGGTGTTCGCGCCCGGTTGCTTGCCGATGACTTCGTCGACGAAGCGCAGGTGATCGTGGTACGCGCCCACGGTGCCGCAGATCATGCCGTCGGCGTCGCCCAGGCGCACCATCATGGCGCCGATCAGCGTGAGACGGCGACGCATTTCGACGCGCGCCATTTCCTTCGTGATGCCGTCGCGGCAGCGCAGTTCCCAGTAGCTGGTCCAGTACTGATGGAAACGCTCGTCGTAGTACGGGTTGGTGACTTCGACGTCTTCGCCCAGACGCAGACGCAGGCCGAATTTCTCGATGCGCGCGAGCAGCACTTCCGGGCGGCCCACGAGAATCGGGCGGGCCAGCTTCTCGTCGACGATCACCTGCACCGCACGCAACACGCGCTCTTCCTCGCCTTCCGCGAACACGATGCGGGCCTTGCCGCCGTCGCGCACCAGTTGCTTGGCCGCCGAGAAGATCGGCTTCATGAACGCGCCCGAGTGATACACGAACTGCTGCAACTGCTCGGCGTACGCGTCGAAGTCGGCGATCGGGCGGGTGGCCACACCGTCTTCCATGGCGGCGCGGGCCACGGCCGGCGCGATACGCACGATCAGGCGCGAATCGAAAGGCTTCGGAATCAGGTATTCCGGTCCGAACGACAGGTCGTAGGCGCCATACGCGGTAGCGACCGAATCGTTCGGTTCTTCCTGCGCCAGTCCGGCAATCGCGTGAACGGCGGCGATTTCCATGCGGCGCGTGATCGTGGTCGCACCAACGTCGAGCGCACCACGGAAGATGTACGGGAAGCACAGCACGTTATTGACCTGATTCGGGAAGTCCGAACGGCCGGTGGCGAGCACCACGTCGTCGCGCGCGGCACGCGCGTCTTCCGGGAAGATCTCCGGTGTCGGGTTGGCGAGCGCCAGAATCAGCGGGCGCGGGCCCATCGTCTTGAGCATTTCCGGCTTGAGCACACCGCCGGCGGACAGGCCGAGGAACACGTCGGCCCCCTCGATCACTTCCGCAAGCGTGCGCTTGTCGGTCTTCTGCGCGAAGCGCGCCTTGTCCGGGTCCATGCCGACGGCACGGCCTTCATAGACCACGCCGTCGATGTCCGTCGCCCAGACGTTCTCGACCGGCAGCCCCATGTCGACCATCAGATCCAGACAGGCGAGCGCCGCAGCGCCGGCGCCCGAGGTAACGACCTTCACTTCGCGGATGTCCTTGCCCACGACCTTCAGGCCGTTGATGAACGCCGCGCTCACCGTGATGGCGGTGCCGTGCTGGTCGTCGTGGAAGACGGGGATCTTCATGCGTTCGCGCAGCTTGCGCTCGACGGTGAAGCACTCGGGGGCCTTGATGTCTTCAAGATTGATACCGCCGAAGGTGGCTTCGAGGCTCGCGATGATCTCAACGAGCTTGTCCGGGTCGCTCTCGGTGATTTCGATGTCGAACACATCGATCCCGGCGAATTTCTTGAAGAGGACGGCCTTGCCTTCCATCACCGGCTTGGACGCGAGCGCGCCGATATTGCCCAGACCGAGCACGGCCGAGCCGTTCGTGATCACCCCGACCAGATTGCCGCGGGCGGTGTACTTGAACGACTGCGCCGGGTCGGCGGCGATTTCCTGACACGGGATTGCGACGCCCGGCGTGTAAGCGAGCGCCAGATCGCGCTGCGTGACGAGCGGCTTGCTGGCCGTCACGGAGATCTTGCCCGGCGTCGGGAACTGGTGATACTCCAGGGCGGCCTGGTGATCGTTGTTGTTGCTCATGGCGTGTCGTCCTCGGTGAATGTCTCGGCTCTGGCTAGCGCTGCGGCCCGTTCTGAAGACGGTTACCGCCCTGGCGCATCAGATGTCCGGCCATTCTAGGCAGACGCCAGCGGCGGGCGATTCTGAATTACTATGGGGGCATCATATTTTCGATATAAGCCCGGAGCATCGGGGGTTTCAGGGGATTGAGGACAGATGGGCGCGGTGCCATTCGACACGGGGGAAGCGGTTCGGCGACTGACGACCCGGCTCAAGATGCGTCATCTCGTGCTGTTGCTGCAAATTCAGCAGCACGGCTCGCTCACGCGAGTGGCCGAGCACATGGCGACGAGCCAGCCGGCGGTCACGAGCGCCCTCGCGGAACTCGAAAGCATGCTCGGGGGCGCGTTGTTCGACCGCACGCCGCGCGGCATGACGCCAACGCCACTGGGGGCCGTCGTCCTCGCCCGCGCGCAAGCGATGGTGCACGACCTGGACCATCTCACGCGCGACATCGAAGCCGTGATGGCCGGGCATGCGGCGCGGCTTCAGGTCGGCGTGATCCCCTACATCTCGGGCAAGACACTCGCCGCCGCCATCCAGCAAACCCTCGCCCAGATTCCCCAGCGGCTGACCGTCACCCTGCATGAAGGCACCAGCGAGTCGCTGATGGCGCAGCTGCGCGATCACACGCTCGACGTCGTGATCGGACGCGCGGCGGCCAGCGTCGATCTGACGCAGGTGCAGTTCGAAGTGCTGCATCACCAGATGCCACGCGTGGTGGCCAGCCGCCGTCTGGCCGCGCGGCTCGCACGCAGCGCGCCCGTGTGGTCGCAACTGGCCGAGCTGGACTGGGTGATGGGCGCGCCCAACACCCCGATGCGCGACCAACTGTCCGATCTGTTCCTGCACGCGGGCGTGGTACCGCCGGTGCCTGTCGTCGAGAGCTTTTCGTCACGCCTGACCGGGGAGTTGCTGGCGAGCAGCGAACGCGCGGTGTCACTGCTGCCGGCCGACATTGCCGAGGAACTCGTGCGCGTGGCCGGTGTGGCGGTCGTGCCGTGGTCGCTCACGTGGACGCTGCCGCCCGTGGCAATGTTCACCCGCCGTGAAAACCCGCGCGAGACGCATCGCCTCTTCACGCAGGCGCTGCGAACGCAGTATCAGACGATGACCGGGGCGACGTGAGCGTTGCCAGCCTCGTCAGCGCTGGCGGCGCCGCTTTACGCCTCACGCCTCGCGGAAAGGCACGGAAAGGTCTTCTGACGTCAAAAACGGGCAATTTCGCGAAATAGACCCTTTTCGGCACGTTTGCCGCGCGATTGCCTGAGCGATGTCCCGCGTAAGGTGTCGTCCATGAACGATGCCGTCCCTGCCCCCGCTCACACCGACGCGACCTCCACCGCCAACGCCCCGGTGGTCACGCCGTTTATCCCCTCGCCGCACCAGATCTTTCTGGCGCCCGCGCTGCTGCCGACGCAAGTCGGCCCCGCAGGTCTGCGCTTCGACTTCAACGACGGCGCCCGCGTGGTCATTCCCGATTTCGGCCAACCGCTGCCGTGGCGCGTGCGGATCAGCGATTTGCGCGACGACACCACGCTCATCGAGGTGTCGCTGTCCTCCGGGGTGGTGCGCAGCCCGGCCAAGTACTTCGTGCCGTACGGCATCACGATCTGGCTGAACGACGTGGTGGTCTTCGAGCATCGCTACGAGGCGCGCGATCAGGATGTGCTCGTGCAGTTTCCGCTCGCGGCGCTGGGCGACGTGCTGGGCTGGCTGCCCTACGCCCTGCGATTTGCCGAGACGCACGGTTGCCGGCTCGCCTGCGTGGTCACGCCTGCGGTGGCGGCGTTGTTCCGCGACGCCTATCCCGATGTGGATTTCGTCGCGCAAGACAAGGTGGAACGGCGCAAGTATTACGCGACGTACAACGTTGGCCTGTTCTTCGACGACAAGGAACTCGTGAAGCAGCCGCGCGACTTCCGCGAGACCGGACTGCATCGCACGGCTGCCCACATTCTCGGCGTCGACGACACTGAAGCCCGCGCAGCGACGGCGTTGCCCGACGTGTCACGGCCGATGGCCGAGCCGTACGTGTGCATTGCCGTGCAGAGCACCGCGCAATGCAAATACTGGAACCGTCCGCACGGATGGAATGCCGTCGTGGCCGGCTTGCGTGAGCGCGGCATGCAGGTCGTGTGCATCGATCAGAAGGCGCGGCATGGCAAAGGGGATTTCTGGCAGTCGGTTCCGCAAGGCGCCATCGACGCCACCGGCGACCTGCCGCTGACAGAGCGTGCGCGCTGGCTGATGCACGCGAATGCGTTCATCGGCTTGTCGAGCGGGCTGGCTTGGCTCGCGTGGACCATGGGCACGCCGACGGTGCTCATCTCGGGCTTCACTCTGCCGCACAACGAGTTCGCGACCCCTTACCGCGTGAGCGCGCGAGACGTCTGCACCGGGTGCTGGCACGACCCCGCGCTACGCTACGATCACGATGACTTTCACTGGTGCCCGCGACATAAAGGCACCGCGCGGGCGTTCGAATGCACGCGGGAAATTCGCCCGGAAGAGGTGTTGGCGGCCGTAGATCGGGTGCCGGCTGCGGCCGGGACGCGCACATCGCGCTGAGCGGAATATTCTTCACTTCCTGTGTCGCAATTCTGCCGTGCGCGCGAAGCAGCACGACTGGCTCAGCGTCGCCCGGTTGAACGAAGCGCAGTCCCGCCCCGCTCAATCCGGACGCCGCCGGAACGCCCACCAGCCAGCCGCGGCCGTGCCCGAGGCCACGATAGCCACGAGTACCCAGAAGCCATGCGGATGGTCCGCCAGCGGAATACCGCCCACGTTCATGCCGAAGAAACCGGCCACGATATTGATGGGCAACGCGAGCACAGTCACGACCGTCAGCGTGTAAATCGTGCGCTCGGTGCGCTCGCTGACCATCGCCGCAATCTCTTCCTGCAAGAGCTTGATGCGCTCGAGCAACGCCGACAGGTCGTTGAGCACCACCGCGAACTCTTCCGTCGCCTGACGGAATTCCTGCACATCTTCGGCGTGCCCCCACACGGGCGGACGACTCAGCAGCCGAAAGAGCGCCGCCGGCTCCGGCGCCAGCAGCCGCTGCAAGCGCACGAGCACCCGGCGCAACGACCCCAGATCCGCACGATTGCTCTCGATGCGTTGCTGCAACAACCGATCCTCGACGGTATCCACCCGGCGGCTCGTCTCGCGCGCGATGCGCTCGAGCACATCCGCCTGATCGCGCAACAAATGCACCAGCAACGCCAATGGGGAACGGAAGGCATCGCCGCGTTTGACCGACGCCCGCAGCTTGTCGATGGAACGCAGCGGCTTCACGCGGCCTGTCACCAGCAACCGGGCATTGGCCGCGACACGCAGCGTCGAAATCTCCGACTGCGCGATATCGAACGAGAAAATCACGTCGTTGATAACAGCAAGCAGCCAATCGTCGGAATGTTCGATGCGGGTGGAGCGAGACCCTTCCCCCAGGCTCTCGTAGAACTCGTCGGGCAGACTCAGATGCTGTTGCAGCCACTTTTCGCACGCCGCGTGCGCGAAGTTGAAATGCAGCCAGAGAAAACCATCCGCATGCTCGCCTTGCGCCAGCCATCCGAGCGCCGCGGCCGAATCGATCGGTTCGGGGGGCGCGCCGTCAGTAAAGCGGTAGCCGTAGATCAGGCCAGCCTGATCGCAGCCATACGCGTTGTGAATCAGGTCGGCGAACATGCGTGCGGTGTCTGAACGAACGTGGGGGAGTGAAGAATGTGAAGTGGCGCGAACCGCACAGCAGCACGGCGGGGTCTGCCATCATGACAATGTCACATTTCATTTTCATGACAAAACACCCTGCGCAGCAGACGGCCGCCAGCGCCGTCCCGGGCCTTCCGGCGGGGCTGAAGCCGGGCATCACGGGGAACCCGGCCAGTGCGATAGTCGTCAACGCCATGCGGGTGTCATAAAATCGTCGCATACTCGGACGCACCTTCGGGCACGCCATGCTCGCGGTATTCCACAGCGTCTGCCTGCCGTCACCCATGTTGCAAGGGTGCCTTTTGTGTTTTCTGGCCCGTAAGAGATCGTCGCCATGACCAAATTCGATTCCGACGCCGACCACGACGCCTCGCTTGCGCGTCGTCTCCAAGATGACCTGATCGATAGCTACGACGAGGAGATCGAAATGGAGATCGACGACCTTCGCCTGCCGGGGGTGACCGATCTGACCGACGCCGCACGCGATGATCGCCTGCAATACTTTCGTGAGTTGTTCCGCCTGCAAGGCGAGCTCGTCAAATTGCAGGACTGGGTGATTCGCAGCCGTCATCGGCTCGTGGTGATCTTCGAAGGCCGCGACGCCGCCGGCAAGGGCGGTGCGATCAAGCGCATCACGCAGCGCCTGAATCCTCGCGTGTGCCGCGTGGCCGCCCTGCCCGCCCCCAACGATCGCGAGCGCACGCAGTGGTATTTCCAGCGCTACGTCCAGCACCTGCCCGCCGCCGGCGAAATCGTGCTGTTCGATCGCAGTTGGTACAACCGTGCAGGTGTCGAGCACGTGATGGGCTTTTGCACCGAGAGCGAGTACGAGGAGTTCTTCCGCTCGGTGCCCGAGTTCGAAAAGATGCTCGTGCGCAGCGGCATCCAGATCGTCAAATACTGGTTCTCGATCTCGGACGAAGAGCAGGAAGCGCGCTTTCTCGCCCGCATTCAGGACCCGCTCAAGCAGTGGAAGCTCAGCCCGATGGACCTGGAAAGCCGTCGTCGCTGGGAGAGCTACACGCGCGCCAAGGAAGTGATGATCGAGCGCACGCACATTCCCGAAGCGCCGTGGTGGGTGGTGCAGGCCGACGACAAGAAGCGCGCGCGTCTGAACTGCATTCATCACCTGCTCGGGCAAGTGCCTTATCACGACGTGGAGCGCTCGCCCGTGGTGCTGCCCGAGCGCGCCCGCAGCGAAGACTACATGCGTCACCCGGTGGCCGATGAAATGATCGTGCCGGAGATTTACTGAGCCGGTGTGAAAGCCGGTGGCTCAGGCACGCGTCGCGGCGCCTGAGCCACCCGAGTCGGACCGACAACGAGGTGAAGACGTGGTGAAGACGTGGTGAATGCGCGGTGAAGACCCGGTGACTACGCGGCGCGAACGCCGGCAAGCGCGGGCGCCTGTGTCAGCGGCAAGCGCAACGTGACCCGCAGACCGCCGCTCGACGCCTTGTCCAGACGCACACTGCCCCCCAGCCCTTCCACCAACCGTCCGACCAGCGACAGACCGAGGCCGCAATGGCCCTCGCCGCCGCGCGACGCGTCAAGACGCACGAACGGACGCATCGCCAGCGCCACCTGATCGTCCGGAATTCCCGCGCCCCAGTCGCTCACTTCGATGCATCCTTCATCGCCCTCGCACCACGTTGCCAGACGCACCGGCGGCTCGCCATGCTCCAGCGCGTTGTCGACGAGATTCGACATCACGCGGTCGAGCAGCGTGCGCGGCAGCATGAAGTTCGGACCTGCGCGCAAATGGCACACAAACAGCGACGCGTCCCCCTCCGGCTCGGCGGCAGCAGGCGATGCCTTTGCCGCGTCGTCTTCGTCTGCCGGGAATTGTTCACGCAGGAAGGCGTCGACGCTCACGAGCGGGCTGGTGTCGGCCTCGTCGCGGGCGTAGGCGAGAAACTGCTGGACGATGTGGTTGATGGACGCGATATCGCGCACGAACCCGTCGCGCGAACTGTCGTTGTCGATCAGGTCGGCACGCAAGCGCAAACGCGTGAGCGGCGACTTCAGATCGTGCGCAATGCCGGCCAGCATGATCGCCTGATTGTCTTCGGCTTCGGCGAGCCGCTTGGCCATGTCGTTGAAGGCGTGCGCCAGATCGCGCAACTCGTGCGGCCCCTGCTCCGGCAGTAACGCGGGACGACGTCCGCGGGCAATCACCCGCGCCGCTTGCGCCACGCGCGCAATCGGCCGTTGCATCTGCCATGCCACCAGCAACGCCAGCAACACCGCGCCGATCAGAATGCCCACGGTCTCGCGCACGAACGGCGGCATCGGCGGCAAGTCCAGGCCGACGACAATCCATTCGTTACGCTGCGGCAGCAAGACCCACAAGCTGCCACGCTTGCGATCGTTGGTCAGATGTAACTGCGTGCCCGGCGGCAAACGCGAGAGCAATTCCTGACGCAGCCTGGCGGCGCGCTCGTCTTCCGCGCCATCGGCAAATGTCGGCGCGTCGGCCAGCGGCACGCGGCGAATGCCATGCGGCGGCGCCAGACTGCCGGGCGCGACCGCGCGCTGATCCACGCTCTGGATGGCGATGAGCACCCCGCGTGCAAAGCCGTCCACCTGCTGGCGGGGGCGCTGATAGAACACCAGCGCACTCCACACGAGATGCATCACCAGCAAGACGGCGATGCCCAGCCATGCCATGCGCGCGAACAGCGAGTCGCGCAGCAGCCAACGCAGATTCACGCAGCCGACTCCCGCCAGCCACGCACGGTGCGCTTGCTGACCGGGGCCGCCGGCGTGAGCGACAGTTCGTCGTCGCCAGCGCTAACGCCACCGGAACGCTCGCGCGCGTCGGACGTCGCCCCTTCGGACAATTCGCCGCCGGGCACGAAGACGTACCCCTTGCCGCGAATCGTCTGGATGTAGCGCGGCTCCGACGGATCGGTTTCGATCAGACGTCGCAGACGCCACACCGGCACGTCCAGACTGCGGTCACGGAACGCAATGCCGTCGCCGTACAACATGGCATGCAGCTTCACGCGCGGCAGCACCTGCATCGGATGCTGCGTGAACGCCTTGAGCATGGCGAATTCCGTATCGCGCAACGGCAGACGCTCGCCCTCACGCTGCAACGTGCGCAGCGAGAAATCCAGCTCGAACGGACCGAAACGGTACGGCGCACGCGCATCGGGCGCGCTGGCCGCCACCGGTCCGCGACGGCGCAGCACCGCGTGAATGCGGGCGAGCAACTCGCGCGGATCGAACGGCTTGGCCAGATAATCGTCGGCGCCCAGCTCCAGTCCGAGCGCGCGGTCGAGCGGGCCGCCGCGCGCCGAGAGCATGATTACCGGAATGTCTTCACCGGCAGCGCGCAGGTCCTGCAAGGCGCGCAGGCCGTCGCGCTCCGGCATCATGATGTCGAGCAGAATCACCGACGGGCGCTCGAGTTCGAGCCGGCGCAGCAACGACGCACCGTTGTGAAGCACCGAGACCTGCATGCCATTGGCATGCAGCAATTCGCGCAACAGGTCGCGAACGACAGGATCGTCGTCGACCAGAAGAACATGCAGACTCATGAAATTCTCTCGGTAATTTAAGTTTGGCGCGGTGCGCTCGCGCCTTGCGACAGTTGCACGGCACTGTCTTGCGTCACGACAGGCGGCTGCGGCGTACTGGAGAGCGCTCGCAGCGCATTTGTAAATCGATCCGGCGACGACGCTGCACGGTGTGTGCCCACCGTCGCGGCAGATCCCTGACCCGGCAAACGCCAGGCGCGATGCAGCGCCGCATCCGGCGCACCAATGCCCATGGACATGATTTCCGCTCCTTTGGTGTCGAGATACACCGCAGTTTGCGCGCCCGTCCAGTCTCGCGTTGGCCGAAGCATCTTATAGAATGGCGTCTAATCCTTATTTCAGAAAGGATTGGTAAGGCGCCTCCGTGCCGGACATCGGCATCGCGCCCTGCCAATTCGAAGAAAAATCAAAAATTAAGAGATGTTGGGCGACATAGCGCGCAATTATATCCATTTTGCCGCACGCCCATCGACGCGATACCGCAGTGCGCATCGCCCGTAACCGGCATGGGAGGCATGCATGTGCCGCGCAATCTTCACACTGTGCAGCCGTACGGCGACGATCCTGACGGCGAGTCTCGCCCTGAGCGCCGCCGCGCTGGCCGCCCCTGCCGCCCCGAATGCCTTATCTGGCGGGGCTCACGGGTCTTCCGGCGCCGCCACGCGCCCTGTGGCCGGGGCACCCTTGCAGAATTTCGGCCACGATCCCTTTCTCCATATTTCGACGGCCATTGCCGACTGTCCCACGCCACTCGGCCCGGCCATGCGCGAGTCGGACTGGCTGGCCGACGCCCATCACCGCATCGAAAAAGGCAACCACTGCTGGCTGGAGGGGCGCTGCCGGCTCTCGAACAGCTATCGCTACGACGTCGAGATCGCCGAGTCCGCCCAACGGCGGCTCTCCAGCCTTGCCGCCGACATACCGTGGGCGGCGCAGACGTCGCTATGGCTCACGTTCCAACGGCGCATCATCGTTGTGCAGGGATGCGTCACCCCGGGCTTCGCGCTTGCGAAATTCCTCAAGGCGCTGGGCGAGACGGCCGACGTCGAAGCCGTGGTCGATCAGGTCGTGGTGCGCCGTCCGGGCGCGCCCATGCCACGTCTGACGTATCCCACGCCCGAACACCCGGACCTGCCCGTCGGCACCCGTGCGTTGCCCTGACGCCACGGCGCGGTCAACTCTGTTCACAAAGTCCCAACAACTGAAAACAGTTTGCGACGCCTCTTTTGATTAGGATTGCCAACAGGTCAGAGCCGCCGCCGAGGTGCGTGCCTGCGTGCGTGTGCCATCGTCGGGATCACCGGCCGGTGGCCCGCGCGCAGCGCCGCGCGCCCCGATCCGGTCGATGCCGCGGCTCGCGAATGATGTGCCCCAACCGTCCCGCAGCCCTCCCCCATTTTTTGGCTCGGGATGGCTTAATACCCCGCGCGTGATTCGGTGTCGCGCGCGGGGGTCTTTTTGACCGATTCAATCGCTGGGGACAACGCCGAGCACAGCGCCGGAAGCCGATGGCGACGATGGCCGAGACGTGAGCGTCGCGGCCAGGCGCGTCACATAGCCGCGTCACATAGTCTGGTCACGCAGCCTCGTTCGGGGGCAGCGCGGGCGGCAGCGGCGTCAATGTAGCGAGCAGGGCCGCCACGTCGGGGTACATCAAGCGATAGCCCAACTCGCGTTTGAGCCGCGTGTTGACCAGCCGGCGCGACTCGGACATGAACGACAACAGCATCGGTTCCAGCACGCGTGCGGCTTCCTCGCGCGACACACGCGGCGGCCGGGCAAGGCCCAGCGCGTCGGCCACGTGATCGAAGTACTCGCCCATGCGCCACCCGGTGTCGTCGCTGGCGTGCACGACGCGCTGCGCCTTGCCGCGCCACATCGCGCGAATCAGGATCGCGGCCAGATCGTCGGCGTGAATGTGGTTGGTGAAAACGTCGTCTGAGGCCAGCAACGCCGGGGTACCGCGCTGCAAACGCGCGACCGGAAGACGGTCAGCCGCGTAAATTCCCGGAATACGCACGATCGACGCCCGCCAGGGCGCGCGCGCGGGCTCGGTGTGGCGCCATGCCGCGCGCGTGCCCGTCACCGCCGGCACCCCGGCACGCGCCGGGCCTGCGGCCAGCAAGCGGCGGACATTGCGCGCGTGCGTCGACGGGCGGCCGAGCGAACGTATCGTCCGTTCGGCATCGACACGCCGTTGCCCACGCGGCGAACGCGGCCGCGGCGCACGGGTCTCATCCACGTAGGCGCCGCCACAATCGCCGTACACGCCGCTGGTGCTCGCGTAGACGAGAATGCGGCGCGGCGCTCGGGGCTGGCGCGAGAAGGCGCGAAGCCCCCCCTCGGGTACAATGACGGGCTTCGGCGCACGGGCCAGCGCCGCGCGCAACCGGCGCGTGCGCAGGTCCTGCGTGCCGCTGCCGGCGACCCCGGCGGGCGGAGCGAGATGCAGCACCCGAGGGGCCAGCCGGCCGATGCGATGCAGGCTCGCCGCGTCGTCCAGATTCGCCACGACGGGGATGGCACCCGCCGCGCGCAATGCCGCATGACGAGCATCGCTGGACGTCACGGCAAAGACGCGAAAGCGTTTGACGAGGGCCGGCAGCGCACGCATGCCGACGTCGCCGCAGCCCACTACCAGCAGGCGCGGACGACCGAAGGATTTCGACGAATTTTTCATTTTTCGGATTGTAGTATGGCTTACAACGTTACCCTCGTGCCGAGCGGGCGCGAGTTCCAGGTCGAAGACGGCGAGGCCGTGCTCTCCGCTGCGCTGCGCCATGGCATCGGTCTGCCTTACGGCTGCAAGAACGGCGGTTGTGGCTCCTGCAAGGCCAAGCTGGTCGAAGGCAGCGTCGAGCATGGCGCGCACTCCGCCTCTGCGCTCTCCAAGGATGAGGAAACGCGTGGTTTCGCGTTGCTGTGCTGCGCCCACACCAAAGGCGATCTGGTCATCGAATCGCGCGAAGTCAAAGGCATCGGCGACATTCCGGTCAAGCGCCTGCCGTGCCGCGTGAACGTTCTCGAGCGGCGGGCCGACGACGTCATCGTCATGCGCCTGCAACTGCCCGCCAACGAGCGCTTCCAGTACCTTGCCGGGCAATACATCGAATTCATTCTGAAGGACGGCAAACGTCGCAGCTATTCGATGGCGACCGCACCGCACGAAGAAGGCTTCCTCGAGCTTCACCTGCGCCACATGCCGGGTGGCGTGTTCACCGATCACGTCTTCAACACCATGAAGGAGCGCGAGATTCTGCGCTTCGAGGGGCCGCTGGGCACATTCTTCCTGCGCGAAGACTCGGACAAGCCCATCGTGCTGCTCGCCTCGGGCACCGGCTTCGCACCGATCAAGGCCATCGTCGAGCATGCTGTCCACAAGGGCATCGACCGGCCGATGACCCTGTATTGGGGCGCGCGCCGGTTGAAGGACATCTACCTGCGCGAACTCGCCGAGCAGTGGGAGCGTGACATTCCCGGCTTCCGGTTCGTACCGGTGCTCTCCGAGGCTGCGCCGGAAGATCAGTGGCAGGGCCGCACGGGCTTCGTGCATCGCGCCGTGGCGGAAGACCTGCCGGATATGTCGGGCTACGAAGTCTACGCTTGCGGCGCACCCGTCATGGTGGAGTCGGCGCAGCGCGACTTCATCGCACATCACGGTCTGCCGAAAGAGGCGTTCTTCGCCGACGCCTTCACCACCGCCGCCGACAACCCCGGCGGGGGTCAATAATCGGGACAAATCGGGACAACGCGGCAAGGCCACGAGGATGCATGCACGCCACAGTGCGCGCATACCCTTTGACAAGCGCCGCGTCGCGCCCTTATGCTTGCCGACATGAACCTGATTGCCATCGCCTCGATCCGACGCCGCCGTACGCTGCCCCAACCGGGATGCCGCGCGGCCCGCTATCGACTGCGATAACACGCAAGTTCTCAAGCACAGCGAAGCCACGGGCAACCCCCGTGGCTTTTTTTATTCCTCGTCTCTCTCACCCTTGCCCTCGGAGACCGTCATGTCGCTTGCTCATTCGTCCGCCGTTCCGCAGTCCACCTCGCCCAAAGGGGCACGTACCGCCAAGTTCTCCGAGTTCGCCACGCAGGCGTTGCTGCCGATCACCTCGCGCCCCGAGCTCGTGTTCACGCACGGCAAGGGCGGCTGGCTCTACGATCACGACGGCAAGCGATATCTCGACTTCATTCAAGGCTGGGCCGTGAACAGCCTGGGGCATTGCCATCCGGTGATGCGCGACGCACTGGCCACGCAAGGCTCGATGCTGCTCAACCCGAGTCCCGCGTACTACAACGCGCCGATGATCGAGCTGGCCGACCTGCTCACCCGCCTCTCCGGACTGGGCAAGGTCTTCTTCGCCAACAGCGGGGCCGAAGCCAACGAGAGCGCGATCAAGCTGGCGCGCAAGTGGGGACAGTTGCACCGCAACGCCTCGGGGAATGCGCGCTTCGAGATCATTACGTTCAAGAATGCGTTCCATGGCCGCACACTCGCCACCATGTCAGCGAGCGGCAAGCCGGGTTGGGACACGATCTTCGCCCCGCAGGTGCCGGGCTTTCCGAAGGCCGACCTGAACGACATCGCCTCGGTGGAAGCGCTGATCGGCCCCGACACCGTCGCGGTGATGCTCGAGCCGATTCAGGGCGAAGCCGGCGTGGTGCCCGCCACCGAAGACTTCCTGAAAGCGTTGCGCGCGCTCACGAAGGCGCGTGGCTTGCTGCTCATCGTGGATGAAGTGCAGACGGGGTGCGGACGCACAGGCACGCTCTTCTCGCATCAGCAGGCAGGCATCGTTCCCGACATCATGACGCTGGGCAAAGGAATCGGCGGCGGCGTGCCGCTCGCCGCCATGCTGTGCGGTGACGAGTTCGCCGTCTTCCAGCCGGGCGATCAGGGTGGCACGTACAACGGCAACCCGCTCATGTGCGCGGTGGGCCTCGCGGTCATGCGTACGGTCAGCGCCCCGGGCTTCCTCGAATTCGTGCGGGCACAGGCGGATTATCTGAGCGCCGGGTTGCAGCATCTCTCGTCGCGTTACGGCGGTGAGGGCGAACGCGGGGCCGGCTTGCTGCGCGCCTCGCTGCTCGGGCGCGACATCGGTCCGCAACTGGTGGAAGCCGCGCGCGACATGACCCCGGACGGGCTGTTGCTCAACTCGCCGCGCCCGAACCTGCTGCGCTTCATGCCCGCGCTGAACGTGAGCCGTGACGAGATCGACCAGATGCTCTCGATGCTCGATACGTTGCTCGCCAAACACGTCTGACGACGTCCGGCCAATACGCCTGAAGGTCTGACCGCCTGACCGCCTGAAGGTCAGAACGTCAAAACGTCTGATACACGCCCGCGATGCGCGCCGTGCCCGGTCTGCCCGGCGCGGCGCGGGGCGTGCGCCATCGCACAGGAGACCCTTTCCATGAACGACCTGAGTCACGGGCACCCGACACCGCCCGCCGACGCCATCGTCGAGATTTCCGCCGATCCGGCACGGCTCGACATCGGCTTCATCCATCACGCGCTCTCGACACAAACGCGCTGGGCCAAGGACATTCCCAAGGACACGCTCACACGCGCCATCACCCACTCGCTGTGCTTCGGTGCGTATGCGACGCAGGTGGAGGGCGGTCCGGCGCAGCAGGTCGGCTTCGCCCGCGTAATCACCGACCGCGCAACGTTCGCCTATCTGGCCGACGTGTTCGTCGATCCGTCGATGCGCGGACTGGGCATCGGCAAACGGCTTTGCGAGAACGTGCTGGCACACCCCGCTTTGCAACAACTGCGGCGCTTTTTGCTCGCCACCACCGACGCTGCAAGCCTCTACGCCCGCTATGGCTTCGAACCGCTCGGCCCCGTGAACACGATGATGCAGATCCATCGGCCCGACATCTACACCGGCAAACAGGACACGCCATGATCGCCACGCCCGCCGACATTCACATCCGCACGTTCGACGAAACGGATGCGGATACCGATGCCGTGCTCGCGCTCTGGCGCGAGGCGTTCCCCGAATACAACGCGTCGGACAAACCGCATCGCGAGCCGCGCCGCTCGATCGCGAACAAGGTCGCCATGCGCGACGGGCTGTTCTTCGTCGCCGTGCGCGACAACGAGATCGTGGGCACGGTCATGGCCGGTTACGACGGCCATCGCGGCTGGGTCTATTCGCTGGCCGTAGCACAGGCATGGCGACGTCGCGGCGTGGCGAGCGCGTTGCTGCGTCACGCGGAAATCGCGCTGGCCGGGCGCGGTTGCCTCAAGCTCAATCTGCAAGTCCTCACGCAATCGCGCGAAGCGCTGGCGTTCTATAAGGCGCACGGCTACGCCGCAGACGATGTCGTGAGTCTGGGCAAACGGCTGCCGCTGGCCGCAACGGCGAACGCATAGACGTCGCGATTACCGTTCACGCCCGTCGGCAGACAACACAAAGGGCGCCGGAGTTGCCTTCGGCGCCCTTTGCTCATCGTCTGGCTTGCGTCAGACGGCCATGCTCGCGTGGTACTTACTCCCCGAGATACGCGGCGCGCACCTTCGGATCGTCGAGCATGTCTTTCGCGTCACCGGTCATGGTGACGAGCCCGCTGTCCATCACGTAGCCACGGTTCGCCGCTTGCAGCGCCAGACGCGCGTTCTGCTCCACGAGCAGTACCGTCACCCCTTCAGCCGCCACCGTGCGCACGACCTCGAAGATCTTCTCGACCATGATCGGCGAGAGCCCCATCGACGGCTCGTCGAGCAGCAACAGCTTGGGCTGACTCATCAGCGCACGCGCCATCGCCAGCATCTGCTGCTCGCCCCCCGAGAGCGTGCCTGCGAGCTGATCCTTACGCTCCTTCAGACGCGGGAAAATGCCGAACATCTTGTCGACGTCCTGCTTGATGCCCGCACTGTCGTTGCGCAGATACGCCCCCATCTGCATGTTCTCGAGAATCGTCATGCGCGTGAAAATGCCGCGCCCTTCCGGCACCATCGCGAGACCCTGCTTGAGCAGATCGAACGCCTTCACACCGCGAATCGACTTGCCCAGATACTCGATATCGCCATCGGCCCACGGCAAGAGCCCCGTGATGGCCTTCATGGTGGTCGTCTTGCCTGCACCGTTCGCGCCGATAAGCGTGACCAGTTCGCCCGGCTGGATGTGCAGGTCGATGCCCTTGACCGCCTTGATCCCGCCGTAAGCGACTTTCAGGCCCTTGATCGTCAACATTGCTGCGCTCATCAATGGCCTCCTGCACCGAGATACGCTTCAATCACCGCCGGATTCTTCTGCACATCCTGCGGCAAACCTTCGGCAATCACCTTGCCGTAATCGAGCACCGTCATGCGGTTGCACAAGCCCATCACCAGCTTCACGTCGTGCTCGATGAGCAGGATCGTGCGGCCGTCGCTCCGGATCTTGTCGAGCAACCCGCGCAACTCGACCTTCTCGGTCGCGTTCATGCCGGCCGCCGGCTCGTCGAGCGCGAGCAGCTTCGGATCGGTCGCCAGCGCGCGCGCAATCTCCAGACGGCGCTGGTGGCCGTACGAGAGGTTCGCCGCCGTGTAGTTGGCGTACTTCGCCACCCCCACGTACTCGAGCAGTTCCATCGCGCGTTCGCGGATGGCGCGCTCTTCGGCCTTCGCGCCCGGATACCGGACGATGGCCCCGATCACGCCCATCTTCGTACGCACGTGGCGTCCGACCATCACGTTCTCGACGACCGTCATGCCGCCGAACAGGCGAATGTTCTGGAACGTACGTGCAATGCCCGCGCGCGCCACTTCATGTACGGCAGTCGGCTTGTAGCTGGTGCCGTCGAGGGTGAACTCGCCGGAATCGGGCGTGTAGAGCCCGGTGATCACGTTAAAGAAAGTGGTCTTGCCCGCACCGTTCGGGCCGATCAGCCCGTAGATCTGCCCCGGCTTGATCTCCAGCCCCACGTCGGTGAGGGCTTGCAGACCGCCGAAGCGTTTGTTCACGCCCTTTACGGACAGAAGAATTTGTTCGCTCGTCATCAGTTCATCTCCCTCGGCTTACAGTGTCCGCTCTTCTGGACGCGGCGACGGCCACAGGCCGGCCGGACGGTACAGCATGATCAGAATCATGGCCAGACCGTACAGCAACTGCCGGATCACTTCGGGATCGACGATGACGCTGCCGAACAACTTCATCTGCAACGGGCCCATGGTCGAGCGCAGAATCTCGGGGAACGCCGAGAGCAGCACACCGCCCAGAATCACGCCCGGAATGTGCCCCATACCGCCGAGCACCACCATCGAGAGCACGACGATCGACTCCCAGAAGGTGAACGACTCGGGCGAGACGAAGCCCTGGAACGCCGAGAACATGCCCCCGGCCACGCCGCCGAACGACGCACCCATGGCAAACGCGAGCAGCTTGATGTTGCGCGTGTTGATACCCATCGCCTTGGCGGCGACTTCGTCTTCACGAATGGCCACCCAGGCGCGTCCGATGCGCGAGTGCTGCAAGCGCACGCAGATGAACGCGATGAGCAACGCCAGGAACACGAACAGGTAGTAGTACATGTACACCGAGTTGACCTGGATCCCGAAGAAGGTGTGCGCCTTCGAGAAGTCGAAGCCGAACAGCGACGCGGGCTGGATACCGGTGATCCCCTTCGGGCCATTGGTGATGTTCACCGGCCGGTCGAGGTTGTTCATGAAGATACGAATGATCTCGCCGAAGCCCAGCGTCACGATGGCCAGGTAGTCACCGCGAAGACGCAGCGTCGGCGCGCCCAGCAAGATGCCGAATATCGCCGCGACCGCCGCCCCGATCGGTATCGTGAACCACACCGGCACATGCAGTCCGCCGGGGAACATATGCGCGATCCACTCGAACTGTAACGTGAGGTGAGGCGAGCTGAGGAACGCCGTGACGTACGCGCCCACCGCATAGAACGCGATGTAGCCCAAATCGAGCAGGCCGGCGAAGCCCACCACGATATTCAGGCCCAGCGCGAGCATGATGTAGAGCAGCGCGAAGTCGAGCACGCGCACCCAGTAGTTGCCGCCGGCGTAGCCCACGAGCACGGGGGCGACGATGGCGCCGATCAGGAAGATCGCAAGACCCCGATAGGCCTTGCGGGTGGCCGCCGCCGCAGAGATCTGCGTGGGAGCGGCAGTGGTTTGCACGGGTTGATTCATAGTGTGGACCCTCCCCGCTTATGCACGATCGGCCACGCGTTCGCCGAGCAGACCGCTCGGACGGAACACCAGCACGATGATCAGAACGATGAAAGCGAACACGTCCTGATAGTTGCTACCGAATACCCCACCGGTCAGATCCCCGATGTAACCGGCACCCAGCGCTTCGATCAGACCGAGCAGCACGCCGCCGACCATGGCGCCTTGCAGATTGCCGATACCGCCGAGCACCGCTGCGGTGAATGCTTTCATCCCGGGAATGAAGCCCATGTAGAAGTGGGCGTTACCGTAGTTCGAAGCCATCATCACCCCGGCGAGTGCGGCGAGGGCGCCGCCCAGCGCAAACGTGGCCGAGATCACGAAGTTGGGATTCACGCCCATGAGACCGGCGACGTTGCGGTTCTCCGCCGTCGCGCGCATGGCGCGCCCCAATTTGGTGCGATTGACCAGCTGCGTGAGGCCGAACATCACGAGGAACGCGACGACCACGATCACGATCCCGGTGCCATTGGTCACGGCGCCCGGATGCTCACCGCGTTGCGGGATGATCGTCATGGCGTCGGTGGGCAGCAGTTGCGGGAACGAGAGCGGGTTGCGCGACCAGATCAGCATGGCGATCGTCTGCAACAGCAGCGACACGCCGATGGCCGTGATCAGCGGCGCCAGACGCGGCGCATTGCGCAGCGGCCGGTATGCCACGCGCTCGATCACGAAGTTGACCAGGGCGCACGTGGGCATACAGACGAGCGTGGCAATGGCCAGCATGAGCGCCGGATGCATGTCCGGCGCGACCTTCAACAACAGGTTGATGGTGGACAACGCGACCATCGCGCCGATCATCATCACGTCGGCGTGGGCAAAGTTGATGATGCCCAGAATGCCGTAGACCATCGTATAGCCCAGCGCAATGATCGCGTACACGCTACCAAGCACGAGGCCGTTCAAGATTTGTTGGATAAAGATATCCATGAAGCTAACTCCTTGTCCCGAAAACGGGCTCTCGACACGCTTGCCCGATAGGGCTCGCGGGGGGGCCGAGAGAACTGCGGGTAATAGGGTGTAATCCTGTGTCAGGAGGGGGGGCCGTGCCCGTCATGCAGGCACGGCATCTTTCCGCAGATAAAGAAACGGCACCGAACGGGTAGGCAGCGGTGCCGTTTCATGGCGCAAGCGCCCGAGAGTTACATCTTCACCACGTCGAGCACGCTCTTCTTCTTGTCCTTGTAGTTGTAGAGCGTGATCACCGGCTCCTTCATGTCGCCCTTGCTGTCGAAGGCGATGTGACCGATAACACCCTTGTAGTCGGTCGCCGGCATGGCGGCCAGAATCTTCGCCGGGTCGGTCGAGTTGGCGCGCTTCATGGCGTCGATGATCACATTGACAGCGTCATACGTGAACGGGGCGTAGATCTGGATCGGCTGGTTGAAACGAGCTTCGTAGCGCTTCGAGAAGTCGCCGCCGCCCTCCATCTTCGACAGCGCCATGCCCGCTTCCGAGCAGACGATGTTGTCGATGGCGTCGCCAGCCAGTTCGGCCACCTTGTCGGTACACACGCCGTCGCCGGCCAGCACCTTGGCACCGATACCCAGTTCCTTCGACTGCTTGGCGAACGGGCCGCCGGTCGCATCCATACCGCCGTACATGATGATGTCCGGACGCTCACCCTTGATCTTCGTCAGAATGGCGCGGAAGTCCGTGGCCTTGTCGTTGGTCGCATCGTGCGAGAGCACCTTCAGGCCGTTGGCCTTGGCGGTCTTCTCGAACTCGTCGGCCAAGCCCTTGCCGTAGGCCGTCGCGTCGTCGACGATGGCCACCGACTTGGCACCCAGCGCCTTGGTGGCGTAGTTGGCCAGTGCCGGACCCTGCTGAGCGTCCGTTGCCACCACACGATAGGCGGTCTTGAAGCCTTGCTGCGTGTAAGCCGGGTTGGTTGCCGACGGCGAGATCTGCACGATACCCGCATCGCTATAGATCTTCGACGCCGGGATCGTCGTACCGGAATTCAAGTGGCCCACCACGGCAACGACCTTCTCGTCGACGAGCTTCTGGGCAACCTGGGTTGCGGTCTTCGGATCGGCCGCGTCATCTTCGGCCACCAGTTCCAGTTTGACCGGCTTGCCGTCGATCACCAGACCCGCCTTGTTGGCTTCCTCAACGGCCATGCGTGCACCGTTTTCGTTATCTTTGCCCAGGTGAGCGATTTGGCCCGTCAACGGTGCAACGTGACCAATCTTGATTACAACCGCATCACCGCCCCCGCTGGCGGCTGTCGTCGCGGCAGGTGCAGAAGCGGCACCCGAATCGGCCTGCTTTTCTTCCTTCTGACCGCATGCCGCCAGCAGCGTCACTGCGGCGACTACGGGCAGTACCTTCGCGAACTTGAGTTGCATTTGATTATCTCCTGATTGTCGGCGGTTTAATAACGCCAAAAACGCCAATTCGATGTTTCGTATGCGAAACGCGCGCATTGTAACTCCATTCTTTGCGGCTGCGATGCCCGCCGCCACAGGGTTTTCCATAATGGAGGCCTAAGGTTTTATACCAACTTGTGCAACCCTAACTTTTCAAAAGCGCAACCCCAGATTTGTTAAATGTTTTACGCACCCGCGCGCACCGGCCCGGGCGGCCTCATGGTGCAACCAATGCACCATTTATGGGCTTGAACACCACAACAAGCTAATAAGCAATTAGCGTGCCTACCCCAATTTGAGCATTCCATCTAATTAAGTGAGCGTATAAATAATTAGATTAAAGAATGCCGGAAGTTATTCATTCGTTCTAATTCTTTATTCGTTGAATTAGTCATTGATGCAATAGGTTTTGCCTGATGAGACGTTAAAAGACACGTCATCGGCGGCGCGGGACTTTTGCAGAATGTATGCGAGCGATGCGAAAACGCCGCAACCGGATTCCCGACAAGGAAATGGCTTGCGAAGCGCTGAGATGCCGGGCGCGCCCAGACGGCCTGAGGCCGGGCGTCGACGGAGGTTGCCTGCGCAGGAGGAGGGAGCGAGAGGGGATAAAAAAACCGGGGCCGCATGGCGCGACACCCGGTTTGGCGGCCATGCGGCGTTGCCGCTGACCGTTCAGTCTGGTTGCGTGGACGGCGCTTAGCCGGCGGCCGCCTGCATGAGGCCCTTGGGCAGCGGGAAGGCGATGTTTTCTTCCACGCCATCGAGCACCTTGACCTGGTTGACGCCAAGTTCGCGCAAACGCGAGACGATCGACTGTGCCAGCACTTCCGGTGCCGATGCCCCTGCCGTCACGCCAATCCGGCGCTTACCGTTGAACCACTCCGGCTTGAGCTGATCGGGCGAGTCGACCATATAGGCGGGCACGCCCATTTTCTCGGCCACTTCGCGCAGACGGTTCGAATTGGAGCTGTTCGGGCTGCCGACCACCACGACCACGTCGCACTGCGGTGCCATGAACTTCACCGCGTCCTGACGATTCTGCGTCGCGTAGCAGATGTCCTGCTTCTTCGGCTCGGTGATCAACGGGAAACGCTTCTTGAGCGCGTTGATGACCTCGGCGGCGTCGTCGACGGACAGCGTCGTCTGCGTGACGTACGCGAGCTTGTCCTCATTCGCCACTTGCAGCGCCAGCACGTCCTCGATCGTCTCGACAAGGAACATGCCCTCGCCGGACTGGCCCATCGTGCCTTCCACTTCCGGGTGGCCCTTGTGACCGATCATGATGATCTCGAGCCCCTGGCTGCGCATCTTCGCGACCTCGACGTGCACCTTCGTGACAAGCGGGCAAGTGGCGTCGAAGATTCGCAAACCGCGCGCTTCGGCTTCGGCACGCACAGCTTGCGATACGCCGTGTGCGCTGAAGATCAGCGTGTTGCCCGAGGGCACATCCGTCAGTTCTTCGACGAAAATCGCGCCCTTCTTGCGCAGGTTCTCGACAACATACGCGTTGTGCACGATCTCGTGGCGCACGTAGATCGGCGCGCCATACATCGTGAGCGCGCGCTCGACGATCTCGATAGCACGGTCAACACCCGCACAAAAGCCACGTGGTTGAGCCAGCAGGATTTCCGCATCCGACAACGTCGGTGCTACGACTTGGGTGGCGCTCATTTCGATTCCTACAGAATGCCGATAATCTGAACTTCGAACACGATCGGCTGGCCGGCCAGCGGATGGTTGAAGTCGAACAATGCCCAGCCGTCGCCCAGTTCGCGCAGGATGCCCGCATAGCGGCCACCACTCGGCGCGTTGAACTCGACCAGATCGCCAACGCTATATTCTTCGCCAAAGTTGCTGTTTTCCTGCAACGTCTTCATCGAAACGCGTTGCAGCAGTTCCGGATTGCGCGGGCCGAAGGCCTGCTCGGGCGCCAGATCGATCCGGCGCCGCTCCCCCACCGACATCCCCAACAGCGCCTGCTCCAGCGTGGGCGCCATCTGGCCGCCGCCGAGCTGCAACGTCGCCGGTGTGCCTTCAAAGGTGTTGACAATGTCCGCACCGTCGGGCGCGGCGATTCGGTAGTGGAGCGTCAGATAGGAATCGTCTTGAACCACGGGGGTTGCAACAGAACTCATGGGGGTCTCACAGCAAGGTCAAGCTATTATTGTAAATGACGACGCGTTGCGCGTCCGGCTCCCCGGCAAAGCTGCCCCGATTTTTTCCCGTCGGCGGCAGGGTTTCTTATGAAAAGCGACGCCCGCGATCATGCGCGCGGCTGTGTGCGCTTCAGGAGTCTCCATGTCCATCGCCCAATGGCCGCTTGCCGAGCGTCCCCGTGAAAAAATGCTGGCCCGTGGCGCCAATGCCCTGTCCGATGCCGAGTTGCTGGCGATTCTGCTGCGCACCGGCTCGCACGGGCGCAATGCCGTCGATCTCGGACGCGAATTGCTCACCCGCAGCGGATCGCTCGCCCGCCTGCTCTCCATGCCCTTCGAAAGTCTGTGCCAGATACCCGGGCTGGGTCAGGCCAAATCCCTCCAGTTTCAGGCCGCGCTCGAAGTGGCGCGCCGCATGCTCGGAGAAGACATGCAGTCGGGCAGCCTGCTCGACTGCCCGACGCGGGTGCGCGACTATCTGCGCCTCACGTTGCAGGATCGCTCGCGAGAGCGCTTCGCCTGTCTGTTTCTCGACGCCGCGCACCGGCTCGTCAGCACCCGCGTGATGTTCGAGGGCACGCTCACCCAGACGTGCGCCTATCCGCGCGAAATCGTGCGCGCCGCGCTCGACGTGCACGCGGCGGCCGTCATCGTCGCGCACAATCACCCTTCCGGCGTGCCCACGCCGAGCGCTGCCGATCTGGCACTGACCCGTCAGTTGGGCGATGCACTGGCCCTGCTCGAGATCCGTCTTCTGGATCATTTCATCGTGGCGGGCGACAGCGTGTACTCGCTCGCCGAGAACGGCGGTTTGTGACGCTTAACAACATTTGCCCAAGATTTTGGCATCCGGGTCGCGTTAGCGTAGCGCTTGCGCTATAATCCGTCCCTTCCCCGAATCTCCGACAGACGTTTCCCGCCAGGGACTCGCATCCTAATCACTGAAGCGATTGATTTGTCTGGGATTTTTGTGGTATCATCGCGGTCTGTCTTTTCGACTCACCTTTTTTTACACAGAATTCTGGGTTAGGAGTGCTTCATGGCACGCGTATGTCAAGTGACCGGGAAAGCGCCGATGGTCGGCAACAACGTTTCCCACGCCAATAACAAAACCAAGCGTCGTTTTCTCCCGAACTTGCAAAATCGCCGGTTCTGGGTTGAAAGTGAAAACCGCTTTGTTCGTCTTCGTATTTCGCGAGCTGGCCTGCGCCTGATCGACAAGAACGGCATCGACTCCGTTCTGGCAGATCTGCGTTCGCGCAACGCAGTCTAAGTTTAGGAGCTCATCATGGCAAAAGGCGCTCGCGACAAGATCAAGCTGGAATCGACCGCAGGTACGGGTCATTTCTATACGACCACCAAGAACAAGCGTACCCATCCGGAAAAGATGGAAATCAGCAAGTTCGATCCGGTGGCTCGTAAGCACGTGCCCTACAAGGAAACCAAGATCAAATAAGATCAATAGGTTTTCTCGTAGCAGTTCGCTGCTGCGTTCGATACCCCGCCTCTGGCGGGGTTTTTCGTTTGGGCGTCCCGAAATCTGATGCCCTACGCTATGCGTAGTCACGCCAGGCACAATTTGCACGACGTGCGCATAGGGTCATGTGTCACGCGCGTATTGACTCGCTATACTGGCTCTCTTCCCATCACAAGCATCGCGCCGCCGTCGTGGCAGCGATTCGAGAGACAGCGCGTATCATGAATTTCGATGTCGTCATCGTCGGTAGTGGACTCGCCGGCCAGTCCGTCGCCCTGCATCTGGCCAGCACCTGCCGTGTGGCACTGGTCGCCAAACGCCCGATGCCCGAAGGCGCGAGCGACTGGGCGCAAGGCGGCATTGCCGCCGTCCTCGACTCGACCGACAGTGTCGACGAGCATGTCGCCGACACCCTCATTGCCGGCGCCGGCCTGTGTGACGAAGCGGCTACGCGATTCATCGTCGAACACAGCCGCGAAGCCATCGAGTGGCTCATCGCACAAGGTGTGCCTTTCACGCGTGACGACGCCGCCGAACTCGGCTTTCACCTGACGCGCGAAGGCGGTCATAGCCATCGACGCATCATTCATGCGGCCGACGCCACCGGGCACGCAGTGATCGCCACGCTCACCGAGCGCGTGCGTCAACATCCGAATATCACCCTGTTCGAAAATCATTTCGCGATCGATCTGATTACGTCCGACCGGGCCGACTCGGCACCGACTGCCGGGCGTCACTGCCAGGGACTCTATATTCAGGACCTCGGCAGCGGAGAAGTGCACGCCATGACAGCACGGCACACGGTGCTGGCCACGGGCGGTGCAGGCAAAGTCTATCTGTACACCACGAACCCCGACACCGCGACCGGTGACGGCATCGCCATGGCCTGGCGTGCCGGCTGCCGTATCGCGAACATGGAGTTCATCCAGTTCCACCCCACCTGCCTCTATCATCCGTACGCGAAGTCGTTCCTGATTACAGAGGCGGTGCGCGGCGAGGGCGGACGCCTGGTATTGCCGGACGGCACGCGCTTCATGCCGCAACACGACCCGCGCGCCGAACTGGCACCGCGCGACATCGTTGCTCGCGCCATCGACTTCGAGATGAAGAAACATGGCCTGGATTGTGTGTATCTCGACATCAGTCACCAAAGCCCCGAATTCCTGAAGGAGCATTTCCCGACGATTCTGGCGCGCTGCGCCGAACTGGGGATCGACATCACGAAGCAACCGATTCCGGTCGTGCCCGCAGCACACTACACGTGCGGGGGCATCGTCACCGACATGCAAGGTCGCACTGACCTGCCCGGACTCTATGCCGTCGGCGAAGCCACCTATACCGGCCTGCATGGCGCCAACCGCCTCGCCAGCAACTCACTGCTCGAATGCCTCGTGCTCGGCAAGGCCGCCGCAGAGGATATTCAGCGCGGCGAGTCGACACATCCGGCGGCAACGGATGTCCCGGCATGGGACGAAAGCCGCGTTTCGGATGCGGACGAGGAAGTCGTTGTCGCCCACAACTGGGATGAGTTGCGCCGCATGATGTGGAACTACGTGGGCATTGTGCGCACGAGCAAGCGACTGGAGCGGGCACAACATCGCATTGCCCTGCTGCGCGAAGAAATCGCCGAGTACTACGCGAATTTCCGCGTGAGCCGCGATCTGCTGGAACTGCGAAATCTGGTGGATGTGGCATCGCTCATCGTCGACAGCGCGCTGGCGCGCCACGAAAGCCGCGGACTTCACTTCTCGCGTGACTTTCCGGACACCCTGCCCAAAGCCCTGCCGACGGTACTCTCGCCCGTCCTGCCGCGACGCGTTCGCTGATCTGTCGCCGAAGCGCCACGGAAAACAAGAAGGCCGCAGGTTTTATCCTGCGGCCTTTGATTTTCTGCCGTGACGGCGAATACGAATGGCTGGGCTTAGCCCACCGTCTCCAGAATTCGCATCGAGAAGTCGGTGGCACGAACGTCCTTGGTGAGTCCGCCCACGGAAATCCGGTCGACGCCCGTCTCGGCAATCGCACGCAACGTCTCGAGGTTAATGCCGCCCGACGCTTCGAGCACCGCGCGGCCCTCGGCAACTCGCGCCGCTTCGCGCATCATTTCCAACGTGAAGTTATCGAGCAGAATCGACGTTGCGCCGCACGCCAGCGCCGTTTCGAGTTCTTTGAGTGTCTCCACCTCGATCTGCACCGGCGCGCCATCAGCCAGACGATCGGCGTTCGCCAGCACCTGACGAATACCGCCGGCCGCCGCGATGTGGTTCTCCTTGATGAGGATGCCGTCGTAGAGCGCAAGGCGTTGATTCGCGCCACCGCCCACACGCACCGCAAACTTCTGCGCGAGACGCAGCCCGGGCAAGGTTTTGCGCGTATCGAGCACGCGCGCCTTCGTCCCTTCGACGATATCGGCATAGCGGCGCACCGCCGTCGCCACACCGGAGAGCAACTGGAGGAAGTTCATCGACGTGCGCTCGGCCGTCAACAACGCACGCGCCGGTCCATGGATCTCGCACACCGCCGAGTCAGGCGCCATGCGATCGCCCTCGCGGTAGTGCCATTGAACGCGCACCGACGCACTCACCCCGTGCATGCAGCGCTCGAACCAGCGCACGCCACACAGCACCGCAGACTCGCGCACGATGATGCGCGCATGGGCGATTTCGTCAGACGGCACGAGCAGGCCCGTCAGATCCCCCGAACCAATATCCTCTTCCAGCGCCTCGCGCACGTTGCGCGAGAGTGCCGTCTCGAGCGGCTCGCCGAACGCGGCGAACTCCGGGGAGAGCGCTTCGTCGGTACTCAGCATTTTGGGTTGCGTCATTATGCGGGACCTACACCGGCAAACAGCGCGCCATCGCGCGCGAAATCACCGCTGGTGCGCACATTCTGTTTGCGCGCCTCGGCGAACTTCAGCATACGGTCGATGCAGGTATGGGCGCGCCGGCCGATCTCCGCATCGACGTGAATCTCGTTGCTCCCGGACTCCAGCACGTCGGCCAGATTCTGCAGACTGTTCATCGCCATCCACGGGCAGTGCGCGCAGCTCTTGCACGTGGCGCTGTTGCCCGCAGTCGGCGCTTCAATGAAGCGCTTGCCCGGTGCGGCGGCCCGCATCTTGTGCAGAATGCCGTTGTCCGTGGCCACGATGAACTCCGTGGCGTCCATTGTCTGCGCGGCCGCGATCATCTGCGACGTAGAACCGACCACATCGGCCTGCTCGACCACGGAAGCCGGTGACTCCGGATGCACCAGCACCTTGGCATTCGGAAACTCGCGGCGCAGCAGCTCCAGCTCGGTGCCCTTGAATTCGTCATGCACGAGGCAAGCGCCCTGCCACAGCAACATGTCGGCGCCCGTCTGCTTCTGGACATAGCTGCCAAGATGGCGGTCCGGCGCCCAGAGAATCTTTTTTCCCTGCGCGTGCAGATGCGCCACGATATCCAGTCCGATGGACGACGTCACCATCCAGTCGGCCCGCGCCTTCACCGCGGCGCTCGTATTCGCGTAGACGACAACCGTGCGATCGGGGTGCGCATCACAGAATGCGGCGAACTCGTCAGCCGGACAGCCCAGATCGAGCGAACAAGTCGCGTCGAGATCGGGCATCAAAATGCGCTTTTCGGGACTGAGAATCTTCGACGTCTCGCCCATGAAGCGCACACCAGCTACCACCAGCGTCCTGGCCGAGTGATCCCGGCCGAAACGGGCCATTTCAAGCGAATCGGCCACGCAACCGCCCGTTTCCTCCGCGAGGTCCTGCAAGTCGGCGTCGACGTAGTAATGGGCCACCAGCACGGCGTTCTGCTCCACGAGCAGACGTTTGATTCGGGCCTTGAGCGCCGCGCGCTCCTCCTGCGACGGCGCATCCGGGACGCGTGCCCAGGCGTGGGCAACGCACGTGGCGCCGCTCGGTGCGGGGCGCTCGAATTCTACGGATTTGAGTGAGGCATTCATTTTCGCTTGACCCGTGGGGGGGCCGGGAATGACAAAACCCCGCCGTGGCGGGGTTTCGATTATGCGTCAAAAACGGATTTCTGGCTGAGCCCGTTCACGCGTAGCGACGCAGACGCGAAGCGAATTCTTGCAGCGCATGAATACCGCTCTGCTCCGCGCGGTGGCACCAGTCCTGCAACTGGCTCAGGAGTTGTTCGCGCGAGGCGTTCGAACGTTCCCAAATACCCGCCAGTTCGCGACGCAGTTCGTAGTACGTCTTCACGGCATTGCTGTGCGCAAAGATCTCGCCCAGTTGCTGCTTCTGCGGCTCTTGCAGCGAGGCTTCGTCGTGATGCAGCCACTTGCGTGCGCCACGGAACAACTGGTATTCGCCGTGTTGACGCTTCTCCTTGAAGCGCGCCAGCTCTTCGCTGTAAGCACGCTGGAAGGTCTTGGCGTAGCGCGCCATCACTTCATAGCGATTCGAGAGCACGGCCTGCAACGTATCGTCGTCACACGTCGCCTTGCTCTTTGCCAGCTTCGGCGTCGGCGCGATCTTCTTCACCTTGGCCAGCCCCGCCATCGACAGCAAACGGATGTAAAGCCAGCCGATATCGAACTCGTACCACTTGTTCGAGAGCTTGGCCGACGTCGCGTACGTGTGGTGATTGTTGTGCAGCTCTTCACCGCCGATGATGATGCCCCACGGCAACAGGTTCGTCGACGCGTCGGCACAGTTGAAGTTGCGGTAGCCCCAGTAGTGGCCCAGACCGTTGACCACACCGGCGGCCCAGAACGGAATCCACACCATCTGCACGGCCCACACGGTCAGACCGATCGCACCGAACAGCGCGATGTCGATGATCATCATGAAGCTCACGCCCAGAATCGGATAACGCTTGTAGACGTTATTCTCGAGCCAGTCGTTCGGCGTGCCGTGGCTGAACTTGCGCATCGTTTCTTCGTTCTTCGCTTCGGCGCGATACAGCTCGGCGCCCTCGGCGAGCACCTTCCACAGACCACGCGTTTGCGGGCTGTGCGGATCTTCCGGCGTTTCGCACTTGGCGTGGTGCTTGCGGTGGATGGCAGCCCACTCGCTCGTGACCATACCCGTGGTCATCCACAGCCAGAAACGGAAGAAATGGGCAACGATCGGATGCACATCGAGGGCGCGGTGCGCCTGGCAACGGTGCAGATAGATCGTGACGGCGGCAATCGTCACATGCGTGACGGCCAACGTGAACAACGTGATCTCCCAGCCGCTCCAGTCGAGCAGGCCGTTAGAGATAAATCCAAGGAGACTGTCCAGCAAAATATCACTCCAAACTAATCAATACGGTAGCAATCACGGCAAAACCGCCGTGCCTTGTCTTGTCGGGCCGATGCGGCATCGATGGCCGTCGCGTCGGGTTTCGTTCTTACGCCCGCTTGACGCTTGGATTCGCTGAAGTTCGGCAAGTTGCTGAATGCCGGGGCGAGATGGGCGGAAAACGTGCCGGTGAACGTCGGTTTGTTATTGGTTTGACGGGCATTTTACCTGACGGACTGTTGTCCGTGTGTAGCCTGCCCGCCACGCATTTTGTCGCAGGTCAACCCGCAGCCTTAGGCAAAAGGGTCTACAGGGCCTTCTTCTCGCCGTCATCCGCGCGTGTTGGCGCGGGTCGCAGCGCATCGGCCGGCAAATCCGGGCGATGAACGCTTGCCGCAGGCACACCATCGGCCCAGTCGTTGAGAATGCGTATTTCGCGCTGAGCGTACGGAATTTCAATACCGTGCTCGCGGAAAGTGCGCCAAATCCGCATATTGATCTCCGAACGAATGCCACCGCTGCCCTGGGCCGGATCTTGCACCCAAAAGCCCATTTCGAGATCCATCCCATCGGCGCCGAAGTTGAGCAACAGCGCCGAGGGCGGCGGGTCGCTCAGCACCCGTGGAATGCCCTCTGCGGCTTTGAGCATGAGCGCCATGGCCAGTTCCACATCGGCGCTGTAAGCCACTTGTACGTTCACCTTGGCACGCCCGCGCGTCTCGGTGAACGAGTGGTTCTGCACCACATTCGTCACGAGTTGCTCGTTCGGCACCAGCGCCTCAACGCCATCCAGTCCGCGCACGACCGTATAACGGGTGTTGATCTGCGACACCGTGCCGTGATACGGGCTGATCGTGATCAGGTCGCCTATGCGCACCGAGCGGTCGAGCAGGATGATGAAGCCCGATACGAGGTTCGAGGCGATCTTCTGCAAACCGAAGCCCAGCCCCACGCCCAGCGCCCCGCCGAACACCCCGAGTACGGTGATGTCGATGCCCACGAACGACAGCGTCGCGAGCACGGCAATCAGCGTGAGCACGCCCTTGACCAGCCGCGACATCACCACTTTCAGGTTGCCGTCGAGCGTGGTCGTGCGCATGATCCGGTCTTCGATCAGCGAGCCGACCCACATCGCCAGCACGAGCGTCACGCCGACCCAAAGCAGGCCGGAGAGGATCGAGAGCAGCGTCAGATGGCTCGAGCCGACGGCAAAGCGCACGCTGCCGAGCCAGTTGAGGATGTCGTCGTGCACGCCGAGCACGTAGGCCAGCATCGACAGCCAGGCGAGCGCCGTGAACACGCGCTCGAAGACTTTGAGCAGCCCGTAGGCCTGCGGCGACGACGCAAACAGCCGTCGCGCAAAGTAGAACGCCAGATAGATGAGCGCCGTGCCGAACAGCGGCACCTCGGCGAGTCGCAGCAGCGAGACACGCATGTGCTCTTGCAGCACCACCCGCGTGAGCGCCACGCACATCCAGCCGAACATCGGGAAGAACGAACGGCGCAGGCTCGAGGAGCCCGCCCGTCGCGCGGGCGCGACACGCTCGAAATGGCGCTCGAGCCGGCCGATCATCCAGCGTCGCAGCACCAGGGCGACGGCGAGCGCCGCCACCAGTGCCACGCCCTGCCAGATGATCTGCGGATCGCCGAAGTCACGAACGACGTCCCGCACCAACTTCGCGAAAGCCGGACTTTCCTGCATCGCTATCTCTCTTCTTGTTGTTCGCTGACGCCCAGCATCGACTTACGCCGAACGACGCTCGAACACGGCGGCGAAGAAGCCGTCGGTCGCGTGGCGGTTCGGCAACAGTTCAAGATACTTGCCCGTGTCGAGGTCGATTTTCTGCGAGGCGAGCAACTCGTTCGCCGGCAACAGGACGAAATCGGGATGCGCGGCCGCAAAGGCCTCGGCAATCGCATTGTTCTCTTCGGTCAGCAGACTGCACGTAGCGTACACGAGACGCCCCCCCGGCTTGACCAGCCGGGCAGCGCTCGCGAGGATCGATGCCTGCTTCTGCGTGAGTTCGCTGACCGATTGCGGCGACTGACGCCACTTCAGATCCGGATTGCGGCGCAGGGTGCCGAGCCCGCTGCACGGCGCGTCGACCAGCACGCGGTCGATCTTGCCCGCGAGACGCTTGATCTTGCTGTCATTCTCGCTATCGATCATCACCGGATAGACGTTCGACAGGCCGCTTCGCGCCAGACGCGGCTTGAGCTTTGCCAGACGCTTCTCCGAAATATCGAACGCATACAGACGCCCCGTAGAGCGCATCTGCGCGCCGATGGCGAGCGTCTTGCCGCCCGCGCCGGCGCAGAAGTCGACGACCATCTCGCCGCGACGCGGTGCGACCAGTTGGCACAGCAACTGGCTGCCCTCGTCCTGCACTTCGATGGCACCGGACACGAACAGCGGGTGCTTCTGCAACGCCGGCTTGCCCGACAGACGGATGCCATTGGGCGCGAACGGCGTCGCTTCGGCCGAAAAGCCGTCTTCGCGCAGCTTCGCGAGTACGTCGTCGCGATTCGCCTTGATCAGGTTCACGCGGCAGTCGAGCGGCGCGGGCTGGTTCAGTGCGGCGGCGAGCACTTCGAGTTCGGCGCCCTCGAAACGCTTGGCCAGCCGCTCGTAGAGCCATTCCGGCAAATTGGTGCGCACGCGCGCGGACAGGCTTGCCGGGTCGATCTGACCGACGTGTTCGAGCCACGAGACTTCATCTGGCGTTGCCACCAGTTGCACCGACGCCAGACCGCGCGTGAACGCCAGCCCGAGCAACGCCAGACGACGTTCCAGCGGCCCGGAGCCGCTTCCCGCGTGCTGACCGAATTCGAGCTTGCGACGCAGGATGGCGAAGACCGTCTCCGCCAGAACACCGCGCTCGCGATGGCCCAGCTTGGCGTTGGCGCGGAAGTACGTGCTCACAAGCGTATCGGCCGGGCCGCTGAACGTCAGCACGCTGCCGAGCAGGCGCTGGGTGTGTTCGAAGAGGGCGGGCGAGAGGTGCTCGCCGCGCATGCGTGCGGTCTCTGCGGGCGGGGCCTCCGGGCGGCGATCGTTGCGCGAACGGTCGTAGCGGTCAGGGCGGACGTAGCGCTCCTGGCGCTCCCCGGTCGCCCCACCCTTGGACGGTTGACGGGCATCGGAGGATCGGCCGCCGGCGCGGTGAGCGGATTGATTTGCGCCATCACGGCGTTGCGTCGGGCGTGTGCTCATGCGTAGTCACCAAAAAGCCATTGCGGATCGGGCGTGCCGTCGGCCGCGGGAGTCACCGTCACGCGGCCATCGGCCACGACCAGACGGTCTTCCACGAACCAGCGCACGGCGCGCGGATAAATGATGTGTTCCAGCGGCAGGATGCGCTCGGCCAGTGTCTCGGGCGTGTCCCCTGCGTGCACCGGCACGGCGGCTTGCAGCACGTACGGGCCGTGATCGAGCTCGGCAGTCACGAAGTGCACCGTGGCGCCAACGACCTTGCAGCCGGCTTCCAGTGCACGGGCGTGCGTTTGCAGGCCGGGAAAGGCGGGCAGCAGCGACGGGTGGATGTTGATGAGCCGCCCGGCGTAGCGCTGCGTAAATTCCGGCGTGAGAATGCGCATGAACCCCGCCAGCACGACCAGATCGGGCTGGTGACGGTCGATTTCAATAGCGAGTTCGGCATCGAATGCCTCGCGGGTCTTGCCGCGGCTGGGCACTACGGCCGTGGCGATGCCGTTTTCCTGCGCAAATCCGAGACCGTCGGCCTCGGGGCGATTGGCGATGACGGCGGCCACACGGGCCGGCCAGCCTTCTGCGGTACAGGCCCGGACGATAGCCTGCATGTTGCTGCCTCGTCCGGAAATCAGGATGACAATGTTCTTCATCGGCGGATTTTATCATTGGCGCGGCGCACCAGACACCCGATCCGCGCCGCGATGGCCCCGAAGCGTTTATAATTCAACGTTCTGCGGCGCCGCAATGTCGGATCGGCCGTCCTGCGCATCGGGCCCGGCCCGCCGTCGCAGGCCACGCGATCCCGATCGCTGTGCCGCCCGGTTCATCCACTAACGCTCACTCAACGTCCTGTACTGACGCTCCCTTATCGTGCGAGTCTTCCGGGGTCTACCCAACGCGCAAAGCAAAGCGCCCTGCGTGCTGACGATCGGCAACTTCGACGGCGTGCACCTGGGCCATCAGGCACTGCTCGCGCGCGTGCGTGCCGCAGCGGCTGCGCGCGGCCTGCCGGTGTGCGTGATGACGTTCGAGCCGCATCCCCGCGAATACTTCACGCCCGACCGGGCGCCCGCGCGCATCTCCAATCTGCGCGACAAGTTGGAAGCGCTGCGCTCGCAGGGGGTCGACCGTCTGGTCGTGGAGCACTTCAACGCCCATTTCGCGGGTCAATCGCCCGAAGATTTCGTGCGCAACATCATCGTCGACGGCCTGCACACCCGCTGGCTGCTCGTGGGCGACGACTTCCGCTTCGGCGCGAAACGCGCGGGCGACATCGATTATTTGCGTGAGGCCGGACGCCGCTTCGACTTCGTTGTCGAACAAATGCCGACCATCGCGCACGACGGCGTGCGGATTTCCAGCTCGGAAGTGCGCAGCGCGCTCGCCGAGGGTAATTTCGAGCGCGTTCATTCGCTGCTCGGTCGTCCGTACGCCATTACCGGCCACGTGGTGCATGGCATGAAGCTCGGCCGCAAGCTGGGTTTCCCCACGCTGAACCTGCGCATCGCCCACAAGCATCCGGCCCTGATGGGCATTTTCGTCGTGCAGGTGCACGGCCTGGCAGACAAGCCGTTGCCCGCCGTGGCGAGTCTCGGCCTGCGCCCGACGGTGGACGATTCCGGGCGCGTGCTGCTCGAAGTGCATCTGCTCGACTTCGAAGGCGATTGCTACGGCAAGCTGGTGCGCGTGGAATTTTTGCAGAAGCTGCGCGACGAAGCCAAATACGACGGCCTCGCAGAACTCGAAGCGGCCATCGCACAGGACACGCGCGAGGCACGTGCCTATTTCGCTCACGCGCTTGACGCCAACGGCCCGAGTGCACGACGCGACTTCGCCACCTCGGCCACCGACCGAATTAGTTGATCTTCGCCCGCGTGCACAGGCGCCCGGCGCCTCGCGCGCGGCCCGCCTCTGCGCCACTGGCACCTGCCCGGGCGTTGCACCGCGCGGCCTACACGGCCTGACGTCAACGCCACCGGCGCGAGCGCCCCACACCCGACATTCCAAATTCGTAGCGACTCACCATGAGCGAAAAGAAAGCCCCGAGCAAATATCCTGTCAACCTGCTGGACACGCCGTTCCCGATGCGCGGCGACCTGCCCAAGCGCGAGCCGCAATGGATCAAGCAATGGCAGGAAAAGAAGATCTACGACAAGATCCGCGCAGCCAGCAAAGGCCGGCCGAAGTTCATCCTGCATGACGGCCCGCCGTATGCCAATGGCGACATCCACCTCGGCCACGCGGTCAACAAGATCCTCAAGGACATGATCGTCAAGGCGCGCAGTCTGGCGGGCTTCGACGCGGCCTATGTGCCGGGCTGGGACTGCCACGGCATGCCGATCGAAATCCAGATCGAAAAGCAGTTCGGCAAGCACCTGCCGGTGCGCGAAGTGCAGGAAAAGGCGCGCGCCTACGCCGCGGAACAGATCGAGCGCCAGAAGCCCAACTTCCAGCGTCTGGGCGTGCTCGGCGACTGGGACAACCCGTACAAGACCATGAACTTCTCGAACGAAGCGAACGAGCTTCGTGCGCTCGCGAAGATCATGGAGAACGGCTACGTGTACCGCGGCCTGAAGCCGGTGAACTGGTGCTTCGACTGCGGCTCGGCACTCGCCGAGGCGGAAGTCGAGTACAAGGACAAGACCGATCTGGCCATCGACGTCGGTTTCGCCTTCGCCGAACCGGAGAAGGTGGCGAAGGCGTTCGGTCTGCCGAAGCTGCCGCGCGACGACGGCCACATCGTCATCTGGACGACCACCCCGTGGACGATCCCGTCGAACCAGGCGCTCAACGTCCACCCGGAAGTCGAGTACGCCCTGGTCTCGACCGAGCGCGGCCTGCTGATTCTCGCCACCGAGCGCGTGGAAGACTGCCTGAAGACGTACGGCCTGCACGGTGAAATCATCGCCCGCACGAAGGGGGAAGCGCTCTCGCTGATCCGCTTCCGTCACCCGCTCGCAACGGCCGACGCCGGCTACGAACGCACCTCGCCGATCTACCTCGGCGACTACGTCACGACCGACACGGGTACCGGCATCGTCCACTCGGCGCCGGCCTACGGTGTGGAAGACTTCGTGTCGTGCAAGGCGCACGGCATGGTGGACGCCGACATCCGCATGCCGGTGCTGGGCGACGGCCGCTATCAGGACAGCCTGCCGCTGTTCGGCGGTCAGTCGATCTGGGATGCCAACCCGCAGATCGTTGAAGCGCTGCGCGAAGCGGGCACGCTGTTCCACTCGTTCAAGTACACGCACAGCTACATGCACTGCTGGCGTCACAAGTCCCCGATCATCTACCGCGCGACCAACCAGTGGTTCGCGGGCATGGACGTGAAGCCGGTCGACGGCGCACCGGGCGACGGCCAGACCCTGCGCGAGATCGCGCTCGCCGGCATCGAAGCCACCGAGTTCTTCCCGTCGTGGGGCAAGCAGCGTCTGCACAACATGATCGCGCACCGCCCGGACTGGACGCTCTCGCGTCAGCGCCAATGGGGCGTGCCGATGGCGTTCTTCGTGCACAAGGAAACCGGTGCCCTGCACCCGCGCACGCCGGAACTGCTCGAAGCCGTGGCCAAGCGTGTGGAAACCGAAGGCATCGAAGCCTGGCAAACGCTCGACCCGGTCGAACTGCTCGGCGACGAGGCCAAGGACTACGTGAAGAACCGCGACACGCTCGACGTGTGGTTCGACTCGGGCACCACCCACTGGCACGTGCTGCGCGGCTCGCATGCGCATGAACTGGGCTTCCCGGCCGACCTGTATCTGGAAGGCTCGGACCAGCATCGCGGCTGGTTCCATTCGTCGCTGCTCACGGCATCGATGCTCGACGGCCGCCCGCCGTACAAGGCCCTGCTCACGCACGGCTTCACGGTGGACGGTCAAGGTCGCAAGATGTCGAAGTCGATCGGCAACACGATTCTGCCGCAAGATGTCGCCGACAAGCTCGGCGCCGAAATCATCCGCCTGTGGGTGGCGTCGACCGACTACTCGGGCGAGCTGTCGATCTCCGACGAAATCCTCAAGCGCGTGACCGAAGGCTATCGTCGTATCCGTAACACGCTGCGCTTCCTGCTCGCGAATCTGGCCGATTACGACCACGCGAAGCACGCGCTGCCGGCGGATCAATGGCTGGAAATCGACCGCTACGCCGTGGCGCTGACGCAGTCGCTGCAAACCGAAGTGCTCGGCCACTACGACCGCTACGAATTCCACCCGGTCGTGGCCAAGCTCCAGACGTTCTGCTCGGAAGATCTCGGCGGCTTCTATCTCGACATCCTCAAGGATCGTCTGTACACGAGCGCCCCGGACGCCCCGGCACGCCGCGCTGCACAGAACGCGCTGTACCACATCACGCAGGGCCTGCTCAAGCTCATGTCGCCGTTCCTGTCGTTCACGGCGGAGGAAGCCTGGCAAGTGTTCCAGCCGGGTAGCGACACGATCTTCACCGAGACGTACTACGCTTACCCGGAAGTCGCGGAAAGCACGCGTCTGCTCGAGAAGTGGTATCTGCTGCGCACGGTGCGCGGCGACGTCACCAAAGCCCTCGAAGAAGCGCGCGCGGCCGAGCAGATCGGCTCGTCGCTGCAAGCGGAAGTGGACGTGCGCGTCTCGGGCCGCAAGTTCGACGTGCTGGCAAGCCTCGGCGACGATCTGCGCTTCGTGCTGATCACGTCGGCGGCGGCGGTCACGCAAGTGGCGACCGAGGCCGAGGAAGGCGTGGTCGTCACGCCCTCGGCGCATCAGAAGTGCGAGCGTTGCTGGCACTATCGTGAGGATGTGGGCGCAGACGCGGCTCACCCGACCCTTTGCGGGCGCTGCGTGTCGAATCTGTTCGGCAGCGGCGAACACCGGAGCGCGGCATAATGGCAAGCAAAGCAGGCGCCCGTACAGGCGCACGACGTAGCAACAACGGTGGCGCCCGCGGGGGCGCTGTGTATGGACTGGCCCCGTGGCTCGGGATCGCAATCGTTGCGATCCTGCTCGATCAGGTCACCAAGCTCACGATTCTGAAGACGTTCCAGTACGGCGAATTCCGCCCGCTGACCTCGTTCTTCAATCTGGTGCTGGTGTTCAACAAGGGCGCGGCGTTCAGTTTTCTTGCGGCCGCAGACGGCTGGCAGCGCTGGTTCTTCACGGCGCTCGGCATCGTGGCGGCAACGGTCATCATCTGGCTGCTCAAGCGTCACAACGGCCAGAAGATGTTCTGTCTGTCGCTCTCGCTGATTCTCGGCGGCGCGCTGGGCAACGTGATCGATCGGGTGATCTACGGTCACGTGGTCGACTTTCTGGACTTTCACGTCGGCGGCTGGCATTGGCCGGCGTTCAACGTGGCCGATTCGGCCATTTGCGTGGGCGCGGTGCTGCTGGTGATCGACGAGTTGCGACGCGTGCGGCGCGGCAAGTAGCGCATCAGCCACTGCCGCCGTATCGGCGGCGCGATTCGCCCACGCTGCCACGGCACGTGTTGCGCATTCGCAAGCAAACACCGTCGCGGCGCCCCAGAGGCGCCGCGCGGCACTTTGGAGGAGGCATTTCCCTATGGATCGCGGTGAACTTGCGGGCAAGACCATCGTTCTCGGGCTGACCGGCGGCATCGCCTGCTACAAGTCGGCCGAACTCACGCGGTTGCTCATCAAGGCTGGCGCGACGGTGCAGGTCGTCATGACCGAAGCCGCCACGCAATTCATCACGCCGCTCACGATGCAGGCGCTCTCGGGGCGTCCGGTCTTCACCAGCCAGTGGGACAATCGCATCGACAACAACATGGCGCACATCGACCTCTCGCGCGAGGCCGACGCCATCATCATCGCCCCCGCCTCCACCGACTTTCTCGCCAAGCTCGCGCACGGCATGGCCGACGATCTGCTCTCGACACTATGTGTGGCACGCGACTGCGCGCTGCTGGTGGCGCCCGCGATGAATCGTCAGATGTGGGCCAATCCGGCGACCCAACGCAATGCCGCGACGCTGCGCGGCGATGGCGTGACGATCCTCGGTCCCGGCAGCGGCGATCAGGCATGCGGCGAAATCGGCGACGGGCGAATGCTCGAGCCGGAAGAACTCTTCGAAGCCCTGGTCGGCTTCTTCCAGCCGAAACGCCTCGCCGGATGCCGCGTGCTCATCACCGCAGGCCCGACCTTCGAGCCCATCGACCCGGTGCGCGGCCTGACCAACCTGTCCAGCGGCAAGATGGGCTTCGCGCTCGCCCGCGCGGCAGCACAGGCCGGTGCCGACGTGCATCTGGTCGCCGGTCCGACCGCGCTGGCAACCCCCTTTGGGGTGACGCGCAGCAACGTGCAGACGGCGCAGCAGATGTACGACGCCGTGATGGCCGACGTGACGCACAACGACATCTTCATCGCGGTGGCTGCCGTGGCCGACTGGCGCGTGCGGGATGTGGCGCAGGAAAAGATCAAGAAGACCGGCGACGCCGACGTGCCGACGCTCGAATTCGTCCAGAACCCGGACATTCTCGCGGCCGTGGCCCAGTTGCCGAAGCCGCCGTATTGCGTGGGCTTCGCGGCCGAGTCGGGCGATCTGGAGACGCACGGCGCAAACAAGCGCAAACGCAAGCAGGTGCCGCTGCTCGTGGGCAACCTCGGTCCCGCCACGTTCGGGCAGGACGACAACGAAGTCATTCTGTTCGACGACGCCGGGCAGAAACGTCTGCCACGGGCCGACAAGCAATCGCTCGCCCGCAGCCTGATTGCCGAGATCGCCGCGCGACTCCCCTCGCGCGCGCCTGGCTGACGCCCGTCGGCCCCGTCGGTTTTCCGTGAGCCATCGTCGTTGTCCGGCGACGCTGGCCAAGCGGCAGCCACGTCAGACTCACCGCGTGACGAGGTCATCGGGCCATCAGGTCATGACCTCGCCGCATTAAGGCACTACGGTGTCACGACCTGACACCTTCGGCATTTCGGTATTTCGGCCCCTGGGTCATCGCACACGATAACAATCAAAATGACGCAACCTCCTACGACCGCCCGCCCGGCAGTCAGTGTCTACGGGACACTGAGCATGCTCGCCGCGATCATGTTCTTCGGTTTCATGACGATCGGCATGCCGCTGCCCGTGTTGCCGGTCTACGTCCATGAAACGCTCGGCTACGGTTCCTTCATCGTCGGTGTGACCATCGGCATCCAGTCGGTCGTCACGCTGCTGCTGCGCTCCTACGCCGGACGCACCGTGGACACCCGTGGCCCGCGCCGTGCAGTGCTCACCGGTCTGTGCGGCTGTGCGGCGGCGGGCGTGCTGTACCTCGTCGCATCGATGGTGCCGTCCCGCGCGCTCGCGCTGGGCATCCTGATCGCCGGACGCGTCGTGCTCGGCTTCGGCGAGAGCCTGATCCTCACCGGCGGCATGTCGTGGGGCATCGGCCTGCTGGGGGCTGCCCACGCAAGCAAGGCTATTTCGTGGCAAGGCGTGTCGATGTACACCGCGCTCGCCATCGGCGCCCCCTTCGGCGCCTACCTGCTGGAATCGGCCGGTTTTACCGTGGTCTCGCTCGTGAACATCGTCCTGCCCGCCGTGGCGTTCGCCATTGCGCTGCGCCTGCCGGCGGCGGCGCCTGTGGGCGGGCATCGCCTGCCGTTCCTGCGCGTGGTGGGCCTCGTGTGGCGTCCGGGTCTGGCCATGACGCTGGGCAGTATCGGCTACGCCGTCATCGCCGCTTTCATCACGCTTTACTACGCCAGCCACGGCTGGTCAGGTGCCGCGTACGCGCTCACGCTCTACAGCGCGTGCTTCATCGGCATGCGAGTTCTGCTCGCACACGCGGTCGATCGCTTCGGCGGACGCCGCGTCGCCATGTGCTCGCTGGTCTTCAGCGCCATCGGCCAGTTTCTGCTGTGGGGGGCGGTGAGCCCGAATATGGCCCTCGTGGGCGCGGGGCTCACCGGCGTGGGCTTCTCGCTGGTATTCCCAGCGCTGGGCGTGGAGGCGCTGCGACAGGTGCCACCGCAGAATCGTGGCGCGGCGCTGGCGGCCTATTCGGCGTTCTTCGATCTGGCCCTCGGTCTGATCGGACCGATGGCCGGACTCGTCGCCAACTATTTCGGCTATGCCTCGATCTTCCTGTGCGGCGCACTCGGCGGCATTGTGGCCATTCTGATGATTGCGCGCCTGCCGCATGCAGGCCTTGGCACGTCACCGGCGGAGCCATCCGCCGGGACCGGTCACTGACCTATGAGCTTTGACCCGTGCACGCTAAGGCGATGTGTCGACGCGCTGCTATCGTCGAGCATCGCCGATCTGGAGCTTTGAACTCATGACGCAAACGTCCTCTGCTCGCCTCAAGCTGTCGATCCTCGATCAGACGCCGGTGATTCACGGTCATAGCGTGGCGGACGCCATCGCGGCCACCGTCGAACTGGCGCAAGCGGCCGACGAACTCGGCTACACGCGCTACTGGTGCGCCGAGCACCACGGGCTGCGCGGTGTGGCGAACCCGGCGCCGGAAGTGATGATCGCGCGCCTTGCCAGCGTGACGAAGCGCCTGCGGGTCGGCTCCGGCGGCGTGATGCTGCCGTACTACAGCCCGTTCAAGCTGGCCGAACAATTCCTGATGCTCGAGGCGCTGTTTCCGAATCGCATCGACCTGGGCGTCGGGCGCGCCCCCGGAGGCGACATGCGCACCGCACGCGCGGTCGCGAAGGGCCCCTACGACGCGGGCGAACACTTCCCGCAACAGGTTGCCGAGCTGGCGGGCCTCTTCGACGGGACACTGGCCGACGATCACCCCTACCGCGGCGTGTTGCTGCAACCGGCGGTGCAGACGCGTCCCGAATTGTGGGTGCTGGGTTCGAGCGAATTCGGCGGCCTGCTCGCCGCGCAGCTTGGCTTGCGTTACTGCTTCGCCCACTTCATCAATGCTCACTACGGCCACCGCGTGACGCAAGCGTATCGCGAGCGCTTCACGCCGGGACAACTGGAGAAGCCGTACTGCTCGGTGGCGCTCTTTGTGATCTGCGCCGATACCGACGCCGAAGCCGAAGCGCTCGAAGCGGGCGTCGATCTGCGCCGCGTGCAGATGGCATACGGCATGAACGAGCCGATTCCGAGCCTCGAACAGGGCGCCGAGGCGAAGGCGCAGTATCGCGAGCGGGAGTTGTCCGTGATCGCGCGCGAGAAGCCGCGTAGTATCATCGGCACCCCTGAGCGCGTCACTGAGCGCGTGCTGGCCTTGCAGGAACAGTTCGAGGCCGACGAAATCATCGTGTTGACCGTGGCCGGCAGCTATCGCGCCCGCTTGCGTTCGCACGAATTGCTCGCGCAGGCGTTTTCGTTGCGCGCCGCCGAAGGCGATTGAGCCTCGCGAGCCTGCCGACCCTCTCGCCCCCTATTTCCCCGACTGAATTTTCGACAGAACTCCGCCATAACGCCATGAAACTAGACGTCAAGATTCTCGACGAACGCCTGCGTTCGCAACTGCCCGCCTACGCTACGCCGGGTAGCGCCGGGCTCGATCTGCGAGCCTGTCTCGACGCGCCGCTGACCCTCGCGCCGGGCCAGACCGTGCTCGTGCCGACGGGCCTCGCGATTCATCTGGCCGATCCCGGCTACGCCGCGCTGATCCTGCCGCGCTCGGGCCTCGGTCACAAGCACGGCATCGTGCTCGGCAATCTGGTCGGGCTCATCGACTCGGATTATCAGGGCCAGTTGATGATCTCGACCTGGAACCGCGGCACCGAGCCGTTTGTCCTGAACCCGTTCGAGCGTCTCGCGCAACTGGTGATCGTGCCGGTCGTGCAAGCCGAATTCAACCTCGTGGACGAATTCCCCGAGAGCGATCGCGGCGCGGGTGGCTTCGGCAGCACCGGCAAGCACTGACGCCGCGCCGTCGCATCGACGCGCATCGTCACAAAAAGAAAAGCGCCGCATGAAGCGGCGCTTTTTTTACGGCTGCGAGAGCCGCGAGAGGTTTTACCGATTACTCGACTTCGGCAGCTTCGGGTTGTGCCCGGGTGTTGCCGTCCTCGGGGAAGGACAGTTGGACCTGATCGTGCTCGTCCAGATCGACGGTGACACGGCCGCCGTTGGTCAGACGCCCGAACAGCAGTTCGTCGGCCAGTGCACGACGGATCGTGTCCTGAATCAGACGCTGCATCGGACGCGCCCCCATGAGCGGATCGAAGCCCTTCTTCGAGAGGTAGCTCCGAAGCTTGTCGGTGAAGACCACTTCGACCTTCTTCTCGTGCAACTGATCTTCCAGTTGGATGAGGAACTTGTCGACCACGCGCAGGATGATCTGCTCATCGAGCGGCTTGAAGCTGATGATCGAATCCAGACGGTTACGGAACTCCGGCGTAAACATGCGCTTGATGTCGGCCATTTCATCGCCGGCCTGACGCTCGTTCGTGAAGCCGATGCTCGCGCGGTTGATCGTCTCGGCACCCGCGTTGGTCGTCATGATGATGATGACGTTGCGGAAATCTGCCTTGCGACCGTTGTTGTCCGTGAGCGTGCCGTGATCCATCACCTGAAGCAGCACATTGAAGATATCCGGATGCGCCTTCTCGATTTCGTCGAGCAGCAGCACGCAATGCGGCTTCTTCGTAATGGCCTCGGTCAGCAAACCGCCCTGATCGAAGCCGACATAGCCCGGCGGCGCACCAATCAGACGGCTCACCGCGTGACGTTCCATGTACTCCGACATGTCGAAGCGAATCAGCTCGATGCCCATCGTGAACGCGAGCTGCTTGGCGACTTCGGTCTTGCCAACGCCCGTCGGGCCCGAGAACAGGAACGCACCGATCGGCTTGTCCGTCTTGCCCAGCCCGGCACGTGACATCTTGATCGCGGCCGACAGGGCGTCGATGGCCGGGTCCTGCCCGAACACCACGCTCTTGAGGTCACGATCGAGCGTCTGAAGCTTGCCGCGGTCATCCGCCGACACGCTTTGCGCCGGAATACGGGCAATTTTCGACACGATCTCTTCGATCTCGCCCTTACCGATCGTCTTCTTCTGCTTGGACTTCGGCAGAATGCGCTGGGCAGCACCAGCCTCGTCGATCACGTCGATCGCCTTGTCAGGCAGGTGACGGTCGGTGATGAACTTGGCCGACAGTTCGGCCGCAGCCGAGAGCGCGCTCGACGAATACTTCACGCCGTGGTGCTCTTCGAAACGCGACTTCAGCCCGCGCAGGATCTGAACCGTCTGCTCGACGGTCGGCTCGTTCACGTCGATCTTCTGGAAACGACGCGAGAGGGCCGCATCCTTTTCGAAGATGCCGCGATACTCGGTGAAGGTCGTCGCGCCAATACACTTGAGCTGCCCCGACGAGAGCGCCGGTTTGAGCAGGTTCGAAGCGTCGAGCGTGCCGCCGGACGCGGCGCCTGCGCCGATCAGCGTGTGAATTTCGTCGATGAACAGGATCGCGTTGTTGCGCTCCTTGAGCTCCTTGAGCACCGCCTTCAGGCGCTGCTCGAAGTCACCGCGATACTTCGTGCCGGCAAGCAACGCGCCCATGTCCAGCGAGTAGACGGTGGCGTCTTGCAGAATCTCGGGCACTTCGCCGCGCGTAACGCGCCAGGCGAGCCCTTCGGCGATGGCGGTCTTGCCCACTCCCGCTTCGCCGACGAGCAGCGGATTGTTCTTGCGGCGGCGGCACAGCACCTGCACCACGCGCTCGACTTCCGATTCGCGTCCGATGAGCGGATCGATCTTGCCGTCGCGCGCCATCTGGTTGAGGTTCTGGGTGTACTGCGCGAGCGGGCTTTCCTTGGTGTTGGCGCCCTCTTCCCCCTCGACATTGCCTTCGCCGGCCTTGGCCGACTCGCCGGCCGCGCCGGTCTTGGTAATGCCGTGAGAGATGAAATTGACGACGTCCAGACGCGTCACGCCCTGCTGTTGCAGGTAGTAGACGGCATGGGAGTCTTTTTCACCGAAGATGGCGACCAGCACGTTCGCGCCCGTCACTTCCTTCTTGCCGTTGGAAGTGGACTGCACGTGCATGATGGCGCGTTGAATCACACGCTGGAAACCCAGCGTGGGCTGTGTGTCGACCTCGTCGCTACCCGGCACCGTCGGCGTATTGTCGGCGATGAAGTTGCGCAGGTTCTGCCGCAAATCGTCGAGATTTGCCGCGCAGGCGCGAAGCACTTCGGCAGCGGTCGGGTTATCCAATAGGGCGAGCAACAGGTGCTCGACCGTAATGAATTCGTGTCGCGCCTGGCGCGCTTCCATAAACGCCATGTGCAGGCTGACTTCCAATTCCTGGGCAATCATGCTTCCTCCATCACGCACTGCAGCGGGTGCCCGGACTGCCTTGCATGGCTAACAACTTGCTCAACTTTGGTCGCCGCGACGTCGCGCGTAAAGACCCCACAAACTCCCCTGCCCTCACGGTGGACCTTGAGCATGATCTGCGTTGCAGACTCACGGTCCTTATTAAAATATTCCTGAATGACCATCACCACGAACTCCATCGGGGTGAAATCGTCGTTCAACAGTACCACCTTGTACATCGATGGCGGCTTGAGCTGCTGCTCTTGCCGCTCCTGTACGGTGTCGTCATGCGTTGTCGGTAAGGTTGCCATACGTGGATTCTAAACAACTCCCGGGCGCAGGAAGCAATCGGAGCCCCTATTGCCGCCTGCCGTCCGGTAGCCCACCGGAATGCCAACACTCGTCAATCAGCGCGTGCGTCGTCCAGCAAGGCGCCACAGCCCCGACCACCGGGGGTGCCACACCCATATGAGTCAGCTTAACCCAAATTTCAAGAGCGCGTCTCAGCACCCCTTATACCCTCCGAGATATAAGGGTAAAACCTGATCGAACACAACTTCTATCGTTCAAAAAGGGCTTGACACTATTGGGCATTAGCGAAAACAATCATCGTGGCGCTTTTCCTTCTATAAGTGTTTTAAAAGAAAAGATGCCTGGGTGAGCCTAAGAAGCCGCCGCCAGCCGGCGGGTTTTTCAGATGTGCTCGTTGTTGCGGTGATATGTAGTAGTCGTAATTGTTTAGGGGAAGTTTGTATGGCAACCGGTACGGTCAAATGGTTTAACGACGCCAAGGGTTTTGGTTTCATCACGCCGGATGAGGGTGGCGAAGATCTGTTCGCTCACTTCTCGGCGATCCAGATGAACGGCTTCAAGACCCTCAAGGAAGGTCAGAAGGTGCAGTTCGATGTCGTACAAGGCCCGAAGGGCAAGCAGGCTTCGAACATCCAGGCTCCGGCCTGAGGCAACGCCTTTTTGACGCATTGGAAACCCGGCTTCGGCCGGGTTTTTTATTGCACTGCAACAATATGCGCACCATGATGAAACATTTTGGATCCGTTTTTGAATGCAAAAAACTGCGCAATTTTCCACTCCACGCCTGAAGCTTCTCGGAATTTAACTGCGTTTAATCCCTTATAAAGTTTCGCCAATTGAAATATTCCACTCCGTTATTAAAATAACTCCCGTCACTCCTGCGTTGCGGAAATCAATTACGCAATCATCTTAATTGACTAAGTATTCCTACGCAGTCATCCAGTCGACCACTCTCCCAAAGTCTCACGTGAAGCATCGGAAAAAATAAGCTTTTAACGATTCCGAGAGCAAACCCGGAGGGTCCGACACGCACCAAAATGAATCATTTGTTTCACAAAAAATACAAATGATTTATCCGATGTCACCGCCCTCGGGACGTCGGGCCGGGCGCGCCGCAGGCCGGCGTCGTGCCGCACAAATGCGACGGGCCGCCCGCAGGCAGCCCGTTTGGAAACATTCCCCTAATGCGCGAGGGGGGAACGCGAAGCGCATGGCAACAAGCGCCGCGACGAACGCCTCAGCCCAGATCGACGTAGACCTTGCCGGCCTCGATGCGAATCGGATAGGTTCTCACGGCTTCGGTGAGCGGCGCGCACAGGGCGGCGCCGTTTCGCACATCGAATTTGCCCTGATGCAGCGGGCACTCGATCTCGTGTCCCTCCAGAAACCCGTCGCACAGGCGCGCGTTTCCGTGAGTGCATGCGTTATCGGTCGCAAACACCTCGCCATCCACGCCATACAAGGCGATGTCCCGCCCCGCCACGACCCGGCCGATCACGTCGTCCTCGGGAATCTCGTCGCGCGACGCGACTTCAATCCAGTTACCGCTCATGATGTTCCTCGCTTCAGATCGGGTAGATCAGCGAGTTGGGAATCATCTCGCTGTCGAAAATGCATTGGCGCGACGCGAACTTCCATCCGTCGCCGGTTCGTTTCACGACGTCCAGATAGCGGCCGACCGACAGGATGTCGGTGAGCTGATCCGGCTTCGTGCGAAATACCGCGTAGTTGGTTTCAACGTGCAGCGTGTCGGCGTCGAGTTGCCGGATGGCCGGCAATCCGATCACGTGACGCTGGTAGTACGGATCGTGAAACAACGTGTCGCGAATCCCGTACACGCGATCGCGCAGCATGCCCTTGCTCTCGAACGACAGCGTGGCCAGCGGCAGTCCCATCTCGAAGTTCTCGCGTGGCTGAATGCGATAGACGCAGTCGTCGAGGAAGAAGTCGGGCCAGGCATCCCATTGCTGCGCGTCGAGCGCCGCCGCATAAGCGGCACTCAGTTCGACCACGGCCTGAAACGTTTCAAAATCCACCATTGCATCGCCTCCTCAAACGCCCATGACGCGGCGCCAATAGGCGTACATGCCGCGAATCAAGGTTTCCGTCACCATGTGCTCGGTGTTCTCTACGCCCGTGCCGCCCAACTCGGCGATCACGCGATGCCACGGCTTCTGCGTGAAGCCCTCCTGCGAGCACTCGATTGCCTCACCGTCGTCGGCCGACACGAAGCCGGCCGGGCCGAACAGATTCGCCTGACGCAACCGGCGCTGCGTCATCTCTTCGGTGTCGTCCTCGAAACCGAAATGCGTCCAGACGAAGTCGAACGAGTCGGGCCCGCGCGGCTGGATATGACGCGTCGACACGGAGTTGACCTGCTGTTGCAGGATCACGCTGGGAAAGAGCGTCATGAGTACCGCCGTCGGCCCCTTCCACCAGTCTTCCTGCACGATGTCGAGAAAGCGCATGTCATTGAGCGACATCGACTCCTTGAAGCTCGACACCCCCGATGTCACCTCGCCTGCCCCCCCGCCTTGGCCGCGCGTTGAGATCATCGCGGCGTGACGTCCGTGTTCATCCATGACGAGACGCGATTTGTTATCCGCGCGCCACAGCCCGAACGTGACGAACCACGTGTGCAGCAGTCCGGGGTGGTACGGATCCTTGATGTTCTCCTGCATCAGCTTCCAGTTGCCCGGAATGCGCTGCTTGTTGTAGCCCAGGAGTTTGAGCTTTCGCCCGTCGAACAAGCGATCGAAGTACGCGCAGATCTCCGGCCCGAGAAAGGCTTCGAGCGATTCGATGTCGTGATCGAACGACGCGAAGATCACCCCGCCGCGCGTGGCGACCTTCAGCCGGGTAAGGCCGTGATCTTCCGGTTTGAAGTCCTTCGGCATGCCGCCGTTGACCTTGCCGTCCTGCTTCACGCCGCGCCGGAACGGCACGCCTTGCAGATTGCCCTTCAGGTCGTAATTCCACTGGTGGTAGGGGCAATGGAAGTCCGTGCGGTTGCCGCGCTTTTCGCGACAGAACTTCATGCCGCGATGGGCGCAGACGTTTTCCACGACGTTGACTTCGCCCGACGCGTCTCGCGTCACGATGACGGAGCGCTCACCAATCACCGTGCGTTTGAAATCGCCCGGATTCGGCACCTCGGCTTCCAGTCCGACGTAGTTCCAATGGTTGCGATAGAAGCACTCGTCCAACTCGCGGCGATACAGTTGCGCGTCGGTGTAGACGCGAAATGGGATGCGGCTCGAGCCCTCGGCGGGCCAGATATCCGAGGGCTGAGCGCCGGCGGACGGTGCCGGGTCGAGCCCGGTCTGCGGTGTTGTACTCACGATCGTCTCCTGAAGGGAATGCGGGGAATGCAAGCGATACAAGGGAACGTGAAAGGCGCGAGTGACGCGAGGTGCCCTGCGCGTCACGCCGCCTTTGCGTAAAACGCGTCGGCGTAGATATGCGCGCCATCGATGCCGCGCTCGCGCAGAAGCCGCGTCGCCGCGTCGACCATCGGCGGCGCGCCACAGAGATACGCACGCCAGCCGGCAAGCGCGTCGGGGGCGGTGTAGTCGGCGGCAATGGCTTCGGTGACGTGACCCAGACGGAACGCTCGATCCGGCTGCCCCGGCGTGTCGGTCGTGGTCACGACATGCAGACGGATGGCATCGTGGCGCGACGCAAGATCGCGCAGCCAGGCAAGGCCGTACACGTCGGCCGGAGAGCGCGCGCCGAGATAGATGTGGATGGGGTTGTTCATGCCGCGCGCGAGCGCGCCGCGCACGATCGACAGCACCGGTGCGAGCCCGGTGCCACCCGCCACGCAGAGCATCGGCCCTTCGTGACGCGTACGCAGATACGACGTGCCGAGCGGCCCCGACACTCGCACGACATCGCCCACCTTGAGCTGTTCGTCGACGTAGCCGGTCACGGCGCCTCCGGGCACCCGGCGGATGTGAAATTCGAGTGTGTCGTCCGCGTCCAGTCCCGCCATCGAATACGGCCGGATGTGCGCGGGCGTGAATTGCAGCGTGGCGTACTGGCCGGGCGAAAAGCTGAGCGGCTTCGCGGGCTTGAGCACCAGCCGCTTGATATCGTGCGTGAGCGGCTCGATGGCGAGCACCGTCGCCTTGAGGATCTTCGCAGGATGCACGACCACTTCGTCGACTTCCGGCAATTCGATTTCGCAGTCGCCTTGCACCGTCGACTGGCACGCGAGCACGTATCGCGCGGCGTCCGCACTGTCGTGATGGCGATATTCAACGCCTTCGGCTTCCTGCACGTCCCCCGAAATCACCCGGCAGCGACATGTGCCGCAACGCCCCGAGAGGCAACTGTACGAAATCGGGATTTGACGATCGGTGAGTGCTTTGAGCAGGTTGTCGCCGGGCGCGACATCCAGGCGTTCGCCGAATGGCTGCACGTGAACTTGCATGGGGATTGTCTCCGTTATGACTCAGCGGACAGCGCCCTCGGGGCACCGCATCTGCCGCTCAGACGCCTTTTGCATAAAGGATCGCGCACCCATCGATATAAACCAATAGAATCTCGCTTATATCGCCCATAGATTTCAGTGATTTCACTGATCGCCGAGACACGTCGCCCCATGGACCTGCATTCCGTCGACCTGAACCTGCTGGTGGTCTTCCAGCATCTGTACAACGCGAGACGCGTGTCTCGCGTGGCCGAGGCGCTTGGAGTTACCCAACCGGCGGTTAGCAACGCCCTCGCGAGACTACGCAAGCTGTTCAACGACGAGCTATTCGTCCGCACTTCGCGGGGCATGCTGCCAACGCCGATGGCCATCGATCTGGCCGAACCGGTGGCCGCCGCACTGGACGCGTTGCACGGCGTCTTCAACCGTCAGCTCGCGTTCGACCCGGCAACGAGCCGGCGCGCGTTTCAGATCGCCATGACGGACATCGGCGAGGTGCACTTTCTGCCGAAGCTCATGCATGCGTTGGGGGAACAGGCACCGGGCATTACGGTCAGCACGGTGCGCAATACGGCCGTGAACTTGCGCGAGGAGATGGCGGCGGGTCAGGTGGATCTTGCCGTGGGCCATCTGCCCGATCTCACGGCCGAGTTCTTCCAGCGGCGCTTGTTCCGGCAGAAGTATGTGTGCATGTTTCGTCCGGGACACCCGCTCGACCAGCCGAAGAAGACACGCATGGCGCGGGAAGATTTCGAGCGGGCGGAACAGGTCATGGTGATCGCCGCAGGCACCGGCCACGGGCAGGTTGACGACTTCATGGCGCGTGCGCACGTGCAGCGCAACATCCGGCTGCGCGTGCCGCATTTCGTCGCGCTCGCCGACATCCTGCACGCCACCGATCTCATTGCGACCGTGACGGAGAAGTTCGCCCAGCGCAGCGCGCAGCACTTCGGCTTGCGTTACGTCGACCACCCGCTGGATTTGCCCGACGTGCAGATCAATCTGTTCTGGCACGCGCGCTATCACCAGGAGCCGGCGAGTCAGTGGATGCGCACGCTGCTATTCGATCTGTTTTCGGAGTGACGGCCGGACGGAGGCTCGGGGTGACACGTAACGCTCAGCGTCCGTGCCAGGTTTCCCACATCCCGCGCCAGAACGCATTCGCGTTGCGACGTGCCCGCCAGCGAAAATTCGGCAACCAGACGGCGAGCCATTCCTCCGAGGCGTCGAGGCGTCGCTCGCCGAAGCGGTGCGGCGCATTGAAGAGATCGAGATACGCCTGACGGTAGTGCTGCACCATCGCGGCATCGTGGTAGTAGGTCTGCATCCAGCGACGCGACGCCGCCCCGATCTGCGCGCGCAGCGGTGCGTTCTCGAGCAACTCCACCAGCGGCGCCTCGGCCGCCTCCAGCGGCACGTCGACCCACGGAAGGTCGCACGCCCCGGTCAGACGGCGAAGCTGCGCCTGCACGCGATTGTCGAGATGCCCGAGCGTCGGCTTGCCTTGCGAGAGCGATTCGAGCCCCGAGAGGTGATAGTTGCCCGTCACGCACTCGTCCAGCGCAATGGCGGCGCCTTGCTTCAGGCGCAAACACTCGTCATGCGGCACGCCCATGATGAGCCGGACTTCACAAAGCCCTCGTCGCTCCAGCCGACGCAGCAACCTCAGGGTCTGCGGTGCGCCCTTCGTCTCCCAGCGCTTGCGCCAGCCGGACGAGGCACCGCTGGGCGAGAAGACGACCACCGGACGGCCCGTCTTGCCCGGACATTCGGGTTGCGGCATGTACCGTTCATCGTCGAGCGGCACGATGTTGGGCACGACCCGCGCAAAGGGATAGAAGCGCTCCGGGCCCTGGGCGATGACGAGTTGGGGCAGCGGATCGTTGACGATGCGCTCGCGCATGGCGGTGTCGCCACGACACCACAGCTCCGGCGCCGAGTGAAACTGGCGGATCCATCGTTTGTTGCCGAAGCGATTCAGAAAATCGGCACCAAACGTCGTCTCCATCGGAAATACCTGATGAATGTGGATGACATCGGCTGCGGCAATCACGTCGAGGGCTTCTTCGCGATGACGTTGCCAGTCGAGGTCGACGGCAAAGGTGCGCGACGCATACGCCGTCGCGTTGTAGACGACGTGCCGGGCGGCGATATCGGTGTGCCGGTTCAGCGCCGAGACAATGTTGCCCGGACTGCCGGCTACCGGCGTATGGGAGAGGTGAACGACCTTCATCCGCGCAGTCTAAGGTGCCGCGCGACGTGCGGGTTTACGGTGGGGTACGCCCTACCTTACATACCGTTACGCCGGTAATAGTTCGCGCGGCAGGTCTCGCGTGATACGCGAAACGAACGAAACACCGCAACGACGCGGCGCATCGCGCGACTTGCCGGGACTTGCCGATGTCCAGAGCCCTTGAGTCGCTTGCCGTTCGACATCGCCGTACCGTTGCATTTCTTACGCTTGCCGTCACATCAGGTGCGCACCGAATTCAGAGGACGCTCAAGCGCTGTAACCGCCGTTGATGGTGAGGCTCGCGCCATGGTGACGAGACGCGGCACCGGTGGCAAAGACCGATCAGCGATGCGAGAGGATATTGAGCAGACGGCCTAGCGGATCGCGCACATAGAAGCGTCGTACGCCCCAGGGTTCGTCTGCGGGTCCGTATTCGATGGCAATGCCTGCGTCGCGCATGCGCGCCAGTGCGCTATCGACGTCGTCGACTTCAATCGAGAGGTCGGGTACCGGTGTGCCGTTGCCACCTTCCGTGGCGATGCTGAGCTGCACGCTCATCGTCGACGCATTGCCGTAGGTGGCAATCCAGCCGTGATCCATCAGCAAATCCAATCCCAGCAAATCGCCGTAGAAACGTTGCGCCGCTTGCAGCGCTTGCGGCGACGGGGCAGCCAGGTTGGCAACGACGCGATTGACCTTCATGCCTCGTCCTCACGCGAATGACGTAGTTAAAACACGTGGGAAGCGTAGCACGGTGACGTAGCGTTTCCGCTCCTTGCGTTGTATGCACGCATGCACTGTAATGAAAGTGTCGTGCCGACGGCTTGTTCAGGCAAAGAGAAGGCCCATGCGGCGGCCGCAAAGGGGGGTGGGAGGTCCGTCATGGACACCACAGGAATCACGTTGCGCACAATGGCATTCACCGCATGTGTGTTGTGTGCGAGCGCCGCGCAGGCGCAAGCGGCATACCCTCCGCCAACCATTGAGGTCGACGTAGCCGTCGGCCAGAAGATCGCGATCTGGATACAGCCTAACTACAGCGTGCTGTGCCGTTCTCTGGGGCAGCCCACCTTCCTGCTCGAATCGACACCCGCCCTCGGTGCGGTCTCACCGGAATGGATCGATTACACGGTGCCGAACGGCCGGCGTTGTGAAACGATGCGCTTCCCCGGCCTGATCGTCTGGTATCAAGCGGGACAGGCGGCTGGCACGGACGTCGTTGTCTGGACAGTCGGCTTCCCGCGCGAACTCACCAGCCGTGTACCAAGCTCGGGCGACCATCGTGTGACCACGACCATCGTCGTGCGATAGCAAATATCGCCGGGATCATTGCAGCGGCACTTGCCGCGCTCTGGCTATTTTGTCGACGGTGACACCCCGTGTGGCCTGACTTCCAGCGACGTGGAATCGAAAACCCCGGCGAGCATCGCTACACCGGGGGTTGTCTGAAGCGCTATTGCCTCAGCCGCGAGGGCTGCCCTTCATTACATGTTTTCGATCATCACGGTGCCGAAGCCGGAGCACGACACTTGTGTTGCGCCCTCCATCAGGCGGGCGAAGTCATAAGTCACTTTCTTCGACAGGATCGACTTTTCCATCGACGCGATGATCAGATCCGCCGCTTCCGTCCAGCCCATATGCCGCAGCATCATCTCTGCCGAGAGGATCTCCGAGCCCGGATTCACATAGTCCTTGCCGGCATACTTCGGCGCCGTGCCGTGCGTCGCTTCGAACATCGCGACGGAGTCGGACAGGTTCGCGCCGGGCGCAATACCGATGCCGCCCACCTGTGCCGCGAGCGCATCGGAGACGTAATCGCCGTTCAGGTTGAGTGTGGCGATCACATCGTACTCCGCCGGACGCAGCAGAATCTGCTGAAGGAAGGCGTCGGCAATCGAGTCCTTGATGATGATCTCCTTACCCGTCTTCGGGTTCTTGACCTTGCACCACGGACCGCCGTCGATCTCTGTGGCGCCGAATTCGTTCTTGGCGAGTGCGTAGCCCCAATCGCGGAATGCACCCTCCGTGAACTTCATGATGTTGCCCTTGTGCACGAGCGTGACCGTGTCGCGGTTGTTGTCGATCGCGTACTGAATGGCCTTGCGCACGAGTCGTTCCGTGCCCTCGCGCGAGACCGGCTTGACACCGATGCCCGACGTCTGCGGAAACCGGATCTTGCTCACGCCCATTTCGTCTTGCAGGAACGCGATCAGCTTCTTCGCTCCCGGCGATTCCGCTTCCCACTCGATGCCCGCGTAGATGTCTTCGGAGTTCTCGCGGAAGATCACCATGTTGATCTTCTCGGGCTGACGCACCGGTGACGGCACTCCCTTGAAGTACTGCACCGGACGCAAACACACGTACAGATCGAGTTGCTGCCGCAGCGCCACGTTGAGCGAACGAATGCCGCCGCCCACGGGGGTTGTCAGCGGCCCCTTGATCGACACCACATAGTCCTTCACGGCCTGGAGCGTTTCATCGGGCAACCACACATCCGGGCCATAGAGGCGAGTCGACTTTTCGCCCGCATAGATTTCCATCCAGCTGATCTTGCGCTTGCCGCCATACGCTTTCGCCACGGCAGCATCGACGACCTTGAGCATCACCGGCGTAATGTCCACGCCCGTGCCGTCGCCTTCGATGTACGGGATGATCGGATTGTCCGGCACGTTCAGTGAGAAATCCTTGTTGACGGTAATCTTCTCGCCTGCCGGGACCTTGATGTGCTGATACGACATGATGGGGCTCCAATGGATGGATCGGACTGCGAGCATCGAATCGGTGAAGGGTGGCCGCTCGATGCATTTCCGCCCTATTGTAGTCACAGCGCCCGTGAGAGGCGTGTGACACGGCTTAAGTCTTATATAAGATATAAGACTGATGTTTTCGATTATGCATTAACATGACGGGGCTGACCAGCGGCGCGAGCGCAAGCGAGTCACCCCCGTCATGCGTGCGGGTCATGCGCGACGCAGGGCAATATCGCACACCACGGCGCTGGCCATTTCCGATTTTCTTCCCCCGGTATGACACTTCTCGCACTCAACAAACCTTTCGGTACGATCTGCCAGTTTTCGCCGCATCCGACGCGTCCCACGCTTGCCGAATGCGTGACGCTCCCGGACGTCTATCCGGCGGGACGCCTTGACGCCGACAGCGAGGGGCTCCTGCTGCTCACTGACGACGGTCGTTTGCAGGCCCGGATTGCCGAGCCGGAACGCAAGCTGCCTAAGACCTATTGGGCGCAGGTCGAAGGCGAGTACGACGAAGCGGCGGTGGCACGCCTGCGCGCCGGCCTCGATCTGGGCGACTTCGTCACGCTGCCGTGCGAGGCGCGTGAGATTCCCGAACCGGCCCATCTCTGGCCCCGCAATCCGCCGATCCGGTATCGGGCGAGCATTCCGACACATTGGCTCGAGATCAAGCTCGTGGAAGGCAAGAACCGCCAGGTCAGACGCATGACCGCCGCCGTCGGCAAACCGACACTGCGGCTGGTCCGCGTCGCCATCGGACCGGTTGACGTCTTTGCGTTGAAGCTCGCCCCGGGCCAATGGTGTGAGCTGCCGCAACAATTACTTACACTTTCAGGTCAACCCCGAAGTCGTCCACCTCGTTGAGGGAACAGGTGCGCAACATACGCACCACTAACTGAAACGAGGAAACCAAGTCATGAACAAACTGCTGCTTGCACTGACCGCCGGCCTGATTGTGTCCGGCGCCGCGATGGCCCAACAATCGGCACCGGCTACGGCGCCTGTCGCCCCGGCAGCGCCGGCAGCAGCGGCGCCTGCTGATCACGCTGCCCCGGCGAAGAAGGCCACCCATAAGAAGCATCATCACAAGAAGTCCGGCAAGAAGGCGATGAGCCAGCCGCCGACCGGTAACAAGCCGTAATACTTGCTATCGAAGAAATCCGCTGGTGAGTTGTCAACCGATGTCCTGTATGGACGTTAAAGGAAATGACTCACTTCGCGGGTCAACGAGTACACCACCCCAACATCGAGCTTCAAAGAGGAATCTCATGAAAAAACTGATCGCTGCCCTGGTCGCTGGCCTGTTCGCAACTGGCGTGTTCGCCCAAGCTTCGGCTCCGGCCACTGACGCTGGTGCTGCTCCGGCCGCCGCTACCAAGCCGGCTGCCAAGAAGAAGTCGTCGCACAAGAAGGCTGCCAAGAAGTCGGCTAAGAAGGCTTCGGCTGCTGAAGCTCCGGCTGCTGCCAGCAAGTAAGTACCGCGTCGCGCGACTCACTGCGCAACGTACGGTAATCAGCAGGTTGCTCATGCAACCTGCTTTTTTTTCGTCCGGCGGCTACAATGATTCGCCGATTGTCGGACGTTCCCTGACGTTCCCCCGACTGACGTCCCCCCGATCTTCCCAGGAGCCGTTT
>NZ_JAELTP010000160.1 GCF_016428915.1 Pandoraea sp. ASV26
AGGTCTGAAGCTGACCATCAGCGGCACGAATACGGGCAGCCGTGGCTCGGTGGCGTTCTCGCAGGGCTACGCTTCGCTGCTGAACAATCAGGTCTCGGACTTCCTGAGCACGTCGGGCGCGATCTCGTCGGCCACGAGCAGCCTGAACACGTCGATCAAGCAGATCCAGCAGCAGGAATCGGACTGGCAGGATCAGATGACGCAGATGCAGAACCGCTATCTCGCGCAGTTCACGGCGCTGGATGCGACGATGTCCAAGCTGCAAAACACGAGCGACTACCTCAAGCAAGTGCTTGGCGGTTCGTCGTCCTCGTCGTCATCCTCGAAGTAAGCGCGTCGCGCTCACTCGCCGCGCGCTCCGGAGAAAGTCATGTACGGTCAAAACGCCGCCAACGCATATCGCAAGGTCGGGCTCGAAACAGGCGTGATCGCCGCGAGTCCGCACCAGCTCATCATGATGTTGTTTGACGGTGCCAAGGCAGCGCTTACCAAGGCGCGCGTCCATTTCGAGGACGGCCGCATTGCGGATCGCGGACAAGCGATCACCAAAGCCATCGGTATCATCGGCGGCCTGCGCGACGGGTTGAACATGGAAGTCGGCGGGGAACTGTCCCGCAACCTTCGCGATCTGTACGACTACATGGGGCGCCGTCTGCTCGAGGCCAACCTCGAGAACGATGTCGCCAAAGTCAGAGAAGTCGACACCCTGCTCGACACGATTGCATCGGCCTGGCGAGAGATCGCTCCGGCTGCCGGCACGGGTGCTCCCGCCGTACAGGCGGGCACCGGAGTGCGTTATGAATGAAGCCACGACCTTGCTAAACTGCTACGAAAGTATTGCCGGTCTCACGGAGCGTATGCTCGGCGTGGCGCGCGACGGGGATTGGGATGCCCTCATCGACCTCGAAACGCAGTATCGCGCACAGGTCGATGCGATCAAGCAACTCGACGCCGCCCTGCCGCTCAGCGAGGAGGAGCGCGCACGCAAGCACGCCATCATCCGCCGCATTCTGGCCGACGACGCGGCGATTCGCGATCTCGCGGTGCCGCATCTGGCGCACCTCGACGCCATGATCAACAGCACGCGCCGTCAACGTGCCCTGCACGAAGTCTACGGCCTGAACCTGGGCACCTGAGGCGCCCGCATTTCGGAGTAAGGCATGGCCGGTATGGACACGGTGCTGGCCACAACGCTCGCACGGCGGCTCGATTCACTGCTCGGTCTCGGGCAGGGCGCGTCGTCGGGTGCCCCGAGTGCTGTCGCTGGCGCTCAGCCGACGGGTGACGCCACTTCCGCGCTCGGCAACCTCGCCACCCGGACAGCGCCCGCCGCAGTCGGTCTGGGCAACACCACGGCGCAAACCGCGGCGCGAGCGCCGACCCCCGTTCAACAGGCCACGCTGTCCGCCGCAGCCCGCACCATCGACACGATCCTGCGGCTCGCGCCAGACTCACCGGGTCCGGTGCAGGCGAGCACGCCCGTGTGGCCCGCAGCGCCCGGCACCGGCGCCCCCGCCCTCGCACCGCTGCTGGCCGCTGCGCTCAAGGAAGCGCTCTCGACCAGCGGACTTTTCTACGAATCGCATCTGGCGCAATGGGCGTCCGGCAGCCGCTCGTTCGAGCAGTTGCAGGCGGAGCCGCAGTTGCGCTGGCCGGCGTCGGCCAATCTGGCGGCGCAATTGCGCGCAGCCGGTGCCGACGCCACGTTGCCCGGCCCCGGCCCGCTCACGCGCTTGCTGGGCCCCGCCGCCGCCGAGGCCTCACTGGCCGCCGCGTGGCCGCTGCCCGGTCCGGCCGCATCGCCGACGGCGGGTCCGTCGGCTGGGCAGCCCGGACTTCCGGCTCAGGCGGCTGCGGGTGACGCCGCCGATGGCGGTTTGCATGCCGCGGCCAATTTGCCCAACACCGCGAACGCGCTGGCGCACGCCGCGAGCGTGGCGCATACGACGAGCAGCGTGCTGCCGACCGGCCGCGAGGGCAATGCGTCAGATGCATTAGCCGCCGCCGGCGATGGCAACGCCAATGCCGTTCAGCACGGGCCGGCCGGTGCGATCGCCGCCGTCGCGAATGCCCCTGCCGAGAGCGTGACGCTCGTGCGGCAACAGCTCGACATGCTGGTCAATCCGCAATTTCAGTGGAATGGCGCGGCGTGGCCGGGGGCGCCGATGGAATGGCAGGTCGAAGAGCGCCCGGGGCAGCCGGCGCCGGGTGAGGCAGCAGCGGCATCGACCTGGCACACGCACCTGCGGTTGACGCTCCCCTCGCTGGGGACGGTCGACGTCAACATCGGCTTGTCCGGGCAACAGTTGCAGGCGCGTTTGCTGACGGACTCGGCGGCGTCGGCGGATTGGCTCTCGCAAGAAGGCGAGGCGCTGCGTCAACGACTGGCCGCCGTCGGCCTCATTGCGAGCCAGTTGTCGTTCGGTGCGCTGGGTGAGGACGCCGAGGCAGCGTCTGCCGGTATCGATGCGCCGCCGGTGAGCGCTGACCTTGCTGGTGTGAATGCCGCTGATCCGGCTGATGCGGCTGCGCCGACGGCCGATGGAACGAGCCGCGCGGCTGCGCAGCCCGCCGGGGACGCTTCGCAACCGGGAGGTGATGCATGACATTGCCACCGGAACGCCGGGCGGCGGTTGCGCTTGCCTACGGCGCGAAAGACACGGCACCGCGCGTGGTGGCGAAGGGCTACGGCCTGCTCGCCGAGACCATCGTGCGCACGGCGCGCGAGCACGGACTGTATGTGCACGAATCGCCGGAACTGGTGAGCCTGCTCACGCAGGTCGACCTCGACCAACGGATTCCCGCCCAGCTCTATCAGGCAGTCGCGGAGTTGCTCGCGTGGCTCTACAAGCTCGAAGCCGCCCCGGGGCGGCAAACCGCCGCCGCTGCCACCGGGCATCGTTCCCCCTGACGCTCAGGCAGACACCATCGCTGCCGTCCCGCCCTCCGCCTCCGAGCCGTCCGCCTGACAACGCAGGCGCCAGGTCGTACCGCGATTGATCCACGCACGTATGACGTGACGTTTCCGAATTCCTGTCAGGCCCGTTGACCGCTTGGGCGCTTCAAACGCCCTTCAACAAAAGCTCACACGCCATCCTCGGCGTGCACCGACGTTCCCGCGTCGGTTCGAATCAAGGGATCTCACTAGCATTTCCTATGCGTGCCACGGCGCCGCTACCGCGCACGAGCCCCTTTTTCCGAAACCGCTTTCTCCCCCTTCTCGATATGGACGGCATCCTTAGCCCCTTTAATCCCGGCGCTGGCGCAGCGCCGCCAGTCTTATCCGGACGCGACGCGATCCGTGAGGACGTGCGCATTTGCATCGAGCGTCTTCGTATTGGACGCCATTCCAACGCTCAGTTGCTGGTTGGCTTGCGTGGTGTTGGCAAGACGGTATTGCTTGAGCGTCTGCTTTTCGATGCCGAGCAGCAGGGTGCGATCACGGTCCATCTCGAAGCACCCGAGGTGAAATCTTTGCCTGCGTCCCTCGCGCTTTCGCTGCGCGTCGCACTCTTGCGCATGAACCGAACGCAGGCGGCAAAAGACGCCGTCGTTCGCGGTTTGCGAGCGCTGGCGGGATTTGTCAGCGGTCTGAAGGTCACTTACGGCGATATCGAGGTCGGTCTGGACTACCCACCAGAGCCGGGGCTGGCGGACTGCGGCGATCTCGAACTTGACCTCTGCGCGTTGCTTGTGGAAGCGGGGCGCGCGGCGCAGGCTGCACAAACGGTACTCGCCATTTTCATCGACGAACTTCAAGGCATGCCGCAGCGACAGTTGTCCTCATTGCTTTACGCGCTTCATCGATGTGCCCAATACCGGCTGCCTGTCATTCTTATCGGCGCCGGATTGCCGCCATTGATCAAGAAGATCGGTGACGCCAAGTCCTATGCCGAGCGGATGTTCGAGATCCACGATATCGGTCCACTCTCGGACGCCGATGCTCGCAGCGCAATCGCCTCCCCTGCAAAAGAAGCAGGCGTTACGATCGCCTCAGACGCGTTGGACGAGATCATAGAACAAACCGGCGCTTACCCGTATTTCCTTCAGCAATGGGGGAAACTTGCGTGGAGAGCAGCAAGTGAAAGCCCAATAACTTCCGAGCACGTCAGGCGGGTATCGAGTTCGGCGATCGACGCGTTAGACAGGCACTTTTACCGCTTTCGCCTCCATGGGCTGACCCTCCTGGAACGGAGATATCTCCGCGTCATGGCGGAATTGGGTGAAGGGCCGCACGACCTGAAGACCGTGGCGGCCGAGTTTGGCGAACCGGTCAAGGCGCTCGACCCCATCCACGGCGACCTCATCACCAAAGGCATGCTTTACAACACCTTGTTGGGTGACGCCGCATTCACCGTTCCGCGCTTTCATGAGTTTCTGAAACGAGCCATGCCCGAGGTACCGAAGCACACCGATGCGGCTTAACGGGTAAACCGGCCCAATCGCCCCTCGGCGCAGCGGCCGTCTTTTCGATCCAATGACAACAAAAAAGCCCCGTCCACGGACGGGGCCTCTTCGGTGGCCGGACGCGGATACGTCCGGCAAGGTGTCGCTGCGATCAGATCGCTAGCCGACCCGCCTCACACCTGCATATTCATCACAGTCGTGTAGGCCGAAACGAGCTTGTTGCGCACTTGCAGGCTCATCTGGAAGCCGATGTTGGCTTTTTGCAGGTCGACCATGACATCGTTGAGCGCCACGCCCGGCTCGCCCATTTCGAACGCGCGCGCCTGAGACTCCGCGCCATTCTGCGCCGACGACACGCGTTTGAGCGAGGCTTCCAACTCGGACGCGAACCCGCCCGTCGCCGATGCAGCACCCGCGCCCGCGCTGGACGTGCCCATGATCGAGCCCGCTGCCTGCGACGCCACGCCGCCCAGCTTCTGCAATACCGATTCGATCCCCGGAATGGCCATGTCAGTTGTCCTCATCGGGCGCCGGCTGCGCGCGACATCGCGCCGCTTCGACCGGTTGACCCTTTATCAGTCACGTCGGAGATTACCACTGTCTGGCAAGCCCCCAATACCTTAATTAGCGGCAAAACACCCGCCTAATCCACCGAACGATTCCATATTCGCCAACGAATAATCAGGACCATCGGCATCGTGCGCACCGGGAACCGGATCTTTCCAATCCTTAATCGCCTTGGGACGTGAGCGCTATGCCAAGCGTACCCGGAGAATTCTGTCGCATGTTAGTGAGCACTTCCACCGCGATGAACGTCGTATCAACGCCCCTGGCGTGGAGCCGCGCATGAACGCCGCCACCCAGACGGCCGACGTCGCCGCCAAGTCGCCCCTGCTGGCGCAGTTGCGCTCGCGTGAGCGCCTGCCGTTGCTCGTGGGTGGCGCCGCCCTCATCGCGTTGTTGATTGCGGTTTTCCTGTGGAGCCGTGCCCCCGACTACAAGGTGCTCTACAGCAACCTGAGCGATCGCGACGGCGGTGCCATCATCACCTCGCTGCAACAGATGAACGTACCGTACAAGTTCGCCGAGGGCGGCGGCGCCATTCTGGTGCCGTCCGAGCAGGTGCACGACGTACGACTGCGTCTGGCCTCGCAAGGTCTGCCCAAGGGC
>NZ_JAELTP010000161.1 GCF_016428915.1 Pandoraea sp. ASV26
GTATCAAGACGTGCCGGCCACGCCGGTCGTGATCGAATCGGCCAGCGTCGTCAAGCGCTGAACCTCTCCGGCCCATCGGGACCATTTCATCAGAAGGAAAGCATCATGGTTGAACTGCACACCAATCACGGCGTCATTCGTATCGAACTCGACGCAGACAAGGCACCGAAGACGGTCGAGAACTTCCTGAACTACGTCAAGAACGGCTTCTACGACAACACCGTTTTCCACCGCGTGATCAACGGCTTCATGATCCAGGGCGGCGGCTTCGAACCCGGCATGAAGCAAAAGCCGACCGAAGCTCCGATCGAGAACGAGGCCAACAACGGCCTGAAGAACGACAAGTACACCCTGGCCATGGCGCGCACGAACGATCCGCACTCGGCCACGGCACAGTTCTTCATCAACGTCGGCGACAACGACTTCCTGAACCACACGGCACCGACGGCGCAAGGCTGGGGCTACGCCGTGTTCGGCAAGGTCGTCGAAGGTCAGGACATCGTCGACCAGATCAAAGGCGTGAAGACCGGTTCGAAGGGCTTCCACCAGGACGTGCCGGTTGACGACGTCATCATCGAGAAGGCCGTGATCGTCGCGTAAGCGCCGCCACCGCCCACTGCGACACTCGATGCCAGTATCGACTGCGCGGTGCCCGCAATGCCCTGTGACACCACGGGGCGACGGGCCCGCGCTTTTCATTTCCGATCTTCACCTCTCGCCGGCGCTGCCGCGCACGGTGCAAGTCTTCGAGGACTTCCTGCGCGGCCCCGCGCGTGAAGCGTCCATCCTGTTCATCCTCGGCGATCTGTTCGAATACTGGATCGGCGACGACATGCTCGATGTCGACATGCCGGCCGGCCCCCAACGGGCGAATCGTCCGGGCGTCGACCCGGCGTCGCCCGCGACAGAGCCTCTCGGCGCGTTCGCACGCCGCATGACCGCGGCCATGGCCGACCTGTCCGCAAGCGGTGTGCCCATCGCCGTGATGCGCGGCAATCGCGACTTCCTGCTCGGCGAGCGATTCGCACGCGCGGCCGGTGCCGTCATGCTCGACGACCCTTGCGTCTTCTCGTTTCTCGGGCAAGCCCTGGTGCTCAGTCACGGCGACCAGTTATGCACCGACGACGTCGGCTATCAGCGCTTTCGCCGCGTTGCGCATTCGCCCCTCGGCAAAGCGTTTTTCCTGACGCTTCCGCTGCGATTGCGCATGGCGATTGCCAATCGCATCCGCCGGCGCAGTGCCGCCAAAGGCGCGCATCGCATGGCCTACGCCGATGCCAACGCCAGTGCGATCGCCGCGCTGCTCGACGCCGCCGGCGAGCGCACCCTCGTGCATGGCCACACGCATCGTCCGGCACGGCATGCCGACGGCCGTCGCGTGCGCTGGGTGTTGCCCGACTGGGAGTTCGACATCGAGCCGCCACGCGGGGGCTATCTGCAATGGGACGCGCACGGCCTGCGTGCCATCGATCTCGCCCTCTCGACGACGCAAGACGGCTAAGCCCGCATCGTCTCGATGCAAAACGGCCCGCACCGATGAACCGCCCCCGAAGCGTTGGACATGACGCCAACCCTCGGGGGGATTTTCATGTCGACGGGCCGTATGCCGATGAACGATGCTGCGCCATCACGCGTCACATGTCCTGAATTTCCTTGCCGAGCTTGCGCAGTTCGGCGGTGTCGATCTTGCTCGCGCCAAGCGCTTCAAGATGCGCGCCAAGCTGATTGAGCGCCGCCACCATCACATCGATCTTGTGCGACTGATCGGTGGCGTTTTCGATCAGACCGTGGATGGCGAGCGAGACGGGATCGTCGGCGTTCGGCGTGACGCCATATGCGGAGAATTCCTGCTTGCGGCCGCTGCCTTGCGGCTTGGCATCGCCTTCTTCGCGCGGCGTGTCGGGACGAATGATGCGTGCGGGATTGCCCACGGCCGTCGCACCGGCGGGAACCGCCTTCACGACCACCGCGTTCGAGCCGATCTTCGCGCCCTCGCCCACCGTAAAGCCCCCCAGCACCTTGGCCCCGGCGCCAACGATCACGCCCGCCTCCAGCGTCGGGTGACGCTTCGCGCCGCGCGCCAACGACGTGCCCCCGAGCGTGACGCCCTGATAGATCGTGCAGTCGTCGCCGATCACCGCCGTCTCGCCGATTACCACGCCCATGCCGTGATCGATGAAGACGCGACGGCCCAGCGTCGCGCCGGGATGAATTTCGATGCCCGTGAGAAAGCGCGCGTACTGCGACACATAGCGGCCGAGCCACTTGAAGCCTGCGCGCCAGCAGCCATGCGCCACGCGATGCAGCATCACCGCATGCAGGCCGGGATAGCACGTGAGGACTTCCCAGTTGCTACGGGCAGCGGGGTCCTTTTGCCGTATGGCAGCGATGTCTTCGCGAAGATGGGTCAACATGAGCGTGATTCGATCCTGTCGTGAGCGTCCGGCCGTCTTGGGGCGGATCGTTGCAGAGTTACCGGTCAGCGAAGCTGAGCGAGTTCGCCGTGACCGGCGGGCGTCGGGAAACGGCGTCGCGTCAACGCCGGACCTTACGCTCGAGAATGTGTTTCGCGATGCCGCGCAGGATGTTGACTTCCTCGCGCTCCAGATGACTCTTTGCGAAGAGCCGGCGCAAACGCGTCATCAGCTTTTTCGGATTGTCGGGGTCGAGGAAATCGAGGTCCACGAGCGCACGCTCCAGATGCACGAGCATGCCTTCGACGTCGTCACGCGTCGCGAGCGCCTCATGAGCCTGAGGGGCCTGAGCCACCAATGCCGCCGATGCTGCCGACGCAACATGGGACACCTCTCCCCGCTCTCGCGCCAGACAGGCCATGCGCACTTCATAGGCGATCAACTGCACCGCTTGCGACAGATTGAGCGAGCTGTACACCGGGTTGGCGGGAATATGCACGAGCGCGTTACAACGCTCCACGTCTGCATTCGCCAGGCCCGTACGCTCGCTGCCGAAGACGAACGCCACCACCTCGCCCTGACCGGCATGCTGCACGGCCATCGCGGCACTCTCGCGCGGCTCGGCATTGGGCGGTCCGTACTCACGCGAACGGGCCGAGAGGGCAACGGCCCAGCTCACGCCCTGCAACGCCGTATCGAGATCGGGCACGACCCGCGCGTTGGCCAGCACGTCGTCGGCACCGCTCGCGAGCGCCACGGCCTCCGGGTCACGCAAGACGTCCGCCCCGGCACGCGGCGCCGCCAGCACCAACTGGCCGAAGCCCATCGTCTTGATCGCGCGCGCGGCCGAACCGACATTGCCGGGATGGCTGGTCTCGTTGAGCACGAAACGCACTTGATCGAACAGCGTTGAGGAAGGTGTGGCAGCAGACTGGGACATGAGACAGCGGTGATGAGAGACGAGAAGCCATGAATGGGAACGCCACCGCAGGAAACACCGGCCGCAGGACGGCGTAACAGCCAACCCATGAAGCGGCACTGCGGGCACAGCACAGCGCGGGCGGCACAGCGGCAAACGTCGCTATTTTGCCCTGAATCGCGAGCGCTGCGTATCGTTGAGTATTGTTGAGTATCGTTGAGTATCGTTGCGCTGGGGCAGTGCCGGGTCGTGCAGACGTGCGCGCCGACGGTGCCCTTCGGGTCGAAAAAGGGTCGGAAGCCAAAGACGACGCAGCGCACAGCCCGCGTTTTTGCTAAAATACGCGTTTTCGTCCCCACAAACGAGCCGCCACTCCATGCGCGGCGCTTGCGGGGCGTCGCTCTTGCTCAATTTGTTCGCTTTGTCTGCCACGCCTGCCGGCCGGCCCAGAGGGGGTCGCGCGTACCGTCGGCGATGGCCTTAACAGGAATCTGTCATGCAGCATCCCATGCTCAATATCGCGGTGAAAGCCGCGCGCCGCGCCGGCAACATCATCAGCCGCGCCTCTCTCGACATCGACACCGTCAAGGTCAGCAAGAAGCAGCACAACGACTTCGTGACGGAAGTGGACAAAGCGGCTGAGCAAGCGATCATCGACACCCTCCTGCAAGCCTTCCCGGATCACGCCATCCTCGCCGAAGAATCGGGCGAAGAACACGGCAAGTCGGGCTCGGAATTCCAGTGGATCATCGATCCGCTCGACGGCACCACCAATTTCATTCACGGCCTGCCCTACTACTGCACGTCGATCGCCCTCGCGCACAAGGGCATCGTCTCGCAAGCCGTGATCTACGATCCGACCCGCAACGAACTCTTCACCGCATCGCGTGGCCGTGGCGCATTCCTCGACGGCAAGCGCATCCGCGTGTCGCGCCGCGACCGTCTGGCCGATGGCCTGATCGGCACCGGCTTCCCGTTCCGCGACCTGCAAGGCGTGGAAAACTACCTGAAGATGTTCGGCACGATGACCGAGCATTGCGCAGGCATCCGCCGTCCGGGCGCTGCGGCACTCGATCTCGCGAACGTTGCCGCCGGCCGCATGGACGGTTTCTTCGAGCAAGGTCTGAACCCGTGGGACATGGCCGCAGGCAGCCTGCTGATCACCGAAGCCGGTGGTCTGGTCGGTAACTACACCGGCGAATCGGACTTCCTGTTCGAAGGCGAAATCCTCGCGGGCAACCCGAAGATCTACGCGCAAATGGTCAAGCTGCTCGAAGGCTATTCGCGCACCAAGCGCGTGGCAACGCCGGCTCGCACCGGCACCGTTACCGTGCAGGACAACGCACAGTCGTAAGCCCGTACGACCCATACGGGGCGTATAGCGCCTCTCGGCGCCCCCGTAAAAAACCCCGGCGATGCTCGCGCATCCCGGGGTTTTGTGTTTCCGGCGCTGCCACAGGCAACCCCGGAGAACCTTACACGTTGTGCCTCATGCGCCTAGACGGGCGAGCACCACATCGCGGCCCAGCAGTTCGAGCACGGCGTCGATGGCCGGCGTGTGCGTCGTGCCGACCACGAGCAGACGCACCGGCATCGCGAGCTGCGGCATCTTCATGCCGTGCTGCGCAAGTGTGGCCTTGAAGGCGGGCGAGATCGCTTCCTTCTTCCACTCGGGCAACGCGGCCAGCGCCGCGGCGAGATCCTTCACCGCCGCGCGCGCGGCATCGGTCATGTGCTGGGTCAGATCGGCTTCCGACGGCGCCGGCTTGCGGTAGAACATTTCAGCACTCTGTGCAATGTCCTTGATCGTGTTCGCACGGTCCTTGAACAGCCCGACCACCCCCGCGAGCGAGGGCCCGCCTTCGATCGACACGCCCGCCTTTTGCAGGAACGGCTCGGTCAGCCCGGCCAGACGCTCATTGTCGGCCTGCTTCAGATACTGGTTGTTCAGCCACAGCAGCTTTTCCGGATTGTGCTGTGCCGGCGACTTGCCCAGATGCTCCAGATCGAACCACGCGACGAACTGCTCACGCGTGAACACTTCGGCGTCGCCATGCGCCCAGCCCAGACGCGCCAGATAGTTCACCACGGCTTCGGGCAGGAAGCCCTCTTCGCGGTACTGGACC
>NZ_JAELTP010000162.1 GCF_016428915.1 Pandoraea sp. ASV26
CGTCTGGACTTATCGCGGCGCACACGAACCGGTCACGACACAGGCGCGCAGCAAAGACGTGCTGCCGCTCGATGCATGGCTCGCGGCGAACGAGCAGGGCACGGCGCCGGCGGGTATCCGGGTGCAGGGCCACGACGATCCTGAGCGTATTGCCGCGCTCTTGCCGCAACTCGAACTCATCGTGATCGAGTTTCCGAAGTCCCGCGACGGACGCGGTTTCACGTTGGCCAAGCTGCTGCGCGAGAAGTGGCATTTCGACGGTGGAATTCGCGCGTCGGGGCCGTTGCTGCCCGATCAGCTGGCGATGTTGTGGGCCTGCGGCTTCGATAGCCTGCTCTCGCCCCCGGACGTGCCCACGGCACGCTGGCACGAGGCGGCGCTGGCCGCTGCGGGTCGCGCAGCGCGTCCGCGAACGTTGCTCGAGCGGCTGACCGCCTGAGTCGTCCTTTGCCGATAGCCCCGCGGCCGGCGCCCTCCGGCCGCATTTCTCGTCCTTCTGGCGCTACGCGCCCGGCGTTAGAACAACTGACGCAACCGCAGCGCACCCGCTTGCGCGACGAGTCCACCCCCAGCCTGAAGTTCATCACGAGCGGTCACACTCAAATGACCGGCGCGCAACAGCGTCAAGCCTGCCGACACCACGGCCAGATCCGCGACCGGGCGTGCGCCTAGTGACGTAAAGGCGGTGGCACCGGTGGGATCGGCGACACAGCGCGCGTTGGTTGCGCTGCGCGCGCGGTCGTATGGGTGGCGCCATGCTTGGCTTTTGCAGGCTTGCAAAAGTGTTTGTCAGGAAGGACGCCATTTTCAAAATCGAGAAGAAGCGTAGCAGCGATACGTGGACGATCTGCTAGTATTTAGTAATACGAAATTAATTTGCAGATGCTATTTCGGTGAGATGGCAGGTGTAGCGATCCTTTGACAGATTCGCCGCGCGAAGGCATCGACCTGCAAGTTGCCCCTTTGGCTCGCCCTTGGCAATCGCCGCAAAGGTGTGCGGGCAATTCGTTTCGGCACCCGTTCTAACCTTCAATCTAGTCCGCTTGGCCGATGGGGAATACCCGCCCTGTCATCGTCTTGAAGCGGCGCCGACCTCTTCCTACTCTTTGGTCATAGAGGTCCACCTCTGGTTGGGGGCGATATGAACATATCCAGTTGCGCTACGCGGCGTGTTTGGCTTGCCTTGTCACAAAAGTTAAGCGTGCTTACGACGCGGCGGCGTTTCGCATCGCTAATGTTCATGACCATTCTCCTGTGGACGGCTCGCTCGGGAATCGCCCAGACGCCTGACGCTCAGCCCCTCAGTGCCGACGAAGTCAAGGCATTGATGAGCAATGCAACCGTGCGGACGAGCCTTCCCTCAGGGGGCACGCGAAGTTGGATCGACCACGCCGATGGCACTTTCATGATGGAGTTTGGCGGAGGCCTCGGCGGTAAGCACGGCTCTCACCACCATAGGGTAGGGAATTGGTATGTCGACGTATCGGGCCGGTATTGCATGGATGTCCAGCCGACGGAAGGTGAGGCCAAGGACGATCTCGAATGCTATTTCCTGACACCGCAGGAGAGTGGGTATGTCGCATCTCACGCCCTCGCTCCCGCCGCCACCCACCCGCAGTTCTGGAATGTCTCACGCTGACGGGGCGGTGGCCTCGTTGCCCAAGCTGGCACGCTGCGCTTGCGACAACGGTTCTGATGCAGTGCAGCGCCGCTACCGGCGACGCCGTAACTTCCGGCGAATATCAGGCAACTACCTAATACTAAGCTGTGCGAATCAACAGCTCGACTCAAACGAAAAAACCCGCACAGCCAAAGACTGTGCGGGTTTTTCTATTCTGGTCGGGGCGAGAGGATTTGAACCTCCGACCACCTGCACCCCATGCAGGTACGCTACCAGGCTGCGCTACGCCCCGTGAGAAATGCGTCGTTTAGATGCATTGCTCGAAAGCAGGCGATTATAGCAGAGCTTTTCGCGGGAAAGGAAGGGGCTATGCGCGTTGGCCGCATATTTTTTTGCATCCTGCGCAAACGGCACGGCATCCACGACAGGCGATACCCCATGATGGTTATTCCGGATGTCGGATTCGGGGGGGCTCACGATAATGGAATTCTGCCTAAATCCTGCCCGTCGGGGCTCGGAGACAAGCGATGCCGCAAATCCTGGGGTTCGAGGCCGCGCGCGATCTTCTTCTCGCGCAGCGTAGCCACTACGACGTGGCGTACCGCGATTTTCGCTGGCCGGTTCTCTCCCGCTTCAACTGGGCGCTCGATTTCTTCGACCCCCACGCACAAGGCAACGATCATCCCGCCCTATGGGTCGTAGAAGAAGACGGTCGCGAGACACGTCTGTCCTTCGCCGAGATGTCCGCTCGCTCGAATCGCGTCGCCAATTACCTGCGCGAACAAGGCGTGTCGCGTGGCGATCGCGTGCTGCTCATGCTGCCCAATCAGGTCGAACTCTGGGATCTCATGCTCGCGTGCATGAAGCTCGGTGCCGTCATGATTCCCGCGACGACCCTGCTCGCCGCAGGGGATCTCACCGACCGGCTCGAACGCGGTCGCGTGCGGCACGTCGTCACCACCGCGCGCGACGCCCTCAAGTTCGCCAACCTGCCCGGCGACTATGGACGCATCGCCGTCGGCGACAACCCGCCCGACGGATGGACGCCGCTCGCGCCCGCTTACGGTGTGTCCGACCAGTTCACCCCCGACGGCACCACGCTCGCGACCGATCCGCTGCTGCTTTATTTCACGTCCGGCACCACGTCGCGTCCGAAGCTGGTGCTGCATACGCATCAGAGCTACCCCGTCGGCCATCTCGCCACAATGTACTGGCTCGGCCTGCAACCGGGAGATATCCACTGGAACATCAGTTCGCCCGGATGGGCGAAACACGCGTGGAGCTGTTTCTTCGCGCCGTGGAACGCGGGTGCGACCATCTTCATCTATAACTTCTCTCGCTTCGACGCAGGTGCCGCGCTACAGACGGCGGTGCGCTGTGGCGTTACCACGCTGTGCGCCCCGCCCACGGTCTGGCGCATGATGATTCAGGAAGATCTCGCACGCCACCCCGTGAAGTTCCGCGAGCTCATCGGGGCGGGCGAGCCGCTCAATCCCGAAGTGATCGATCAGGTCAGACGCGCCTGGAACATCACGATTCGCGACGGCTACGGCCAGACCGAAACCTGCTGTCAGATCGGTAACTCGCCGGGGCAACCGGTGAAGGCGGGGGCGATGGGGCGTCCGATGCCAGGGTATCGCGTCGTGCTGCTCGATCAGAATGGCGCCGAAGCCGACGAAGGTGAAATCGCGCTTGTCCTGTCGTCACGCCCGACCGGGTTGATGCAGGGGTATGAGGACGACAGCGAGAAGACCGCCGACGCCATGCGCGACGGCTACTACCACACAGGCGACGTTGCCATGCGCGACGAGCGCGGCTACTTCACCTATGTCGGCCGCGCGGACGATGTCTTCAAAGCGTCGGACTATCGCATCAGTCCGTTCGAGCTGGAAAGCGAGTTGATCAAGCATCCGGCCGTCGCCGAGGCCGGCGTGGTGCCGAGTCCCGATCCGGTGCGGCTGGCCGTGCCGAAGGCATTCATCACCTTACGTGCAGGCTTTCACGCCGACGATACGCTCGCGCTCGATATCCTGCGTTTCTGCCGCGATCATCTCGCGCCTTACAAACGCATCCGACGCATCGAATTCTGCGATCTGCCGAAGACGATCTCCGGCAAGATCCGCCGCGTCGAACTGCGTCGCACGGAGGAGGGGCGCGATCTGCAAAGCCGTCGCGAGATGGAGTTCTGGGACGTCGATTTCGCCGATCTGAAGTGACGCTGAGGTGATGCTGAGGTGATGCGAACGGGCGGGGGAGCGGCGGCCGCGACGCCACCGCGTCACCGCGCCACCGCACTCATCACATGTGTTGAATCACCAGTTCCGCCCCGAGCATCGCGAGTCCCACGAAGAAGCAGCGGCGGAACACGATGGCACTCACGCGTCCCCGCACCCACTGCCCGAAGAACATTCCGCCCAATGCCGGCGCCAGCGCGAGCAGGGACACACCGATGGCATGGCCGTGGAAGACGCCGTCGCGCGCCAGACCTGCGGCAAGGGCAATCGTCGACACGGTGAACGAGAGACCCAACGCCTGAACCAGATCGTCCTTCTCCAGATCGAGCGCTTGCAGGAACGGCACGGCGGGAATCACGAACACGCCGGTCGCCGCCGTGACCAGTCCGGTGATCACGCCAATGACGCCGCCAAGCGCACCGACCCACGCGCCGGGCCAGCGTTTGGGCACGTGCAGGCGCACCGCCGCAAGTCCCAGCGCGGCGTAGGCGAGCAGTGCCACGCCCAGCGCGATCCCGGCGAAATCGCCGCCATTGGCGAGCCATCCGCCGCCCGCCAAGGTGCCGATGCAGATGCCGACCAACATCGGCCACAAACGTTTTGCCAATGCGGCAAAGCGCGGGCCGGCCAGCAATTGCCAGACATTTGTCACGAGCGACGGCACGATGAGCAGCGCCGCAGCTTCTGCCGTCGGCATGGCCAGTCCGAGCAGCCCGACGGCCACGGTCGGCAGGCCCAGCCCGATCACGCCTTTGACGAAGCCGGCGAGCAGGAAGGTCACGAGCCCCAGCGAGAGCAGGGGGATGAGGTCGGTCAGGTGTGGTGTATTCATCATGGCGCCAGTATCGACGCGCCGTGCCGGGCCGCCAATGCGGCTTTCGCGCAGGCGGACTCAGGCTGACGCTGAGGCTGCGTCGGCCGTGCCTTCCGCCGGCTTCCGCCGCCTTCAACCGCATTTCGCCGCATCGAGTCGCATCGAGCCTCACACCGCCGCCATCGATGCCAGCCCGTCAGCCCGCCGGCCGTCGAGGCCAAGGTTTCCGATGATCGCTATTCATCGTGCATTCAGGGCTGTTCATCGCTTAATTCTCGTCAGTCGTGCGATACGCCGGGGCTCGCGCGAGGGATTGAGGTGGCGTCCGACGCGCTTTGGCGTTTTCAGTTATGCTCAGGCCAAATTCGCGCCGTGCCGCGCATCGAGTGTGCCCCCGGAGTGCTGACTCCGGCGGTCGTGCCGCTGCCGTCGGCACCCCGTAGACCCCCGTACGCCGCCGAACTCGCACCGGTCATGGCCTTCGCAGCATGATGGGTATCGGCGACGCAAGCATGCCAAAGCATTGCGCCAGTCCAGAGGGATGGAAGTTGGAAAACCAGAATCGTCAACACGAACAAACCGCTCACACCGGACAGCCTGCCGCTCACGCGCTGCTCGACCGGCGCCTCGCAC
>NZ_JAELTP010000163.1 GCF_016428915.1 Pandoraea sp. ASV26
CGCATCACCCCGGCGGTGATCGTGCTCGCGATCGCCTTCGTGAGCTTCCTGCTGATCTCCAACGCGCTCGGCGCTCGCGTGTGTGAAGTCACGCTGCCCTGGTCGACCGGGGGTGAACCGTTCCGGCTGACGTTCTCCGCCGCGCTGATCAGCTTTCCGTTCGCGTATCTGTTTTCATCGGTACTCACGGAGGTCTACGGCTATCGCATCAGCCGCATCGTGATCTGGAGCGGTCTCGCGACCAATCTGGTGATGATCGGGTTTCTGTGGCTGATGTCACGCCTGCCGACCGACGCCGCATGGGCTGCGCAGACCGGTTTCACGGACGAGGTGCAACGCCACTGGTTCGAGGCCATTGCCCACATGTTCCTCGCGTCGGTGTCGGCCTGCGTCGTCGGTGAGTTCGCGAACGCTGCCACGCTCGCCCGCATGAAAGTGGCCATGCACGGCCGGCTGGCGAGCCTGCGCCTCATGGCGGGCAGCGCACTTGCGGCGATGCTCGACTCGGTCGTGTTTGTTGCGGTGGCGTTCGCCTATGTGCTGGATGTCGACGCGATGGCGCGAATGGCGGGGCTCGAGTTCGTATTCAAGTGCGCACTGCAATGGCTGGTGTTGCCGTTGACGGTCGGTCTGGCGCGTGTGCTCAAGCATTCGGATGGCATCGACCATTACGACGTGGGCACCTCCCTGAATCCATTCGGCTTCCCGATGTCGAGGCTGCGGCAACTCGCCCTCGGCAGATAGCGCGCGCGGGTCGGATACCTCAACACCAACGACACCAACGACGCCAAGCGCTCAGGGTCACGCAGCGTTGGCGTCGCGCTCGCGGCGGTAGGCAACCCAGTCTCCCCCCGGAATCTGCGGCAACTGGCTGACCGCTGCGGGGCTCACCGGGTAGACGATGCATGGGTACGTCTTGCCGTTGCATGCGACGTCATGCGTCTCTCGAACGAACAACCCGGCCTCGCCCGGATAAACCGCTTCGATCTCGTCGAGCACGGGGATCAGTGCCGCCTGAATCCGGTAGATGTCGCCGGTCACTCGTTGGCCCGTCGCATCGAGCACCATGCCCGGATAGTGTCCGAAATCATAGAGCTGCCCGCCCATCGACGCGGTGCCGACGTATACCGGCGCCGCGATACCGTGCCGTGCGGCCGCCCGAATCATGTCGTTGATTTCTCCGGCACGCAGCGTGCCATAGACGAAGACGTGGATCGCCTCGTCGGACGAGTCATGCGCATCATACAGATCGCGGTTTGCCGTTGTCATCGCGAACATCCAGATCGGAAATGGCCAATGTTGGGCCAAGGGAACGTCAGGGAACGAAGGGAAATGCGGCGGACCGCCAGTCGGCTGGCACCCAAGGACTACGCCCGTCGCGTACCGCCACCGATCATAGCGCCTTTGCTCCCCGGAAACCTGTGGCATGTGCCCCGTGGACGGCCCGGTGGCCCGCTCTCGCACATAGACGCCAACGGCCATGCGCGGCTGATTTACACTTATGAAACCCGAATTGTCGCGCTTACGCCATGCCCAACCTCACGCCCGAGCCGTCCGGCCTGATGGATACCGAGCCGCCGAGTCCCGACGCCGGCACCGCCGGACAGGTGGCCTCCGAGCCTTACCCCCTGCCGACGGCATTCATGCCGACGCGCGAGCATCCGGTGCGGCTGCGCGCGCGGCCGCTGGGCGACGGTATCCGCGTGCCCGATCATGAGCACGCGTGGGCACAGGTCGCCTACACGCCACGCGGCGTGATCCAGATCGCGGTTGCCGATGCGGCGTGGATCGTACCGCCCTCGCGTGCCATCTGGATTCCGCCGAATGTCGTGCATAGCCTACAGGTCAATGAACCCTCGTACTTGCGCACGCTTTACGTCCACCCCGAGGTCATCCCGGCTGGTCTGGATCATTGCCGTGTGGTGGAGGTGTCGGCGCTGCTGCGCGAGTTGATAGCGGCCATCGACGTGCCCGAAGACACGCTCGACGCCCGTCGCGAGCAACTGCTCGGCGGCCTGATTCTCGACGAATTGCGGCGTGCGTCGCCGCTGCCGCTGGAGGTGCCGCTACCGCGCGACAAGCGGCTGCTCACGCTGTGCAACGCCATGCTGGCCGATCCGGCGCGCGCCTGGACACTCGATCAATGGGCCCGCTACGCCGGCGCGAGCCCGCGCACCATCGGCCGTCTGTTCCGGCAGGAACTCAACATGAGCTTCGTGCAGTGGCGTCAGCAGGTCGTGCTGGCGCAGGCGATTCCGCTCGCGTCGAAGGGATATCCGCTCGCCCGCATTGCACGCGAATTGGGCTATCGGAGTCAGAGCGCGTTTTCTGCGATGTTCAAACGCGCCTTCGGACGCACACCCAGCGAGTTCTTCGCCACCGTTCCCGAGGCTACATCTGCCGGAACAGGTGCGCGTACTGACGACTGACCGCCACACGGTCCTTGCGACGCTTGAGCTTGAGCGTGAGGCGGCCCAGCGGCGTGTGCTGCGCGCTCACGACTTCGGCAACATTGACCACCGTGCTGCGATGTACCTGCCAGAAGCGGGTCGGATCGAGTTGCGGCATCAACTCGCGCAGGCTCGTGCGGATCAGCAGATCGCCGTCGGTGGTCGCCACGACAACGTACTTGTCGGACGCCTCAAAAAAACACACGTCCTCGACCGGGACGATACGAATCTCGTCGCGCACCGATGCCCGGACAAAGCGCAAATACTCCCGGGCTTGCGTGGCCGGCGCGACGCGCGACGAGGGAGTATGCGCGGAGGCGTCGATTTGCTGTCCTTCTTGCTGTCGTTCCTGCTGCCTTTCTTGCTGTTCCTCTTGCCGCTCTGGCGACGCCCCCTCCTCCAGATGCGTGCGCAACGTCGCCAGCAATCGCGAGAGCGTGCTGCCGTCCGGTGCGGCCAGACGCTCGCGCACCCGCGCCACCGTCCGGGCCAGACGCTCAGGCTCCACCGGCTTGAGCAGATAGTCGACGGCAGCCGCGTCGAAGGCATCGAGCGCGAACCGGTCGAACGCCGTCACGAAGACGATCTGCGGGGGCCGGGCAAGCCGTGCGCACGCGCGCGCGACATCCAGTCCGGTCGCACCGGGCATGGCGATGTCGAGAAACACGACATCCGGCTGCGCCTGCGCAATGGCGGCAATCGCCGACGTCCCGTCCGGGGCCACGGGCAGCACATGCAGCGCGGGCCACGTCTGCGCGAGCATGGTGCGCAGCGCGTCGGCGAGCAAAGGTTCGTCTTCGGCAATCAGGGCGACGGGGGATGTCATGCACTCCACTCTCTGGCAACTGGAAAGCAACTGGAAACTTAGGCCGTTGGCACCGCTGGCGGCCCGGAAGACTCCGCGGGCAGACGCAACGTTGCGACGACACCCCGCGGCACGCCCTCGGTGAGCGTAAGGCGCGCGGCGTCGCCAAATAGCACCCGCAGGCGCTCTCGAATATTCGTCAGGCCGACACCCCCCGCGCGGTCGTCCCCGTCGGCGCCCACTGCGGCGCGAAAGCCCGCACCGTCGTCCGCTACGCGCAGCACCACCTGCCACGCGCCAGACGCCGAACGCTCGCGCCGGGCGCTGACGTGCACCGAAGCGCCGCCGGCAAGCGGCTCGACGCCATGCTTGACCGCATTCTCGACGAGCGGTTGCACGAGCATGGGCGGCACCGGCAACGCGCGGCAATCCTCGGGCAGCTCGAACGTGTAGCGCAGCCGCTCGCCGAAGCGCACCTGCTGGATCGCCATCAGGGCTTCGAGCAGCGCGAATTCGTCGGCGAGTGCCGTGACTTCGGCGCGTGTCGCCGCGAGCGACGCGCGCAAAAACCGGTTGAGATGTCCGAGCAAGATCCTGGCTCGCGCCGGATCTCGGGCGATCAGCGAGTCGAGATTGGCGAGCACGTTGAACAGAAAATGCGGCTCCAGTTGCGCTTGCAGTGTCTGCAATTGCGCTCGCACGAGTTGCTTGTCTGCCGCCGCCTCACGTAGCGCCTGCTGCGCCGTGGCCTCGCGCAGTTGCGAGAGCCGCGCGCGCGACCAGCCGTGATACGTGCCGATACCGGTGGCAATCAGCGCCACGACCAGCACGATGGGCAGCGAGCGTCCATTCAACATCCGCCAATTCGATATCGGCACCCCCAGCAGCGCCGTGCCGCAGGCAATGCCCACGACGAGCCCGGCCACACAACCGATGACGACGAGCAGCAGGAACGGCACCATCGACGGCGTACCGTCCCCCCAGATGACGCGGCGCCCGCCGTCGACGAACAAGGTGATGGAAATACCGATGCACTGACTGAAAACGAAGTTCTGCAAGAACGTGCCGCCAAAGCCGGTGAACACAAGCAGCAGCGCGATGGCGGTGTTGAAGAACACCACACCGGCGAGTTCGCGAAGAAACGTCTGCCACAGGCCGCGCGTCACTTTGACGGGGCCCGCGTGTGCGGCCTCAACGGATTGCAGTTGTCTCATCATCGACGTGAGTTTCATGCGCCTGCACCGCCTGTCATGGCGAGCGAGTCTGGCCCGGCCTTCGCCGCCCTTTGCGTTTGTTTTAGTGCCGCTGCTTGCTTATCGCGATTCTTGCCATTCCCGCCAATCTTGTCGTTCTGTGCGCGCGGTGCGCCCTCACCGCCCTCACCGCGTTGGCCTTCACCGCCCCTGCCGCCCGATGCTACGGCGGCCAAGGTTGCCTCATGGTGCCACATCTGCGCGAACGCATTGTTGAGCACCCGCCCCGGCACGGCAACGGCCGCCACCCCGGCAATCACCAGCCCGGCGTACAGGCGTAGCATCTGCCGCCGATGGGCGCTCACGTCGCCGCGCCGGATCGCCAGCACCGCCAGTACCAGACCGACCAGCACGTAGGCCGAGAGCGCGTGCAGCCACGACAGACGGCCCGCACCGAGTTCACGGATCCCGAAGCTCGATGCCGCCGTCACGGCCATCGCCGTCACCCACAATCGGCCGAGCCACCGATGCCGCGGCGTACCGCGCCGCAGGAACAAAATACCGATGCCCAACAGTACCGCCGCTACCGCAGCGGCCAGATGCATTCCCACGATCGTCGCCATGACGTCCTCACTGTGTTCGGATCATGGCGCCACGATAAAAACTTGCCCCGACGCGCGCAGCCGTCTTGCGACGAATGGCGCCAGCGTGCCGTCAACGGAGGCCGAGCGGCGTGAAC
>NZ_JAELTP010000164.1 GCF_016428915.1 Pandoraea sp. ASV26
TCGGATCCCAATCAGGGCGTCATGCCCATCGGGCCCGCACTCGCGCCAAACACCACCGCACACTCCACCGCGCACAGTCACTGAGCCCGGTTTCAAAACGCAAACGCCGGGCGCGGCGCATTGCGTCAAGCAATGTGCCGGCCCGGCGAATGTCTTGCTACGGCTACTGTCTCCTGCGTCACCTGCCTTGCCATGAGGCGGCAGTGCAACGCCGAAGCCTTAGTGCAGCGTGGGTGCGTCGTCTTCGTCTTCGTCGACGACTTCGAGGCCCGATGCGCCATGCGCGTGCTGGTGCTCGATCTCCTCTTCGGTCGCCTGACGCACGTCGGTCACCTTCAGCTCGAAGCGCAATGCCATGCCTGCGAGCGGATGATTGCCGTCGAGCACAACCTTGTCGTCAGCGACATCCGTCACCGTGTAGATCAGGGTGTCGGCCTCTTCATCGCCGTCTTCCGGCGTGCCTTCGAACTGCATGCCGACTTCGAGCGGATCCGGGAAACGGCCACGCTCTTCGATCTTGACCAGTTCGGAATCGTAGTCGCCGAACGCGTCGGCCGGCTCCAGTTGCAGTTGCGCCTCGTAGCCGACGTCCTGACCATCGAGCGCTTCCTCGATCTTGGGGAACGTGCCATCATAGCCGCCGTGCAGATAAACCATCGGCTCGGGACCGCTTTCTTCGATCAGGTTGCCCTGAGCGTCCGACAACTTGTAAGTCACCGAGACGACGGTATTCTTTTCGATCTTCATCAAACTCTCCGGAAAACAGCCCGCATTATACGCGCAGCCGCATGACAGCGACCCGGCAGCGGCCCGAAGTCACCTGAAGGCCCACGAACGTGTGCACTGCGCGTTCGTACCGCGCGCTTGACTGCACCTCATGCCCGTTCGCATCACGCTGCCACCGGGTGACCGGAGACACCGCCGTCATCGACGGCCACGCCTTCGTCACTTCGTCACATCCAACGCATCGATCTACGCATGACGACATCCCGATCCCCATCGACCCTGCTCGGCGGCCTCGCACCCGACGCCTTCATGAAGCGCTACTGGCACAAGCGCCCGTTGCTCATCCGGCAAGCGATCCCCGGCTTCAGTGCACCGCTCTCGCGCGACGCCCTGTTCGCACTTGCGGCGAAAGACGACGTCGAGTCACGGCTCATCAGCCATGCACGCAAGCGCTGGCAGCTCGAACATGGCCCCTTCGATGCCAGCGATTTGCCGCCGCTCACGCGCAAGCAATGGACGCTTCTCGTGCAGGGTGCGAATCTGCACGCGCCGGCCGTCGACGCGCTGATGCAACAGTTTCGCTTCATTCCCGACGCCCGTCTCGATGACGTGATGATCAGCTACGCCACCGACGGCGGCGGTGTCGGCCCGCACCTCGACTCCTACGATGTCTTTCTGCTGCAAGCGCATGGCAAACGGCGCTGGCGCATCGGGCCGCAACGCGACACCGCGTGGCTCGAAGGCGTGCCGCTGCGCATCCTCAAGCACTTCGAGGCCGAAGAGGAATGGGTGCTCGAACCTGGCGACATGTTGTACCTGCCGCCGGGCTACGCGCATGATGGCGTCGCCGAAGGCGAGTGCATGACGTATTCGATCGGTTTTCGCGCTCCGCTCGAGCAGGAGATGCTTCAGAACTTCCTGTATTACCTGGCGGAGAACGCGCCGGAATTGCCGTTCGCGCGTCATTTCGCTGGCCGATACGCCGATCCGTCGCAATCTGCCGTCAAACATCCGGCCGCGCTGCCCGAAGCGATGATCGACACGCTCGTCGCACAACTCGAGAAAGTGCGTTGGGGAGAAAAAGAGGTGGGCGACTTCCTTGGGCGCTGGTTGAGCGAACCGAAGTCGCACGTGTTCTTCGACCCGCCGCAAACCCCGCTTTCACAGGCGCGTTTCGTGCGCGAAGCGTCATCGCGCGGCGTATCGCTCTCCGCCAAGACGCAATTGTTGTATCGACGCAACCGATACTACGTCAATGGCGAGTTGCTCGAAGTCCCCGTCAGGGCACGATCGACGTTACGGCGCATTGCTGACCATCGTCGGCTGAATGCAGAAGAATGTGCGAATTTCGAGCAAAAAGACCATGAAATCGTCGAAATTCTGTACGATTGGTATGCCTCGGGATGGCTGCAACTCGAACCAGACTCGAAGCCCGTGCCAAAGTTGCGCGCCGTAAGGAAAAAAGCGGGGTAAATGCGCGAGATTGACGTGACGCGTTGGGGAAAACCCAATATAATTTCTCGCCAAGCAGCTTGCATGACCAAGGGTAATCCTCAATTGCCAAAGTCTCGCAATCGGCTTTGCGCTGGCAAGAGCGTATTACCGTAACTAATTATTCATTCGCTTGTCTTCTACCATAAAAGGACGTGATCATGAAGAAGTCTCTCCTCGTCGCTTCGTTGTTGGCTATCGCCCTGACCGCCTGCGGCAAGAAGGAAGAAGCCGCTGCTCCGGCTGCTGACGCTGCCGCTTCGGCTGCTGCGGCTGCTTCGGACGCTGCTTCGGCTGCTGGCGCAGCTGCTGACTCGGCTGCTTCGGCTGCCGGTGCTGCTGCTGACACGGTCGCTTCGGCTGCTGGTGCTGCTGCTGACGCCGTGGCTTCGGCTGCTGACGCTGCCGCCAGCAAGTAAGCTCTCGCTGCCGCAAGGCAGTTGAGCAAAAAAAGCCGGTCTTTCGACCGGCTTTTTTGTATCCGCACGCTTCGCATCACGCTCATCCGGCTCATTCGATCCGGGTACCCCACCCGCTCTCCAACGTCATCCGCGCAACACCAACGCCGCTAGCACGTCAGCCAATCAAAGCCCCCTGCCTGCGTTGCTACAAGGATCTCCGTCGCCTCGGTACCGATGACCGCCGACATCGCCGCCATGGCCAGCTCAGGCGTGTTGTTCTGCTCGCTCAGATGTGCACAAATCACACGCTGGAGCTTCGCCCTGTCGATCGCCCCCAGAATCTCCGCCGCCGCCTCGTTGGCCAAATGGCCGTAGGTGCCGCCGATCCGGGCTTTGAGCGAAGGCGGATACTTGCTGTTGGCCAGCATCTCGCGGTCGTGATTGCATTCGAGCACCAAGGCGTCGCAACCGCCCAGCGTGGCGATCAAATGGGCCGTCGGGCACCCGGCATCCGTGAGCACCCCCAAGCGGCGTGCGCCGTCGGAAAACACGAATTGCAGCGGCTCGCGCGCGTCGTGAGGCACGGTGTAGGGATGAAGTTCAATGTCGCCGACCGCCAGTCGCTCATCGGAACGGCACCAGCGCACGAGCGCCTCGTCGTCGCCAGCCTTGAGCGTTGTGTGGACTTTGACGGCCTGCCCCGTTCCCCAACTCATGATGAGAGGAATCCGGTACTTCCGCGTGAGGGAAAGCGCACTGCCGATGTGGTCGGCGTGTTCATGCGTGATGACGATGGCATCGAGCGACGCCACGTCGACCGAGCGTGCCGTCAGGCGCCGCTCGATCTCTCGCATCGAGAAACCGCAATCGAGGAGAATGCGTGTCGTGGAGACGCCTTCCGACGCCTCCACCAGCAGGGCATTACCTTCGCTGCCACTGCCTAAACTGGCGAACCGCACGCCCCGCCTTAACGGAGCTGGTTGCTGATCACACCAATGATCGTCTGCGCGATCTGCGAGTTATCGACGTTACCCTTGTCGTCGAGCACCTGCACGCGAGTCTGGCTGTCGCCGCGACCCTGCACGTTCACGCTGTACTTCTTGGCCCGCTTGGCGTCCTGCACTTCCTTCGCATGGAACAGGCTGTAGAAGAAGCCGTTGTCCTTGGCAAGCGACGCCGGATCCACGTAGCTCACGAAGTACAGACCCTTGGCGCGATCACGATCGTCCACAGTGAAGTTACCGCGGTCGAGCGCCACACCCACACGACGCCATGCGCGATCGAACGGCTCGTTGATATCGAGATAGGCGGCGTCAGCCGTCTTCACGACCTGGCTCGTCGGAACGCCTGACTTGGCACCCTCAACCTGCGCCTGAGCCTGCTCGGTCTGCGCGCCGAAGCGTTGCATCAGCTTCGTCAGGAAGATCGCCTCGAGACCCGGATCGTTCGGCGCCGGCTCCCACTTGGTCGTGTCCTTCTGCGAGTTCGTGAACACTTCCACCATGCGGCGGTGCGTGATGTAGACATCGGTGCCGCCGTTCGGATCACGCTCCACTCGGGTGCGGAAACGATCGCGTTCGCCGGTCGAATACAGACCGTCGAGTACCTTGCCGAGCAGATCGCGGATGATGTCCTGATTCAGCTTGGCGCGGTTCTCGGCCCAGTCGGTTTCCATCACGCCGGTGTCCGGCGAATCGATCGTCAGCACGAAGCCGTTCTCTTGCCAGAATTCACGCAGCGTCGGCCACAGATCGCCCGGGGTCTTCTGAATCACCAACCAACGCTCGTTGCCGTCGCGCACGACCTTCATGCCCGGCACGGCGGGCAGCACGGTGTCCGTCGGATTGGTCGCAACCACCTTCTGCTGCGTCTCGTAGGTCGACAGCGTGGCGGTACCGGCCGGCGACACGTACTTGCGATCGGCGGCCTGAACGTTCGTCAGATCCGGCGGAACGTCGAGCGAGGGGCCGGTCTTCGAGCTTTTGTAGTCGACCTTATCGGAGGACAGAGCGCTCGAGAGGGAACTACATCCGGCAATGAGGGCCAACGAGGCAATAGCGGCCCATGCCAGCACGGGACGAGCTACGGAATTACTGACGATTCGTTTCATGAGTCGCAAAAAAAGGGTGGGCAATCGAACCCGGGTGCTTGAACGACAGCTTAGACAACGGCGATGTTGGCCGACTTGAGGGCACCAAGCACCGTGTCCTGATACGCCTGCGCGAGCGGCGTGAGCGGCAGGCGAATGCCCGACGCGATCATGCCCATCTGTTGCAGCGCCCACTTCACGGGGATCGGATTGGCTTCGACGAACATGGCACGGTGCAGTTCGAACAACTGGAATTGCAGTTCACGTGCCTTGGCCACATTGCCGGCCAGCGCCGCGGCGCACAATTCATGCATCGCACGCGGTGCTACGTTAGCGGTGACCGAGATATTACCCTGACCGCCCATGAGCATGAGCGCAACAGCCGTCAGGTCGTCGCCGCTATACACGGCGAAGCTCTTCGGGGCACGCCGGATCAGGTCGATGCCGC
>NZ_JAELTP010000165.1 GCF_016428915.1 Pandoraea sp. ASV26
CCTCAACGCGTCGTGGTGGCTGATCGGCTACCTGCCCGCCATGGCCCTATGCTCCTATGCCGGCAGCAAGGAATTCGGCGGTATCGGCCTCGTGCCCTACGGCTGGGACATGGCGATCGTCGCAGCACTCTCGCTCGCGTTCTATCACTGGGGCGTGAAGGCTGGCTGGCGCACCCCGTATCTCGCCGAGGAACGCGAGAAAGACGCCGCCAGCATGGATGGCATGCCCGCACTCTCGCATTAAGTTGCGTCACTTCTCGCCATCTTTTTGGCGAGAAGTCGCCGTCTTTTGGGGGGATGCACGCCCTCAACACCTCCCCCCAGACGGACCGGAGCCCTCCACGCCCTCAGCACTTCCACCGAAACCTACCCCGCTTCTCAACGCCCCCCGCATACGCGCAAGACATCACGCTGATCCCCAGGTCTTCGGGCAGGCTTTTTCGGTGACTTTATGCGAAGGCCGTCGGCTCAACGGTGCGCGCGCCGACGCTCGATGAACAAGCTGTTACCCAACGCGCGCTTGGCCATCTTCTTTGCCTCCGCAGCAGCGGCCGAGACCTCCACATGCGACGGGAAGCTCTCAGGCGTGACCGCCACCACACCAATCGACAAGCTCGTGATCGGATGGAAGATCACCATGCCACGTCGATCCTCCGCCTCAAATCCACCCGCCGCAATCTGATCCGGATGGAAGTACTCCGTCACCGCCTCGCCAAAACGCGTGAGCGCTTCACGGCATCGGGCCTCCCAGTCCGGGCTGCGGAACAGAATCAGGAAGTCGTCGCCCCCGATGTGCCCGAGAAAATCGCGCTCGGGATTGCGCACCGCCATGAGCACCCGCGCGACAAGTTGAATCAGATCGTCACCGCGCCGGTAGCCAAACACATCGTTGAATGGCTTGAAGTTGTCGAGATCGACGTAGCAGGCATGGAACGACTGGCGCTCGCCAATCATGCGATCCATATAGTCGTCGATCGGCACATTGCCCGGCAGCAGCGTAAGCGGGTTCGCGTAGCGCGCCGCATCAAGCTGCATATCGGTAATTTGACGCATCAGGGCATGACCCTGCGCCACGCCGAAATAACGCCCCTGATCCGTCACGATAAAGCCAGCCGCAATCTGTCGGCTCGCCCCCTCGGCAATCATGCGGCTCAGATCCTCCATGCGCGCACTCTTGTCGAACGTGAGCGGGCGCGGCTCCATCACCGCCGAGCACGGCTTGCGCCCGTACAGCTCCCGCGTGAAAGGCCGGGCGAACCGGCCGATGAGCGACGCCCGTCCAATCAGTCCCACCGCACGCTCACGCTCGACCACCGGCAGCACCTCCAACGCCGGGTCGCTCTCGAAGCGCGCCACCACATCCTCACTGCGGGTATCGGGCGAGACAGGCTCGACATAAGCGGCAATGCGCTCTAGCGTCACATTGCCCGAGCCCAGTTGACTCGGTTGCTGATGCACGTACGCCCGGCGCTCGTTCACCACTTCCTGCACGTTGGACGTGATCGCCCGTTGCGGCTGGGCTTCGGGACGCGCAATGAAATACCCCTGACCAAGGAAGATGCCGAGGTCGCGCACGACTTGCAGCTCTTCGGCATGCTCGATGCCCTCGGCAATCACCCGCGTGCCGCTCGTCTCCGCGATCTGGCGCATCGAGCGCACGAACTGAAGTTTGACGGTATCGCTGTCGATGCCGTCCACGAAATGACGATCGATCTTGACGTAATCAGGCCGCAGCTCAGACCACAACCTGAGGCTGGCATAGCCTTCCCCCATGTCATCGAGCGCCACTTCGAAACCCAACGCCCGATACGCCGCGAGCGACGCCCGCGTGCTCGCCAGATCCAGCGTGGGCGCGTGCTCCGTGAGTTCAAGCACCACACGCTCGGGCGGCATACGAAACGACTGGAGCATGGCAAAGGTTTCGTCCAGCCCCAGCGATTCGCTCACGCCGCCACCGGGTTGGGCGCGAGTCACGGGGCCGATGTTCAGGAACAGTCGTTCGGGCAAGTCCTGCTCGACGAAGCCGCGCAGCACCGCACGGCGGCAGGCCAGTTCGAGCGGTCCGCCCAGACCATGGCGGCGCGCCGCACCGAACAAGGCCAGTGGCGAGTGAATCGACGTTCCGGCTGGCCCCCGCACCAACCCCTCATAACCCGCGATCTCCGACGTTCGAAAGTCGAGAATCGGCTGAAATACGCAAGTCAGCCCGATGCCTTCGCACAGCTCGGCGAGCAATACGCCTTCGTCCGGATCGGCATAAGGCGTGGATGGGCTGGCAGGGGAGGATTTCGTATCGCGCGATGTGCCGAAGCGCTCCGACGGACGTATCGCGACAGGCGGGGGAGGGTTCAACTGAAACTCCGTAGGTCGGTGCGGTGCGCCGCCATCAGGCAAACAGCCATACGTTGTGCGGGCATGTGCCGGGCGCATTCCATGCGCACCGAAGGCAAGTGCGCTCCGATGAAGTGTCTCACCCTTTCCCCGTGCTTCGCGTGCGGTAGCTGCTCTGTGGCCTATATCCGCGTCTTGTGACGGTGCCCGCAGGCACCCTCTTTTCTTGGCACTCAGGCTATCGCCGTTATTTGACAGAACCGTGACAGTGCCGGAATTGCCACACACCCGGGAACGGCAGGAACCCCGGCATCTCGCGTGGCAAGAATACTTACGTCAGACCGGCATACGCCTTGCCGTCATGCTGACGCAATACGCGTCCGAAGACGAGGACGAAAAAAAACGGCAACGCCGCAAAGCGTTGCCGTTTTCCGGGAAGCGCTCCATCCCGCCGAGCGACCGCCCGAAACTTACCAGGCGGTGACGACCGAGCCGCCGAACTTCTGCTCGATGAAGGCCTTCACTTCCGGCGAGTGGTAAGCCTTGATCAGCTTGGCCACCCACGGCTTGTTCTTGTCAGCCGTGCGAATGACCAGCACGTTGGCGTACGGGCCGTTGGCATCTTCGATAGCGAGCGAATCACGCTTCGGGTTCAGACCGGCTTCCATCGCGAAGTTGGTGTTGATGACGGCCACGGCCACGTCGTCGAGCGAGCGCGGCAGTTGGGCAGCGTCCAGTTCCACGAACTTCAGCTTCTTCGGGTTCTCGACCACGTCGAGCGGCGTTGCCTTCAGACCGGCGTCAGCACGCAGCTTGAGCAAACCCTGCTTTTGCAGCAACAGCAACGCACGGCCGCCATTGGTCGGGTCGTTCGGCAGCGACACCTTGTCGCCCGTCTTCAGATCGGCCAGCGACTTGAGCTTCTTCGAGTAGATGCCCATCGGGAAGATCACCGTCTTGGCGATCGACTCGAGCTTGTAGCCACGGTCCTTGACTTGCGCGTCGAGGTACGGCTGATGCTGGTAGCTGTTCACGTCCAGATCGCCCGACGACAGTGCCGCGTTCGGCTGCACGTAATCGCTGAATTCGACGACCTTGATGTTCAGGCCGTCCTTGGCAGCGACCTTCTTCACTTCATCAAAGATCTGGGCGTGCGGGCCGCCCGTGACACCGACCTTCAGATTGATGGCATCGGCTGCGGCAGCCGGGGCTGCGAATTGCGTGGCGAATACCGTGGCGGCGCCAACACCGGCCAGCAGCTTGAAAATCGTACGACGTTGCATAGAAAACCTCGCGTGTGAATGATGTGCCGGTTCGCCGGCGACGTTGTTATATCGGGCGTTACTTGTGGCTCAGACGACGCACCAGCCAGTCGCCGAACGTCTGCACCAGTTGCACGAAGACAATCAGGATCAGCACAACGGTAATCATGACTTCGGGCAGGAAACGCTGATAGCCGTAGCGGATGCCCAGATCGCCCAGACCGCCGCCCCCGATGGCGCCGGCCATCGCCGAGTAGCCGACGAGGCTGACGAACGTGATGGTCAGGCCCGCCACGATGCCGGGCAGCGCCTCGGGCAGCAGCACCTTCATGACGATCTGACCGGTCGTCGCGCCCATCGACTGAGCAGCCTCGATCAGGCCGCGATCCACCTCGCGCAGTGCCGTCTCCACCAGACGCGCCACAAACGGCGCAGCCGCGATGGTCAGCGGCACCACGGCGGCCATCGTGCCGATGGATGAACCGACGATCAGGCGCGTGAACGGAATTACCGCCACGAGCAGGATGATGAACGGCGTCGAGCGCACGGCGTTGACGAGGATGCCGACGACGCGATTGGTCGGCAGGTTCTGCAGCACGCCGTTGCGATCCGTCAGATACAGCAGCACGCCAAGCGGCACACCGACAACGGCACCGATCACGCCGGAAATCCCGACCATGATGAGCGTCTCCCAGAACGAGGAGACAAACAGATCGAACATTTCACTCCACATGGCTGAGCTCCTCTACGACAACGCCCTGACTGGCGAGGAACGCCATGGCTTCGGCCACACGGGCCGGGGTACCGCCCGCGAGCACGGCGAGCGATCCGAATGCCTGCCCCTGGATCTCGTCGATCTGGCCATGCAGGATATTGAAATCGAGCTCGTAGCGGCGAATCGCCTCGGAGAGCAGCGGCTGATCCACGCCCGCCCCGGAGAACGCCAGACGATACAGATGATCGTGACCGTTACCGAGACGCGACGCAACACGCTCACGAACGCCGGCGGGCAACTCCTGCGAAATCACGTCGCCGATGAGCGCACGCGTGACTTCGTGGCGCGGACGCAGGAACACGTCGATCACGCGGCCCTGCTCGACCACGCGGCCGGCGTCGAGCACGGCAACGCGGTCGCACACCTGCTTGATGACGTCCATCTGGTGCGTAATCAACACGACGGTCAGGCCCAGCTCGCGATTGATGCGCTTGAGCAGCTCCAGAATCGAGCGCGTGGTCTCGGGATCGAGCGCCGACGTCGCTTCATCCGAGAGCAGCACCTGCGGCTCGCTTGCCAGCGCACGGGCAATCCCCACGCGCTGCTTCTGGCCGCCGGAAATCTGCGACGGATAGCGATCCTTCTGCGCC
>NZ_JAELTP010000166.1 GCF_016428915.1 Pandoraea sp. ASV26
GCTTCGGACAGCGCCGCGATCTGCCGCGCATAGGCGAGCAATCGCGTGCCGGCCGGGGTCGGGCGCATGCCCTTGCGCGAACGCACGAGCAACGGCTGCCCGGCGCGCTCTTCGAGCTTCTTGAGCTGTTCGCTGACACTCGATTGCGACAGAAAGATCAGTTCCGCCGCCGCCGAAATACTGCCCGCGTCGTGAATGGCGATAAAGGTACGCAACTGCGTGAGATCGAAGGCGCGGGCGTTCATGGCGGCTCTCAGGATGGCATCGCGTTGGCGGCACGCACGGCGCGCCGTCACACCCGGAGTTAATCCGGAAAATACGATATATGGCATCGAATTTTCCCGCTTTTCCGATGGATTGTCTATCCGTACGATGCGGAGCATGGCGTCTCGAATCGTGGTGTGGTGCGAGCGGGGATGCCGCGAATTCTCCCCTCTGAGCCGCGTGCCCCGGGCCGCGCACCGTGTCATCCATGAATGAACGTCTCTGTACTGCCTCTGCTACCGCCGATCAGGTGTCGCCTGTGCTGGCGCCGTTACCCGTTGCCCATGAACTCGGGCGTAACCATCGTTGGAAGGTATTGGGCGTTGGCGTCGCGGCCAATGTCAGCTTTGCGGCCGCGATGGGCGGCATTCCTGCCACCGCCGTGCAGATGCGAAGTGCTTACGCGCTGGCTACCGGCGATCTCGGTGTCGTGCTCGGCATGATCGGTCTGGGCATCGCCGTCTCCGAATTACCGTGGGGCATGCTCACTGACCGCTGGGGCGACCGGCGGGTGCTGCTCGTCGGGCTGATGGTGACGGCGGCGGCACTCGTCGCCCTCGCGCTGTGGGGGGTACCGACGCTACATCATGTTCCGTCGATGCCGATGCTCGCGGCTGGCATGCTTGCGATCGGCGTGCTGGGCGGCAGCGTGAACGGATCGAGCGGGCGCGCGGTCATGCGTTGGTTCCACGACAGCGAGCGTGGTCTGGCGATGAGCGTGCGGCAGTGCGCCGTGCCCCTCGGCGGCGGCATCGGTGCGATGGTACTGCCGGGCACGGCGCTGCACTTCGGCTTCAGCGCCGTGTATGCAGGGTTGGCCATCGCGTGCGTGGCCGCAGCCTTCATGGCGTGGTTGTGGCTGCTCGAGCCGCCGGAGGAACCGCATGAAACCGCGAGCACTGCGGCGCGCAAGGCGAGTACCACGGGCGGACGTCCGGCGGCGAGCTATACCCCGTTGCGTGACGCGCGTCTGCTCAGTACCGCGCTGGGCATGGCCGTTCTCGCCATGCCGCAGGTGGCCGTGTTGACGTTCGGCACGGTGTTTCTGCATGACGTTGCGCATGCGAGCGTGGCCGCGATTTCTTTCACGCTGGGCGCTGTGCAGGCGGGCGCTGCGATCACCCGCGTGTGGAGCGGGCGTTATACGGACAAGCATCGCAATCGTCCGGCGTATTTGCGAGTGTGCACGATGATCGTCGGCGGGGTTTTCGCGTTGCTGGCAGTGCTCGTGGCGGCGCTCGCGCATCACCCGGAATGGCTGGCGCACGGCACGCCGTGGATGATTGCGCTGTTGATCGCGGGCGGCATCGTGGCGTCGGCGTGGCATGGTGTTGCGTTCACGGAACTGGCCACGCTGGCGGGCGCCTCGCGCGCCGGGACGGCGCTGGGCATCGGCAACACTGGCGTCTTCCTGACGATGTTCCTCACGCCGCTGACGATCCCGCTGCTGCTGTCGATCGGCGGCTGGGGGTTGGTGTGGGCGGGGGGCTTGCTGTGCGCCGCACTGGCATGGCCGCTCTTTGTCTGGTCGCATCGCGACCTGACACGCGCCTGAGCCTTGTCGAACGTCATAAGCGCGGTTATCGGGAATGGAAATGGCTGAGGGGGATGCGTTGTGTGGCTGATTCGTTGGCCGCGAGGCGGCGCGAGCGTTTGAGCAACCATGGCGCGTAGGGGCGTCCAGGACATCGCCAATTGGCATCTTGAGCGCAGTGGCAAGAGGCCCCATCATGAGCATCGATTCATACGTGTGAAATTTTGAAACGCTCACCGAGGAAGCGATGCCATGAGAGATCTACCGCCTACCGCAACGTTGCGCGCTTTTGAGGTCGCGACACGGCATGCCACGTTTACCTCTGCGTCCGAGGAACTGCACATCACCCAAAGTGCGGTCAGTCATCAGCTCAAGCACCTCGAAGACCTGTGGGGGTTGCAACTGTTCGAGCGAGGCAAGTCATTGCGCCTGACGCCGGCCGGTGCAGCCCTCGCGCCGATCGTGCGCGAGTTTTTCATGAGTCTGGGCGCAACGCTTGCCGATCTGAGAGAGCAAAAAGGCCGAGTCCGGCTGAGAGTCAGTACGACGTATTCCTTTGCCCTGAAATGGCTGCTTCCCCGACTGCCGAGCCTGTCCCGGCAGCACCCGGAAATTCTGGTCACGCTCGAAACCACCGACAAAGCCATCCATTTTTCGGACACGGAGCCGGAGGTTGCGATCCGTTTCGGTAGTGGAAATTACCCGGCGCTGCATTCGGACTTCATGTTCAGGGAGCAGATTTTTCCGGTGGCCAGTCCCGATCTTCTGAACCGCTTCGGCGTACCGCAGGACCCTGCCGAATTATTACGCTACCCGCTGCTCACGCGCGATGGTTCCGATCTGGTGCCGAAATGGGCGCATTGGTTTCAACAAGTCGGGGTGGCCGTATCCGCGCTCAAGGAAAGCGTCAGATTTGCCGACACCAACATGACGATCGAAGCGGCGCTATTGGGGCAGGGCATTGCGCTCGCGAGAAGCGGACACGTTGAAGCCGAGATCGGCGACGGCAGTCTGGTCCGGCTGTTTGACGTACCGTTCCCGTCTCCGGTGGCTTACTACTTTGTCTGCCCGAAGGGCGTCGAGTCGCAGCCCCACATCGTCAACTTTCGCCACTGGCTGCTGGCGGAGTCCGGCAAGGCTCAGCAAGGCTATCGGTAAGCCATGAATATTTACTCATCATGCAATGAGGAGACTTCGCTTAACTGAGGGGGCCTCGATGCTTAGTATGGCGTATGCCTTTTCACATTGTTCTCCTGGTACTGATGGCGGCGCTTCTGCACGCCAGTTGGAATGCGCTGCTGCGTGGCGGGGCCGACCGGCTTTGGTCGATGACGATCATGTGTGTGGCCGTTGCGATCGCCAGCACCGCAATCGCCCTGTTTCTGACGCCGCCAGCCGAAGCCAGTTGGCGGTATGCCGTGCTTTCTGCGGTGCTGCACGTTGGCTATAACCTCTTTCTTGTCAGGAGCTATCGTGCGGGAGAACTCGGACAGACCTATCCGATTGCACGAGGCTCTTCCCCTGTGATGATCGTCGTCGCGGCATCGGTGTTCGCCGGGGAGAGAATCGGGATCGACGCCTTGCTCGGCATCGCGTTGGTGTCGGGCGGTATCGTGTTCCTGGCCTTCAACGGGCGTGGGCTTGCGGTTGCCAGCCTGCCGTATGCCTTGGGCACCGGGTGTTTCATTGCCGCCTATAGCGTGGCAGACGGCATCGGCGTGCGCCTGTCAGGCGCCCCGGTGGCGTACACGGTCTGGATGTGCGCCTTGTGGGGCATCTTGATGCCACTGGTGTACATCGGGCTGCGCGGCGCAGGCAGTTTGCTGACCATCCGACCCGGATTCACGCAGGCATTTGTCGGCGGGCTGGTCTCGCTTCTCGCCTACGGAATTGTCATCTACGCCATGGCTGCCGCGCCCATGGGGGCGGTATCGGCGCTGCGCGAGACCAGCGTACTTTTCGCCGCATTGATTGGGTATGTCTTCCTCGGCGATGCGTTGACCATTCGAAAAATGCTGGCGTGCACGGTAATTGCCGTCGGTGCGGCGATCATCGGCTGACGTCCACATCAGTCCAAATCAGTCCACATTAACGAGCGCCGCGCACGCGCCTCGCCGGCATGACAAGACGACAGGAGAACCATCACGATGTCTGAGCATCCATCCGTTGCCGTGCTCGGCCCCGGGGCCATTGGCACGACTGTCGCTGCTGCGTTGCATGCGGTCGGACGCACGCCGGCGATATACGGCCGCACGATGCATGAGCACCTGGTGCTGCGTATCGATGACGATCGCATTGTGGTTCCGGGTCCGGTGCGGACGAATCCTGTCGAGATCGGGGACACATTCGATCTGGTGTTCGTCGCGGTCAAGTCGACACAGGTGGCGGCAGCGGCCCCCTTGCTTTCGGCACTCTGCGACGCAAGGACGGTGGTCTGCGTGCTGCAAAACGGCCTTGAGCAGAAAGCGCTCGTTGCGCCGCACGTGCATGGGGGGCCGGTGTTGCCCTCGGTGGTCTGGTTTCCCGCGCAACGCGAACCGGATGCCTCGGTGTGGCTGCGTGGCAAAGCGCGACTCACGCTGCCCGACGCGCCGGGAACCCGCCTGGTGCTCGAGGCTTTGCGTGGCACATGGTGTTCGGTCGACGTCGCGGCGGATTTCCCGTCCGTCGCCTGGCGAAAGCTGCTACAGAACGCGGTAGCCGGTTTGATGGTGCTGACAAATCGTCGTGCGGGCATGTTCTCCCGAAGCGACATCTCCGGGCTGGCGCTCGCCTATCTGCGGGAGTGTCTCGAGGTAGCTCGCGCGGCAGGGGCATCGCTGGGCGACGACGTCGCGCAAGCGATCGTGGATCAATTTGCCCATTCCCCGCCCGACCTGGGCACGTCGATCCTCGCCGACCGGCAAGCCGGGCGCCCGCTTGAATGGGACAGCCGAAACGGGGTGGTGCAGCGATATGCGCGTGCGCGCGGCATCCCTACGCCAATCAGCGATCTGATCGTGCCACTTCTGGCCGCAGCCAGTGACGGGCCCGGTTAAGTCGCGCAGTCCGGGAAGTCCGGCGAGCGCTTATCGACCGTCAGGCATGTGGCCCGGTGCGTTTATGTGCCGGGGATCAGTCGTCGTAATCATTGAAATGGGCGAGAC
>NZ_JAELTP010000167.1 GCF_016428915.1 Pandoraea sp. ASV26
GCGGTGACGGCGGCTTCGAAGGCATCCAGACCGTCGCGATTCTGGTTTTCGAGCGTGACGTGAATGAACACGTTGATATGCAGCCCGAGCCGGGACGGATCCAGCAGCGTGACGCGCTGGCGAATGTAGCCCGCCGCTTCGAGCGCCTTCACCCGCGCCAGACAAGGCGAGGGCGAAAGACTGACCCGTGAGGCGAGTTCCACGTTGGTGAGGCGGGCGTCGGCTTGCAGCTCCCGCAGAATCTTCAAATCAATGGCGTCGAGTTCCATACCACATTGCGTGCGTGCCCCGGATGAGGGCCGCCGTTCCAGTCAATTAGCCGCTCGGTAGGCGACAGTGCCGCAATACTAGCCTATTTGGCACCACTTTCCGATGCGGCCGTCACGCCGGCACACCGACACCGTTCTCGCTCGAGGCATCCGGTTGATGCACCCTGACATGTCACTCGTCAACATTCCTGCCGGGCAAGGAGTGGAAATGTTGTATTTCTGTGTTGCCTGACTTGTCGGCTTTCAACAGTTGTTGACTGCGAGTGACGGTTTGCTAATATCCCGCTCCTGATAATGAGAATGTTAACGATTCTCATTAATTAATAAAAATTCACTTCGTCACTCGGGATTTCCTGCATGTCCTTCGCTTACGCCCATCGCGCTCTGCACGCGACCGGCCGCATTACCGCGAGCACCATCGCGCGCAACGCCGTCATTCCCCGTAGCACGCTTGTTCCGCTCGCCCTCGCCACGCTGCTGACCTTTGCCGTGACACCGGCCGTGGCGCAGTCGTCCGCCGATGTTGCGACGACCGAGGCCAACGCGGCCAATGAGGCCACTGCGGCCACCGACACTTCTGCGCAGGCGACGCTCAAGGCCACGACCGTCACCAGCTCGACCCTGCGCGAAACGCCGCAGAACCTGAAGCAGTCGGTGCAGTCCGGCGCGCTCGGCTCGCGCAGCCAGCTCGATACCCCGTTCTCCACGACCGTGGTGAGTCAGGAGCAGCTCGAACAACGTCAGCCCGCCAAGCTCGGCGACGTGTTCTCGACCGACGCCTCCGTGACGGACGGCAGCAACGCCTTCGACGCCTGGGCCGGCTATATCTACGTGCGCGGCATGCCGATCGACTGGCAGTACGGCTTCAAGCTCGACGGCTTGCCGGTAATGACCTACGGCGTGACGATGCCTTACGAGCAGTTCGATCGCGTGGAATTGCTCAAGGGGTTGTCCGGCTTCATGTACGGCTTCGTTGCGCCGGGCGGCGTGGTCAACTACGTGACGAAGAAGCCGACGGATGAGCGTATTGCCAGCGTCGACCTGGGCTTCCATTCGGACGGTATCTGGCGCGAGCACGTGGATCTTGGCGGGCGCGCCGGGCCGAACGACATGTTTGGCGCGCGCCTGAACTACACGCACGAGGAAGGCCGCACGTACACCGACGGCAATCTGAATCGCGACACGGTATCGGTTGCACTCGATGCGCGCATCACCCGGGATCTCACGTGGAACTTCGGCGCGATGTATCAGGACCGTCGCGCGACGGGCACGTCGCCATCGCTCTCGACTTTCAGCTTCTCGGGCAATCAACTGCCCGGGCCGATCAACGTGTCCAATGCGAATCTGCAAACGCAGGCCACGCATCTGAACACGATCACGCAGTTCTACACGACGGGTCTGCAATATCAGATCGATCAGGACTGGAAGGTGTCGGCCAACTACGCGTTCAACAAGTCGACGCGTGACCGCAACGAAGCCACGCTTTACCTGCTCAACGGTGCAGGCAATTTCAGTGGCCAGAACGATCTGGGCGACGAGAACAACACGTTCCGTGCATGGCAATTGAGCGCGGAAGGCAAGGTACGCACCGGTCCGTTCGCGCATCAACTGACGTTCGGCATCGCCTCGCAATACCAGACGAACGACTACGCCTACGTCTACAGCCCGACCTACACCGGCAATCTGTACCAGGGCACGTCGTATCAGTATTACGGCGACGGCACGACCCTCAAGGCGCAGCGCGCCAGCGCGATCGAACAACGCTCGGTCTTCGCCTCGGACACCGTGCAGATTACGGAGCGTCTGTCGGTGCTCGGCGGTGTTCGCTTCACGAATTACAACCAGACGAACGCACAGGGCATCTCGACCTACTCCACGAACGGTGTGTTCACGCCGACGCTCGCGGTGATGTACAAGGTCGCGCCGAACACAACGGCCTACGCGAGCTATGTGGAAGCCCTGGAGGCCGGCGAAGTCGTCGGCGCGACCTACGCCAACGCAGGCGCGGTGCTCAATCCGTTCAAGAGCCGTCAGTATGAAGTGGGCGTGAAGACGGAGCAGGGCATCTGGAGTACGACGGCGGCGCTCTTCCGCATCGAGCGCGGTGCGGTGTACACGAACAGCGCCAACGCGCGTGTGGCCGATGGCCAGTCGATCTACCAGGGGATCGAGTTGGCCGGATCGGTCAAGCTGGGCCCGCAGTGGACACTTGGCGCGAGCGCCATGGCACTCGATAGCTGGTATGCCCGCACGAACGGCTTCGATGGCAACCGCGTGGGCGGCGCGCCGCGCTTCGTGCTCTCGGGCAACGTCGAGTACAAGGTGCCGTATGTGCCGGGGCTCTCGCTGAACGGCGATATTCGCTACAACGGTCGCACGTCGCTCAATCCGCAGAATTCGCTCACGGTCTCGGGCTACACGCTCATCAACCTTGGCGCGACCTACCGCACCCGAGTCGCGGGCAAGGACGTCACGCTGCGCGCCGCCGTGAGCAACCTGACGAATCGCAAGTACTGGGAGTATCAATACGACAACTACATCAAGCCGGCCGACCCGCGCATGGTCAGCCTGAACGCCAAGATCGACTTCTGAGCGGCCTTCGGCATCTGGCAAATCAACGAAACAGTGGCCCTTGCGCCGCTGTTTTTCATGGCGCGCCACGCACGACGTCTGACCGGCCCGCTCCCGGCTATCCCCGTCATCGACAATATCAATCGAGCGGATCGACAAAAGGCCTTGACTGTCTACCTATTAGTAGATAAAGTTCGTCACATGAACCGCTCAACGACATCGCCGACAGCACCGACCGTGAGGGAACAACTGCTCGAACATGCGCAGGGGTTTCTGATGACGCGAGGCTACAACGGCTTTAGCTATCGGGATCTGGCTGAGCGGGTCGGGGTGAAGACGTCGAGCATCCACTATTACTTCCCGGCCAAGGAAGATCTGGTGCTCGAGGCGATCAAGGCGTATGACGCGTTGATCGGCGAAGGACTCGCCGGTATCGACGACGCACTGCCACCTGCGCAGAAACTGGCGCAGTACGCGCAGGGGTTCGGACGCATTGCGGCCGACGGCCACCGGATCTGTCTGTGCGGCATGCTGGCCGCCGACATCGAGACGTTGCCGGAGACGGTTCGCGAAGCGGTGCAACGGTTTTTCGCGTATCACGAGGCGTGGCTGGCGCGCGTGTTGGCGCAAGGGGTGGCGGACGGTTCGCTCACGCTGACATCGTCGCCCGACGCTACAGCCCGCGCGTTGTTCGCAGGGTTTCAGGGCAGTGTGATGGCCTCCCGGTTGTTCAGGGCGCCGTCGCGGCTCGAAGATGTGGTTGCCTCCGTTTGCGGCGTGGCCTGAGGGCGGGGCAGGCGCAGACGAGCGCGCCGAAGGTAACGGGAGTCGGTCTCCCGTTTATTTGTGGCGAGTTATCTATCTAGTCGTAGATATATGGCGCGCAGAGGTGAGAAACGGGACGGTGGATGGCGAAGTTCTGCCCGGCGTTCACGAAAGTTGTCCCTCAGGTGGATTAAGATCGTTGACGGCGTTGAGTGCAATGCACGCGAGAAGCGAAGAAGCGAAAAGTGAAACGCGGAGCGTGGGCAGCACATCGGTACCGTTGACGCGGGAACACACGCGCAAGGAAGGCGTCAAGACAACTGTCAGACGCTTCGATGCAAGTATGTCAGGTTGATCGTCCGGCCAGAAGGCAGCGCCACGATGGCGTGCCGGTCCGGGACGATCGAAGTTTGGAAGTGAAATTCTCTACTTACCAGGAGTTCGTCATGTCGATCGAAAAAGTGCTGTACACCGCCCATGCCACCGCTACCGGAGGCCGTGATGGCCGCGCCGTGTCTTCGGATGGTGTGCTCGACGTCAAGCTGGTCGTTCCCAAGGAAATGGGTGGCCCCGGCGTTGGCGGCACCAACCCGGAACAACTGTTCGCCGCCGGTTACTCGGCCTGTTTCCTCGGCGCACTGAAGTTCGTTGCAGGCAAAGAGAAGGTCACGTTGCCCGCCGAGACGAAGATCGACGGTAGCGTGGGCATCGGACAGATCCCGACCGGCTTCGGCATTCAGGCTGAACTCAAGATCAGCGTGCCGGGTGTGGATCGCGCCACTGTCGAAGCGCTGGTGCAGAAGGCCCACATCGTGTGCCCGTACTCGAACGCCACGCGCGGCAACATCGACGTGACGCTGACGGTGGTCTGAGTTCGTCGACGACTTTGTGACGCACCGGTGAACGTCGCCGGATGAGAGGAGGGCAGCCCAAGGGCTGCCCTTCTTGCTGTGTGACGCGCGGCACGTGACGGTCACTTCGTCTTGACTTCGACCTTGATGCCATCGGGCAGCACGGTGATCGCTCCCGGCTCGACCTCGCGTCCCCCGAATCG
>NZ_JAELTP010000168.1 GCF_016428915.1 Pandoraea sp. ASV26
CCCCATGACTTCAGCTTTGCCCACTCACGCCCGCGTCGTCATTGTCGGCGGCGGCATCGTCGGTTGTTCCGTCGCCTATCACCTCGCCAAGCTGGGCTGGACAGACGTCGTCCTGCTGGAGCAGGGGCAGTTGTCCTGTGGCACGACGTGGCACGCGGCAGGGCTTGTGGGCCAACTGCGCTCGCAAGAGAGCATGACGAAACTCATCCGCTACTCGACGAAGCTCTACAGCGAACTGGAAGCGGAAACGGGGCTTGGCACGGGCTGGAAGTCCTGTGGGTCGTTGTCGGTGGCGCGCACACCTGAGCGCATGACGCAACTCAAGCGCACGGCCGCTGTGGCACGCGCCTATGGCGTGCAGTGCGACGTGATCTCCCCGCGTGAGGCTGGTGAGCTCTGGCCCGTGATGCGCACCGACGATCTCGTCGGCGCCGTGTGGCTGCCGGGGGACGGCAAGGCCAACCCGACCGATCTCACGCAGGCGCTTGCCCGAGGCGCGCGTCGCCATGGGGTGCGCGTTGCCGAGAACACGCGCATCACGCAGATTCACACGGCGTCGCCCAATGGCATTCGCACCGCGACGGGCGTGTCCTGGCAGCACAAGAACGGCGAGCGCGGGCGTATCGACGCGGAGATCGTCGTCAACTGCGCCGGCCAATGGGCCAAGGCCGTCGGGCGGATGTGCGGCGTGAACGTGCCGCTGCATTCGGCCGAGCATTACTACATCGTCACGGAACGGATTGCGGGCGTGCATCCCGATCTGCCGGTCATGCGCGATCCGGACGGCTATATCTACTTCAAGGAAGAAGTCGGCGGTCTGGTGATGGGCGGCTTCGAGCCGAACGCGAAGCCGTGGGGCATGAACGGCATTCCCGAGAATTTCGAATTCCAACTGTTGCCCGACGACTGGGACCAGTTCGAGATCCTCATGGAGAATGCGCTGATTCGCGTGCCTGCGCTGGAGACGGCGCAGGTCCGGCAGTTCTACAACGGCCCGGAGTCGTTCACGCCGGACAACAACTTCATTCTGGGCGAGGCGCCCGAGCTGCGGAATTTCTACGTCGGCGCTGGTTTCAACTCGATGGGCATTGCCTCGGCAGGGGGCGCGGGCATGGCGCTCGCGCAGTGGATCGTCGCCGGTGAGCCGACGATGGATCTCTGGCCCGTCGACATTCGCCGCTTTGCGCGATTCAACGGCAACGACACATGGCTGCACGACCGGGTGAAGGAAACGCTCGGCCTGCACTACGCCATGCCGTGGCCGAATCGCGAACTGGACACGGCGCGCCCGTTCCGTCGCTCGCCGCTGTACGCGACGCTGCTCGCCAAAGGCGCGTGTTTCGGCAGCAAGATGGGCTGGGAGCGACCGAACTTCTTCGCGCCGTCGCCTGAGCAGGCGCAGATCGAGTACAGCTTCGGTCAGCAGAACTGGCACCCGTGGAGTGCGGCGGAGCATCGCGCTTGTCGAGACGCGGTGGCGCTGTTCGACATGAGTTCGTTCTCGAAGCTGCTCATCAAGGGGCGCGACGCCGAGCGCGTGTTGCAGGCGCTGTGCACCAACGACGTCGCCGTACCGCCGGGACGCACCGTCTACACGGGCATGCTCAACGAGCGTGGCGGCTACGAATCCGACGTTACGCTCACGCGTCTCGCGCCCGATCAGTATTTGATGGTCACTGGCTCGGCGCAGACCACGCGTGACATGGACTATCTGGAGCGCCGCATCGCCAGCATGCCCGACGATCCTCGCTGCACGGTGGTCGACGTCACGGGGCAGTACGCGGTGCTGGCGCTGATGGGGCCGAATTCGCGCGCGCTGTTGGCACAGGTGTCCACGGCCGACTTTTCCAACGAGGCGTTTCCCTTCGGCACGAGCCGGGAGATCGATCTCGGCTACGCCACGGTGCGGGCAACGCGGCTGACCTATGTCGGTGAGCTCGGCTGGGAGCTGTACGTGCCCGTCGAATTCGCCGTAGGTGTCTATGAGACGCTGCACGCCGCAGGTACGGCGTTCGGGTTGAAAGACGCGGGCTACTACGCCATCGACTCGCTGCGCATCGAGAAAGGCTATCGCGCCTGGGGACGGGAACTGACGCCGGACACGAATCCGGTCGAGGCCGGACTGACGTTCGCCTGCAAACTGGCGAGTGGCATGCCGTTCGCTGGCCGCGCGGCCGTCGAGCAGGCCAAGTCGAAGGGCGTTCACCGAAGGCTTGTGAGCGTGGCGCTCGACGGTGCGCACGACAAGATGCTGTGGGGTGGTGAGGCGGTGATGCGCGACGGCCGTCCGGTCGGCTTCGTCTCGTCCGCCGCTTATGGACACACGATCGGCGCCCCCGTCGCCCTCGCGTTCCTGACGAATCCCGACGGCGCGGTGTCAGCCGAGTATGTGCAAACCGGACGCTATCAGGTCGATCTCGCTGGCGAGTGGCTCGACGCGCGTGTGCAACTCGGAGCGTTGTACGACCCGAAGGGCGAGCGCGTTAAGTCTTGACGAGGGCTTGATGAAGGCCTGACCTTATTCGCCGGAAGCGACTGGCGAAGCCGGTGCCGCCGCGGGCCGTGACACCTGACACGGGCGGACTTGCCGCCGCTTCTGTAAAATGCCGGTTTTGCCTCGATTTCGCGTGCTTCCGACGGGGGCGCGTCCGGTCTTTGACGTATGTCTTTTGCTTGTATTGCGGCGGCGCGCCGCTTCGACGACACGGCGCATCTGCCGCTCGTGATCGGTTCGCAGCGTTATGGATGGGTTCGCCGTTGCGACGTCGAATCGCTGCGCCGCTGGCCCGACGTGTTCGAAATCAGCTCGCTCGCGGTGCGCATCCACCCGCGCCACGACACGTGCGAAGCCCGCACGCAGGCGCTTGCGCCGGTGATCGAGGCGTTGGCGGCGCAGGGCCGCATTACCGGCTGGCGCAACGAGCGTTACGCGATCCGGCAACGGCTCTACGACACGCCGCTCGCGTGGATTGAGCGTGCGGCCTCGCGCTTTTTCGGCACGCGCACGTTCGCCGTGCATGTGAACGGTTACGTTCCGGCCCGCTTCGTCGGAGAAGCGCCGAAGATGTGGATCGCACGACGCAGCGTGCTCAAGGCGACCGATCCCGGTTGTCTCGACAATACGGCGGCCGGTGGCATCGGTAACGGCATTGGCGTGGGCGACACGCTCGTCAAGGAATGCTGGGAAGAAGCCGGCATCCCGGCCTATCTGGCGAACGAAGCGCGGCCCGGGCGCACGTTGCACATCCTCGCGGAGATTCCTGAGGGCGTGCAGTCCGAGCAGATTTTCGTCTACGATCTCGCGCTGCCGCGCGGCTTCGTGCCCGAGAATCAGGACGGCGAGGCGAGCGCACATTGGTTGTGCTCTGCCGGCGATGTGCGTGACGTGATCGCTCGCGGCAAGATGACCGTCGACGCCAGCCTCGCGAGTCTCGACTTCCTGCTGCGCGAAGGCGCCATCCGCGTGAAAGACTGCGCCGGTATCGAGGCACTGTTCAAGCCGGCAGACGAGTAACGCCGGCCATCTGTCGCACGGTCGCAAGACCGCACGGCCACCGACAAGCATTTCAACACTGCAACGACATTGCAAGCCTTTGCCCAGGAGCAATCATGGCCCCTATCGAAAATAGCTACATTCTGAAGTTGTCCTGCCCCGACCGTCCCGGCATCGTCCATACGGTGGCCGGTTTCCTGGTCGAGCGCGGCGGCAACATTCTCGACTCGGCCCAGTTCAACGATCGCTTCACGGGCGGCTTTTTCATGCGCGTGCATTTCCAGCAACTGCCGGGGCAGACCGATCTGGCCACGTTGCAGCGCGACTTCGCGCCGCTCGCCGAGCAATTCGAGATGCAATGGGAACTGGTCGACGCCGCGATCAAGCCGCGCGTCATGCTCATGGTCTCGAAGATCGGCCACTGTCTGAACGATCTGCTGTTCCGCTACAAGACCGGCCAGCTCAACATCGAAATCCCGGTGATCGTCTCGAACCACAAGGATTTCTACCAACTCGCGGCGAGCTACAACATCCCGTTCCATTACTTGCCGCTGCTCAACGCGACGCCGGAGTCGAAAGCCGCGCAGGAAGCGAAGGTGTTTGAACTGGTGCAGGACAACGCCATCGATCTCGTGGTGCTCGCTCGCTACATGCAAGTGCTCTCCAGCGATCTGTGCAGCAAGCTCGCGGGCCGTGCCATCAACATCCATCACTCGTTCCTGCCGAGCTTCAAGGGCGCGAAGCCGTACTATCAGGCGTTCGACCGTGGCGTGAAGCTGATCGGGGCGACAGCGCACTATGTGACGTCCGATCTCGACGAAGGTCCGATCATCGAGCAGGAAGTCGAGCGCGTGGATCACACGATGGACCCGGAACAACTGACCGCCATCGGCCGCGACGTGGAATGCGTGGCGCTTGCGCGTGCCGTGCGTTATCACGCCGAGCACCGCATTCTGCTCAACGGCCACAAGACGGTGATCTTCCGCTAAGCCTGCGCCGGGCACTACGGTGCC
>NZ_JAELTP010000169.1 GCF_016428915.1 Pandoraea sp. ASV26
GCCCAGCTCGACACGTTGCTCACGCGCGTGCTGCGCACCGGCAACCAGCCGGCCATCGACGCAGCGCTCGATCACCTTCAGGCCAACCACAGCGAGGCCTATGGCGCGCTGGCCGACCTGATCGAATCGCAAAGCGAATCTGCCGAACCCGAGGCCGAAGGTCAGGTGTGGGACGGTCTGCTCGTCGCCATCCCGATCCTGGCCTGGACGCGTTACGCGATCCCCTCCGGCCCAGTGAAGGCCGACGCGCTCATGCCCATTCGCGCGCATCTGCACGCGCACGTGCTGGCCGAATCGGCACGCGTGGCCCTCTCGCCGTATCTCTACAGCATCGACCAGTTGCCGCGCACGCATTGCGAATCGTGGAAAGTCACGCAGCAACTCGTGCGTGCCGCAGTCGATAACGCCGAGGTCAAACAGCCCGGCAACGACCTGCCGGAGACGGCGCCGATTCTTGCCGATCCGCGCTTTTTGCTGGCGGCCGTCACCGTGCCCAAGGGCGCTCCAATGTTCCGCTGGCAGGAAGACGGCCCTCGTCACGCAGAGCGCGGCCAATGCCAGGAGGCATGGTCGGCTCAGGGCGGACCGAATCTGAATGCGTTGCTGCCCGGTTGTGAAATCGAGTGCCTGCTGCCCGACGCGTATTATGCAAGCTGCCGTGAGGCAGACGAGCGCATCCGTCCGCACACGATCCGCACGGCCCTGCGCTATCTCGAAGACGTGCTGACCCTCACCCCGCCCGAGTTGCGCGCCGTCGTGGCCGGCTTCGGCGAGCAGAACATCGATGAGTACCGCATCGGTTTCACGCAACGGGGCAGCAACGACGTCATCTATGGTGTCGTGTGGCCGCTGTACGGTCGTGAAAACGGCGAAATCGAAGGCGGCGCGCTTGACGAAGTCACCGACCTGCTCAAGTCCTGCGGCGTGACCGAAATCCGCAAGCATCCGGGCCGTTTCGATCCGGAATATTGCGATGATTGCGGCGTGCCGCTGTATCCGGACCCCGTGGGTGAAGTCGTCCATGCGGAAATGCCGGAAGACGCCGAGCCGAATCGTCCGCATTTCCACTGATCGCGGACACGTCGCGCTAACGCGCGTCGACAGTGAAAAAATACGGCGAAAGGAAGATGCAAAAATGGCCGTGCGTTATCAGCGCACGGCCATTTTTTGCGGGTATGGCGCACGCCGCGCTCTGCCGGTTCAACTCGATGACGATAACGACGACGACATCGAAGCCTGCGGCAACGTCACGACGCACCGATGCAACCCATGCCCCGACGCCAGATACTTGCGCTCGAACGGCGTGATGGGCGCAACGCGTGCCGCCTCCGGCGACCACACTTCGACGACCGGTCGCACACCGCTGAGCCACTCGACAGCGAGTGCGAATTCGTCGATATAGATGTCCCAGTTGCTGCGACATTCCAGCACGCCACCGAGCGCCACCACTGTGGGAAACACGGCGTGAGCGTGCCAGCGTCGCGCGAGCTGGCCGATCTTCGGCCACGGATTCGGATAGAGAATGTAGTGACGCGCCGGACGAATACCCGCGTCGAACAGTTGCCGCCAGAAGTCGACCAGATCGGCGCGCACCCACACGAAGTTCTCGGGCCACACGCCGTCCCACCAATCTTTGCCGCGCACGATGCGGCTCTCCGATTGATCGATACCGATGACGAAGTGATCGGGAAATTGTGTCGCCAGTCGCAAGGTGCTCTCACCGACACCGCATCCCGCATCGACGATCAGCGGTGCTGCGCCGGCGTCGCGCCATGCGGCGATGGCAGCATTGAACGCGGCCGCACTGTAGGCGGCGAGCGGCTTGCGAAACACCGCATCGCGATGACGGTTCACGAGATCCGCCAGTTTGTCGTGCGGGCCGGTTTGAGCACTGTCGACAGTGCGTGAATTTGCGAACATGCGAGAAGAGAAAAACGCGAGGCGTCCGAAGGCGATACCTGAACATGCATCGCACGAATAGCTTGAAAAACCCCGAAATGCGCCGTTATTCGAGCGATTGCGCCGCCGCAGCAGATGACACAATGCGCCCCCTATCGCCGCCGCAGAGTGGCTGTTGCTGCGAAATGCGTGAGGACATCGCCGTATCGGCGCGCGAGTCAGGCACGCATTGTAGCGCGCTGTAACTTTCGCGACGTGCCCCATCACGTGGGGCGAGCTTACCCGGCGGGCGTTGGCGACTTTTTTTCGGTTAAGATGGGGGTCGCTTTGCCGTCGATTTTCATGATGCGGCCAAGCCTCTTCGCGAGCGTCGCGTGCCAACGACTCACACGATGAGTCGTCGCATGCCCGCATTGCTCTGCAATGCCCAGGGTCTGTTCGCGTTAATGTCAGGCACGCCCAAGGGCACGAGGCCGGGATTAACGCGAGCTGATCCTTACGCCCCCGAGAATACTTCACAGAATGTCGAATCGCTTTTTTCAACGCGCCGCAGACGTCGTGTTGCGAGCCGTACGCCAGGTCGCAGGCATCGCCGCCGTCGCTGCGCCGCTCTGCCTGTCAGCCTTCACGGCGCCGGCACAGGCTTTCACCCTCGAACAGCATCGCGCGCTGGTCGAGCAGCTTATCAACACGCGTCACGCCGATCCGCTCGTGGCCGATTGCGCTGCGCACGCCAGTTTCGTCGTCGCCACGTTGCCCGGCTATGAGAGTGTCGAGTACAGCGACACCGCGCTCGATCCGGAGCACGCCAAGGTCGCGCCCTGGTCCGGTCCGTTCGACGATCGCAAGCAACGTGTCGACGTCACGCAGATGGTCGAACTCGACGGCATCGGCAAACGCACCAGCGGTCAGACGGACAACATCCACATTCGCTGTGGCTACGCCGATGGCCGCATGATGGGCTTCGATTACACGTCGCCGCTACCGCAGGTTGAACAACCCGTGAAGCGCGCCGCGCGCAGCAATACGCGCGGCAAGGCGTCTCACGCGGCCGCGAAGTCGGGTAAGCGCGGTACCACGGCCAAATCGTCCGGTGGAAAGTCGTCGGCAAAGTCGTCCTCGGCGAAGTCGGGCAGCAGCACCGCCAAGAAGAGCACGACGAAGAAGAAGTCGAACAACTGATCGCCTCAACGCGATCGGGTGCCCAAATGAAGCACGACGCGTTGCGCGTCGTGCTTTGTGACGTGCCTGAACGACCTCGAGCGCTTAAACGTGGTCCGCCTGCATCTGCGACCAGATCGCCGCGAGCATCGACGCCCCCAGCGCGGCACTTCGCGCACCGCTCCAGCCAATGTGCACATCGGGACGATTCGCGTTGTCCTTGAACGGCATTTCCAGCGTGAGCGACAGGCAGCCGAAGCGATGGGCAACCCACTTCGACGCGAGTTTGAGCGACTCCGGGCCGTGCTTGCCCGGCGGATAGCCGAACTTGTTCTGAAAGTCGAGACTCGCGGCTTTGAGGCGTTCGCCGAACGCCTTCTCGCGTGCGAGCATGGCGTCGGTGGCCCACTCGATGCCCTCGTTGCCCGCGAGAAACACGTAAGGCAGCGCTTCGTCGCCGTGAATATCGAAGAACATGTCGCAGCCCACCGCCTCGATGGCCGCACGCACGTGATACACCTCGGGACTGCGCGTCAGGTCCGGTTCGAGCCACTCGCGATTGAGGTTCGCCCCCGTCGCATTTGTGCGCAAATGACCTCGCGCCGACCCATCGGGATTCATGTTCGGCACGATGTGAAACACCGCCTCATCGAGCACAGCGGCAGCCAGCGGATCGCCCGCCCAGTCCCCCGCCCCCAGCAGGCGGCGCAGCAATCCCTCCACGAACCACTCGGCCATCGTCTCGCCGGGATGCTGACGCGCGATCACCCAGATGTTGCGCTTGCCCGCGCGCGGCTCCCCCACGGTGAGCAACGTCATGTCGCGCCCGTCGACGCTCTGCCCCAGTGAGCGCGAACGCACTCGCGGCGAATTCTGCGCCGTGCCGAGCAGCGCCAGATGACGCTCCTCCGAATAAGGCTCGAAATACGCCAGATAGACGCTGTCTTGCGCCGGGGTGAACGACACCGTCATGACCTGGCCATCGTACGAGGTCGGCACGCGGAACCAGGTCACGCGGTCGTAAGACGCCACGGCGCGGTAGTTCTCCCAGCCACGCGGATAAGACGTCTGCCCTGCGTTATCGAACACGATGCGGCACGGCGTGCCGCCCACGCCCTGCACGCGGAAATGGAACCACTGCGCAAACTCGGCAGCGCTGTCCTGCGC
>NZ_JAELTP010000016.1 GCF_016428915.1 Pandoraea sp. ASV26
CCTCGCGCAGGGCGGCCCACCGCCACAAGGTGGCCCGGACGGACCGCGTGGACCTCATGGACCTCAAGGACCGCAAGGCGCACCACCGGCACACGGCCCGCAACATGGCGGACCGAAGGGGCCACACGGCGGACCGCCGCCGCGCGGCCACGCTGGCCCGCCTCCCGCAGAGGACTCCTGGCAGCACCCCGACTGGCGCAGAGGCGAGCGAGTGCCACCGCAGTATCGAGACCGTCAGTACGTGGTCGAAGACTATCGCCAGTACCGACTGAACCCGCCGCCGCGCGGCTATCACTGGGTCGGCGTCGGTGGCGACTTCCTGCTGGTGGCCATCACGACCGGCGTGATTTCGCAGATCGTGCTCAGTGGCGGACGTTGATTCACAACGACAGTCCATGAAAGCAACGAAGTTCGACTGACTCGCCAGCCTTGCGGCAGGACTCGACACCCTGCCGCATTCTCTATCCCCTGCCCTCTGCTGCCTGTCCGCTGCTCCTATCCCCTGCTTCCTATTCGCTTTCTCTGACCCCACCTTCCCCTCGCGCACTTGCCCTCGCCTGAAACCTTCCAGGCGTCTGGCCGCCACGTGTCACGCCGCTGACGTCTCGTTTTCCTTCATTCGGTGCACCGCTTTACCGCCTGCTGGCGCGCCGCGATGATTTCGCGCCCGCGCAGCACTAAAATCGGCGCCTCCTCCCCCCAACCCATCGATATACGATATATCATGCACAAAATATCAAAATACGCCTCAGATCGGGGCGTCCGGTGGAAAGGCACGACATGGCAATGACGCAACGTGGCATGCGGGATTGGCTGGCAGGTTTTCTCCCTGCCGTGGTGGCCGTGCACTGGAAAGAGCGACTGCGTGCGGGCATCGGCGCCCTGTGCGGCATCGCCCTGACCGGTGGTGTAACGCTCTGGATGCTCGGCCCGGCCACTGACATCCCCTGGCTGGTCGCCCCGATGGGGGCTTCGGCCGTGTTGCTCTTCGGCGTGCCTGCCAGTCCCCTTGCCCAGCCGTGGTCGATCCTCGGCGGCAATCTGGTATCGGCCATCGTCGGCGTGACGTGTGCGACGTTCATCCCCTCGCCGGTCGTGGCCGCTGCCACCGCAGTCGGCGTCTCCATTGCCTTGATGTTCACATTGCGCTGCGTGCATCCGCCGTCGGGCGCCGTTGCGCTGACGGCCGTGCTCGGCGGCCCGGCCGTCCACTCGCTCGGCTATGGCTTCGTGCTGGAGCCGATCGCTGTGCAATCGGTGCTGTTGCTCGTCTGCGCAATTGGGTATCACGCGCTGACCGGCCACCGCTATCCGCATGCCGCCCGGGCTCAGAGCCCGGCCCGCGCCGCCAATGCGGCGACCATCCCGGTCACGACTGCCGACGCCGAAAAGGCGCTCGCGCGGCGCAGCGAACTGCTCGACATTTCCGCCGAAGACCTGGCGAGCCTGCTGCGCGACACACAACGCGAGGCCTATGCGCGGCGCGCCCGAGAACTGACCTGTGCCGACGTCATGTCGGCGCCGCTGGCGAAGGTTCAGGCAAATGACGAAGCACCGCTCGCCTGGCGTCTGTTGCAGCGTCACGGACTCGAAGCGCTGCCGGTCGTCGACGGTGATGCAAGAGTGATCGGGTTGGTGACGCGGCATGACCTTCACGTGCGCCGTGCACGCCGCCAGCGTTGGCCGCGATTCGGTGTATCGATCGGCTCGGGGCAACGCCTGGCGGTGCGAGACCTGATGCAGGCAAATCTCAAGACCGCCACGGCCGGTATGCCGCTCTCGGAATTGGTGCCGCTGCTCATGACACAACGGCACGGCACGTTGCCTGTTCTGGATGACGCGGCGCGGCTCGTAGGCGTTGTCACGCACGCCGAAGTGCTGCGCAAGGTCATGGCCGCCTGAAGCGCCGCCTGCCCGTGAAGCTCATCGAGCCGCGCGGGCGTTGGTCCGTCGTCCGCTTCCCGGCCGACACCGCTCATCCCTCCCCTACCTGCGGAATTGTCAGTCCTGAGCCGATCTGCAAGAATGGCAACGTCGTCACGCGGTCACGCCATACTGCTTCGATCAACGAAGCGATATTCGCTCAAGGGGAAACATGGCACCGATTACGTTCAAGCAGTGTTTCAAAGGCGCATGGCGCGACGGCTTCAACGCATTACGCAACCGTCCTTTGCTATGCCTGACGATTGCCGTTGTCTTGCTGATCACGTTGGCGCTCAGCGTCTCGCTCAGGCAACTCGCGCTCGACGCTTCGCAGAGCGGTGAGCCCGCCCTCTTCCGGTTGCGTCTCGCACTCATGTCGTTCGGTGTGGTGCTGGTGAACATCGTGGCGTTCTCGGTGCTTGCCATTCACGTTGTGCGTTACACGATTCTCGGCCCCGATGCCGCCCGGCAAAGTCATTGGTACGGACGCGATCTCTGGCGCTATCTCTGGGCGTCGATCCAGATCTTCGTGGGCGTTGCCGCGGTGTGTTTCATTAGCGCGATGTGTGCCGCATTCGCGTTGCTCGCGACGGGACACAGTACACCCTACGCAGCACTCGGCACGCTTTCCGCGCTGTTGATTCTCGCGTTGATCTTCGTGGTGCTTCGTCTATCGCTGATCTTTCCGCAGATTGGCGCGGGGCGCAGCAAGCAGTGGCGCGCGGCATGGCAAGACTCTCGCGGCCACTTCTGGGCGATGTTGGGCACCACGCTCGGGACGATGCTGCCGTTGATCGTCGCTGGCGTGGTTTTGACGAACCTGTTCGCGGTAGTCCTGACTTTCATGCCGACAGCCACGACCGCCGTGCTCGGCACGCTGCTTCTGCAAACCGTGCTGTCCGTCGCGTGGGTGGCGCTCGCCAGCAGCGTCTCAGCGTGGCTGTACCAGCGCTTCGCCAACCGCCTGCTGACGCTCGACGACGCGCCGGACGACGTCTGAGGCGCAAACACTGCGCCCCAGCACATCGCCGGATCAGGCAGCGTTGGCGGTTGCCGCGCTGCCTTCGAGCGTGCCGAAGCGGGCGTATTCACCCAGGCCGTCCGGCCATTGCGTGAGCACTTCGAAGCCCGTCTCGGTCACGGCCACCATGTGTTCCCACTGCGCCGACAACGAACGGTCGCGTGTCACGACCGTCCAGCCGTCGGCCAGTTGCTTCGTATCCGGCTTGCCGACATTGACCATCGGTTCGATGGTGAAGATCATGCCGGGGCGCAACGTGAGCCCCGTGCCCGGACGTCCGTAATGCAAGACCTGCGGGTCGTCGTGATACGTGGTGCCGATGCCGTGCCCGCAATAGTCGCGCACGATGCTGAAACCTTCACGGTGCGCCACGGACTGGATCGCATAACCGACGTCACCCAGCGTTGCACCGGGGCGCACGGCACGAATGCCGGCGAGCATCGCCTCGTAGGTCGTGTCGACGAGGCGCTTGCCGAGAATGCTCGGCTTGCCTGCGTAATACATGCGGCTCGTGTCGCCGAACCAGCCGTCCTTGATGAGCGCGACGTCGATGTTCACGATATCGCCGTCATGCAGCTTCTTCTCCCCGGGAATGCCGTGGCAGACAACGTGGTTCACCGACGCGCACACCGTCTTCGGGTAGCCGTGATAACCGATGTTCGCCGGGATCGCCTTCAGTTCGTTGACGATGAAGTCGTGACAGATGCGATCGAGTTCATCGGTCGTGACGCCGGGCTTGACGTACTCGCCGATCATCGCGAGGACCTGCGCGGCCATTTCCCCTGCGCGACGCGACAGGGCAATTTCTTCTTTCGAGCGAATAACAACGCGTTCACGCACCATTACGCCACCTTGTTGAATACGGTGACAGGTGCACCGGTTGCTGGGGAAGCGATCGCACCGGCCTCGCCGGACGATGCACTGTCGGATTCGATGAGCTTGCGGCAGATATCACCGTAGCTCAGCGTGGGATTGAGTTCGGCGAGCATGCCGACACGCAGCCAATGCTCGGCTTGCGCGTTGATCGAGCGGCTGAGCGCGCCGCTGGTATTGCGCAGCGTCTCGTGCATTTGCTCCGATATCTTGACGATACCCATGTTGCGGCCTCTTTATATACGAAATGACTACGAAACGTATATTAGCAGGCTCATAGGAACTTGTCTCGCCTGATCCCATGTGAGGACAGGGCAATGAGCACGCAAGCGTTGCGAGCGCGGCATTGCATGACGCGCACGACGACGGAATACCTTGGCAGTCCTGCACGCGGGCAATACCGGTCATCTGACGATGCCAGCCCCCGATGCGCGAGGGCGGTCCGGGCCGATTCGATTATCATGGCGCTCAGCCACGAGAGACGGCAGCCGATACCCCTTCCCTCCTCCCTCGATATCAGCCGACGTGCCCATGCCCATCGCAGACGTTGAAATTGACGAAGCTGTCGCGCAACGCGAGCCGAGTTGGCTGGGTCGCAAGCGAATCGTGGTGTACAGCGCCGTCTTTCTCTTATGCCAACTCCTCGTGCTCGCGATATGGGCCGTGCGCTGGATGCTGCATGACACCGGCGCAGCGCCAATGGGCGTGGACTTTCGGGTGTTCTGGAGCGCGTCGTATCTGTCGCTGCACGACAGTCCCCTTGCCGCATTCGATCTGTCCAGAATTGGCGACGTCGAAGACAGTCTGTTCCCCGATCACTATGCGCCATGGGTCTATCCCCCGACGTTCCAGTTGCTGATCTATCCGCTCGCCCTGCTCCCCTACGCGCTGTCTTATGCGAGCTTCTGCGCCGTCGGCATCGCCTGCCTGCTTTGGGCGTTCCCGCCAACGGGCAGACGCGGATCGTTGCCATGGATCGCCGTCGTGGCTTTCCCGGGCATCTGGGTGGCGACGGCGCATGGCCAGAATTCACTGCTCACCGCCGCCTTGGCCGCAGGCGCACTGGGGCTGCTGGAACGCCGCCCATGGCTGGCCGGCGTTTGTGCGGGCATGCTGATGTTCAAACCGCAACTGGCCGTACTCTTTCCCTTGCTGTTCTTCTGCGCACGGCACTTCCGCGCGCTGGCGGCGATGGCTGTGACGGCAACGCTTTTCATTGTCGTCAGTACCCTGATTTTCGGCATCCCGCTCTGGATCAAATCCTTCGAGGCGGCATCGTGGTTCAACACGACCATCGTCAATGATGCCGCGAGCGGCGTCATGCGGGCGACGCCATCGATATTCGCCACGCTCCGCCGTCTCGGCGCAAGCGTGCCGGTGGCGTACGCCATACATGCCGCCATTGCGATTCCCGTGGTGCTGGCAACCCTCCGGCTCTGGACTCGCAGCGCACCATTCGAGGTGAAGGCAGCCGCGGCGGTCATTGCCACACTGCTGATCCAGCCTTACCTCCTGTACTACGACCTGGCGTGGCTGTTGTTGCCGATCGTCTATCTGTGCGACGACCGAACCACCCGAAACGCGTGGACCCGCCTTGACGGCACCATCCTCTGCCTCGCCTGGTGCCTGCCGCTGGCCTCGGTGCTGCCGACGTATTTCCCCGAGATCTTGCAGCCGGGTGTACTCGTGCTGCCGGCGCTGTTCATCGTGACCATCGCGACAAATTGCCGCAAGGCGTCGCATCCGTCATGAATTGTCTTGGCATAACGAAATGATTTGGCGGACGGCGTGATAGCATCCGGGCTCGTCGTCACGAACGCGGCATGATGCCGCACGCCATGAACATGCCGGTATGGTCGCGCAGCAAACGCATCGCATGGGTCGGCCTCGCCGCCATTTGGATGCTGCTTTGCGCGCCGCTGATCAGCCAATATCTGCGTGCCCATCCGTCATCGATCGACGATGCGTTGTCGAGCACGTTCTGTACCAGTCTCGACGAAACGGCAGCGCAAGGACGACACGCACCGGTATCCCACGGCACCGGCGCGAGCGCCGCCTGCGGGTATTGCTCGCTGCTCGCCCACAGCCCGCCCCTGCCGCTTTTCTCGCTCACGCTGGCCGACGTTCCGCTCGGCAATGGGCGTCTTGCACCGTCACCGGCACTCGCCGACACAGGCGCACCGCGCCGCCTCACCCCGCCCTCGCGCGCACCGCCGCTCGTCTGAGCGCCGCCTGCCATGCGTTGCACGTTCGTCGTACGTCGCCTGTCGACGTCGATAGCGCTGCGCATCGGCCATCCCGATCGATCTGAAAACACGCGGTTGCCTGTCACGGGCAACGGCTTGCACGCGCGTGCCCCGTTAGCTCACTGCCGCGCCGTCCGGTGCGAGGTGCGCGCGCGTGCCCGACAACGACATACAAGACAGATTCATGACAACGTCATTTCCTTTGCGCACCGCCGTGGCGGCGGCCATTGGCTCACTTTGCACCGTCGCACAAGCGGCAGAGAACAACGGCAACGTCTCGCCGAGTGTCGTATTGCCCGCTACGCAGGTGCAGGCCGCGAGCGTCACACCGCTCGAAGAACCGGTACAGACCGGCAGCCGATTGGGCCTCTCGATCAAGGAGACGCCTGCGAGCGTCGAGGTCATCGACCGCCAGCAACTCGTGGAGCGCGGCGACGCCAGCATCATTGACGCGGTAAGCCGAGCGACCGGCATCAATGCGTCACCGCACCCCGGCAACGGCGGCTCGGAACTGGGGGCGCGCGGCTTCGTGGGCAGCGCGTCGGTCACGCAGCTCTATGACGGCGTGCGACCCTACGGTGCCATCGGCGTCACATTCCCGTTCGACACCTGGTCGGTCGAGCGGATCGAAGTGTTGCGCGGTCCGGCCTCCGTCATCTATGGCGAAGGGGCGATTGGCGGTGTGGTCAACATCGTCCCCAAAAAGCCTGAGCAGACGCCCATCGAGAACGAGATTCAGTTGGGCATCGGTACCGAAAAAACCGGACGCGCCGCATTCGGCAGCGGCGGCGCGATCAACGACAAGCTGTCCTACCGATTCGATGCCAGCGCCAACCGATCCGACAACTGGGTGGACCGGGGCGACTCTCGCAATGCGTCGTTCTCGGCGGCCATCAAATACGACTTCACGCCGCGCTTCTCGGTCACGGCGTCGCTCGCCGAAGGGAATCAGCATCCGATGCAGTATTTCGGCGTACCGTTGGTCAACGGCCGGCTCGACCCTGCGACCTACAAAAAGAACTACAACGTTGACGATGCGCTGATCACCTACCGGGACAGTTGGGCAACGCTCGCCGCGACGTGGCGCCCGACAGACGACATCACGATCACCAGTACGCTGTATCGGATGAAGAGCAAACGTCATTGGAAGGACGCCGAGTACTACACCTACGTGCCGTCTTCCGGCCTCGTTCAACGCAGTAGCTATACCGAAATCCTGCACGATCAGGCGCAGATCGGCAACGTGACGAGCGCGACGTTGAAGGGACATCTGTTCGGCATGGAGAACACTGTCTCAACGGGGTTCGAGTTCAATCACACCACGTTCCAGCACACGAACAACTCGCCCTACTCGGGCACGTCGCTCGTGGATCTCGATAACCCGGTGCCGGGCAGCTTCGTCAATGTTGCCGGCACCTATCCCAAGTACCGGTCACAGGCTAATCAGTACGCGTTCTTTGCGGAAGATCGCCTGAAGGTGACGTCTCGCTGGTCGGTGGTGGGTGGCGTGCGGTATGACCATGCCAGCATCAATCGTGACGACCTCATCACCGGTGCGGCGTTTTCCAAAGACCTCAGCTATACCGGCTGGCGTGTGGGTACGGTTTATGACGTCACCGCACATACGAGCGTGTACGGGCAGTATTCGGTGGCCGCCGATCCGATCAGTTCGCTGCTCACGCTCACCGCCAGCAAAGCCAGGTTCGATCTGGCGACAGGCAGGCAGATCGAGTTGGGCGTCAAACAGGACTGGCTCGATGGACGTGTCGACGGCACCCTTTCCGTTTACCGCATCGTCAAGAACAATCTGCTGTCGGTCGATCCGCTCAATCCGTCGCAAAGCCTGCAAGTGGGCCAGCAATCGTCGCGCGGCGTAGAGCTGACGCTCGGCGCACAACTGACTCGTGACGTCAGGATAGACGCCAACGGCACGTGGCTGCGCGCGAAGTACGACGAATTCGATGAAAGCGTGGGCGGCGTCTCGGTGTCACGCGCGGGGAATATTCCGGTGAATGTGCCGCAGCAGATGGCGAACCTCTGGATGAGCTGGCGCTTTGCGCAGGCGTGGACGGCCAGCGGCGGACTGAAGTACGTCGGCAAGCGGTATGCGGACACGGCCAACACGCTGACATTGCCGTCTTACACGACGCTCGATCTGGCGCTGGCGTGGAAGCCGCGACGCGACCTTACCCTGACGGGCCGGGTCTACAACGTCTTCAATCGTCATTACGTGCAGACCGCCTATTACAACAACACGCAATGGTTGCTCGGCAACGACCGGCGTGCGGAGCTGGTCATGAGCTATCGCTTCTGATCGGTGCAGCGGTTAGCGGCGGGACATGCGACATGCGGCACGCGACGTGAGTGTGGCGTGTCGCGCTTGCGTGAGGGCAGTCCATCCCAGCGTGTCGCGGCCGCCCACGCAATGGCCTCGATGAATGTCTTCATCCGGCATTCGATCAGTTCGGCAGTGACTAACACTCGACGTCAGTGACGGTGTGCCGAGGACCGCAAGGGTTTTTGGGGGGAGGTGGCTTGTTATTCGTTCGGCTGCTCGGCGATGGGGCATACGAGACATTTGCAAATCGCGCCGAAACCTGTTGTTTTGTCGGTCAAACCCGCGTATAAGTTGTGGATCGAACATCAAGTCTGACTTTAATTGATCCAGCGTCGATCCGACCGATCTTTGCGAGACACTTCCGATCTCTGAATTCTTGTTTGTCCGCCACTGGCGTCGAGCCACGCAATCAGCGATGGCCGTACGTCGGGAAAACCAGGAGTTCGCATGAGTACCGGAATTGTGAAGTGGTTCAACGATAGCAAGGGCTTTGGCTTCATCAAGCCGGATGATGGTGGCGAAGATCTGTTCGCTCACTTCTCGGAAATTCAGCCGCAAGGACGCACTGAGTTCCGAAGCCTTCAAGAAAATCAGCACGTCTCATTTGACGTCACGCGCGGCCCGAAAGGCCTGCAGGCTTCGAACATCAAGCCGACCTAATTAGTCCCGTTTGCCGTTCCCTCATGTCATGGCACTACATGCTTGACGTGTGGGGACTCGCACAACCGGAGGCAGTATGGCTTACGTGATCCCGTTCTACAGGGGCTTTCGCCTGGAGACGCTAGTTTTCCGTCAGCAAGACACAGACGCGGTCGAGCGAAAGCACGACCGGACATTCGGGGTATCCGTCCGAATCTCTCGAACCACACTGGAAGATCCGGCGTCGTCGACTGACCCCAAGCTATTTCGCCTCGAGAGTCAGCTCTTCGACTCCGTAGGAGAAGCACGACGTGCGGGGAATAGCTATGCGCAGTCATTGATTGACAACATCGTGCGCGATGCGCATGTCGAGTCCTGAGATCGCTATGGCCATTGCTCCGAACTGGTTTCTCTACGCCGGATACCTGCCTCCGGATAGCACCAAACTCTTCTCTGTCGCCGCCGTTGCTTATGCCATCGGCTTGAGCCGCAGGAGCCTCACGACCAAGTTGGCCCAACATCGTCGAATCGCCAGTTGGCTATGCCTGCCCGGTAACGGCGAATACAAGTCGCCCAGCTGAGAAGCACGCTTGCCAAAGAAGGCCCTAAGGGTCCTCAGAATTTTTACAGGAGCATGTCATGTTCACCCTATCGACGCAGGCCATCACGGTCGCACTTCAGCGCATTGCAGAAAAGAGCACCAAGCAGCCCTCCGACGCGGTCATCAATGCCCTTCTCGCTCGCGAACTGATCCACCAGGTCGGAAAGCACTTCGAGCCGACGCAGTTCGGTCGGTCGTATTGCCGCAACGCCTACGCGATTCGGCCATCCTGGTAAGCGCATTACCCTCTGCGTGAGATCGTAATACCGTAATCGCCCAGCCTCCCGGCATCCCCCAGCGCCTTCTGGCTGGATGGCGTTGGGGGATGCATGGGACAGCCGCATAGCAGTCGCACCCCAAGCGCGGCTCGAATGCGGATACGCTTCGGCGAATACGGCCAATCTCTCAAAACGCATCAATGTCGCGCGCTTATCTTGCGCGCAAAAGCGGGGCATCGAACGTTGATGCCCCTGCTGTCGTTACGGCAGCAACACCTTGTCCACCACGTGGATGACACCGTTCGATTGCATGACGTCTCCAATCGTCACGCGGGCGACATCGCCTTTATCGTCCGTCACGGTCAGGTGGTTGCCTTGCTGCATGACGGTAAGCGAATCGCCTTCCACCGTCTTCAAAACTGCCTTCCCTCCGCCGTCACTCACGGCTTTCATCAGATCCTGTGCGGTCAACCGGCCCGGGACTACGTGATAGGTCAGAACCTTCACCAGCGTTCCTTTGCTCTCGGGCTTGAGTAAGGTGTCGACCGTGCCCGCCGGCAGCGCCGCGAACGCCTCGTTGGTCGGTGCGAACACGGTGAACGGCCCCGGGCTGTTCAGCGTGTCGACAAGACCGCCAGCCTTGACCGCTGCGACAAGTGTCGTGTGGTCTTTCGAGTTCACTGCATTCTGAACAATGGTTTTGGACGGGTACATCGCCGCGCCACCCACCATCACCGTTTTCTCGCCACCGTCCATTGCCGCCAAAGCGGATGTGACCGTCAGCCCGGAGGAAATCCCGATGCACACGGCCGTCGCGAGAAACTTAACCGATTGCTGTATTTTCATGTCCACACCCAATTTGTGAGGCTTCTCAAGATGGAAGCACTTACTAATACGGGTGGCGACGGTATTCGGATGCATGAATTGCAACCGTCAGCGCCCACACCTCCCAACGACTGCCCCCTTACCGCTGAATACCGGTGCCAGCACTCGCCTCAACGACAGCGCGGGCGTTCCGGGCGGTCCTCGCACCCGGGCTATAACAAGTTGGAATAACCAACGCCGAATTCTTCATGTACACCAATTTATTTCAATGTATTCTTTAATAACAATATGTATACATAAATATCCTTTTATCCCCTCCGATTCCTCGGCCCTGGGAATCGTTTTTTTGCGAGGTGTTCGTGATGTCTTACCGCGTTTCCTTGAGTATTGCGCTTGTGCTTGCTGCAACGGCGCACGGCGTCTGGGCTGCACCGTCGGCGAGTGAGCAGACATGCCGTGCCTGCCACGACATGAACAACAAGAAGGTGGGTCCGGCCTTCAGAGAAATTGCGGAATCCTATCGAAATGATCCGGATGCTCTCGCCAAGATCAAGAAAAGCATTCTCCAGGGCAGTCAAGGCAAATGGGGCTCGATCCCCATGCCTGCGAACGCGATTGCTGACGACGAAGCCGATCGCTTTGCCCACTGGGTCATGAGCCTCAACAAGTGAGGCTGGACCCCGCCGCCACCTGACGTGGCGGCATCCCCATCGAAACATCCCCCTACCGCACACCGGGGCGCGTTGGCGTCACCGGAACGCCGCGCCGTTTCAACGCCTCAGCGCATGACGCGTTGCTTCTGCGCACAGGAGAAGATATGTACAAGAAGGCCTGCACTGCACTGGCGTTTGCGCAGTGCGCCGGTGCGTCCTGGGCGCAAACCGGCCCGACCTTATCCGGCTTCGTCGACAGCTACTTCGAATCGATCCACGCGCAAAACATGACGACGCCTCGCATGCAGAGCGGTGGCCTGCAAACGTCGCGCTTCGTCATTCGTGATGTCGAGAAGATTACCGACACGCTGGAAGCGCAAGCCGTACTTGAGTGGCGGCTGCGCGTGAACAACGGCACAACGCCCGTGCCACCAACACGTGACGCGTATGTTGCGCTCAAAGGTGACTTCGGGCGCGTGCTGCTCGGTCGCATGCGTGTGACGTCCGCTACGACGTATGGGCGTATCGACCCGACGTACACCGGCAACTACAGCGTTATCACGAATGTCATTGCATCGTACGAGCGCTGGCTCGAGAACAACACCATCAAGTACGAATCCCCCAAGTGGCAGGGCTTTCAGGTGATCTCGTCGCTCTCGCTCGGCAAGCAGGGAGAAAACCTTCAGACCGGAGAGCGGCGCACCAGCGGACAAGGCACCAGTACCGGTCTGCGCTATTCGACTGGCCCGTGGTTTGCATCGGTCGTCTACGACAACTTCAACAATGCCCGGCCTGGCGAGGGCATGCAGGACGTGTGGCTTGTCGGCGAATACTGGATTCGCGGGCAATACAAGATCACAGCGGCATTGCACCGCTACGCCGGCGTCTACACCTCCGGCCAGCCATCGCAGCAAGGCTTCGACTGGCAGATTGGCGGACGTTATTCGATCACGCCGGCAAACGAACTGGTGGTATCGCTCGTCAATCGCAATGAGGCGGGAGGATCGAATGGCGATGCGACGGGTGTGTACATCGGCATCGAACACAGTCTGTCCAAACGCACGCGGCTTTACGCGAGCTATGCGCGCATCAATAACCGGGGCAATAGCCGCTATGCATTGGCGTTCGACATGGTGCCGTTGCCCGGCGAGAACACCAGTGCCGTGGCGCTGGGCATCAGCCACGCCTTCTGAGGGGAGACGTTCATGAACGATCGATCGATCAATTGTCGTGCGCGGTTGCACCACGCGTTGAAGGTGTGGCTCGTCGGCCTAGTCGGCCTCGTGGCAACGGCGGCAAGCGCCGCAGCGTTGGCGGCCCCGACAGGACGGCCGAATATCCTCATGATTCTTGCGGATGATCTGGGCTACTCCGACATTGGCGCCTTTGGCAGCGAGATCCGCACGCCGAACCTCGACGCCCTGATCGCGACGGGTCGCATCCTCACGAATTTCCATGTAGCGCCAAGTTGCTCGCCCACGCGCGCCATGTTGTTGTCGGGGGCTGACCATCATTTGTCGGGCCTTGGGACGATGGCCGAGACGCTCCAGATCTACCAGGTCGGGCAGCCGGGTTACGAGGGCTATCTCAACGAGCGCTCCCTCTCGATTGCGAGCCTGCTGCGCGATGGCGGCTATCACACCTACATGGTCGGCAAGTGGCATCTCGGCCTGACACCGGGGCAAAGCCCGCAGGCGCGCGGCTTCGAGTCGTCGTTCGTTCTGTTGCAGGGTGGCGCAGCGCACTTTGGCCCCACGCCGGGCAAGGTGACGTCCGCCGATCGGGCTTCGTATCGCGAGAATGGCAAGATGGTTGCGCTGCCGCCGAGCTTCTATTCGAGTCGCGGTTATACCGACAAGCTGATCGACTACATCGACCGAAACCGTGGTGACGGCAAACCGTTCTTCGCCTACGCGGCATACACGGCGCCGCACTGGCCTTTGCAGGCGCCGGACGACGTGATCGACAACTATCGCGGGCGCTACGACGCCGGCTATGACGCGATCCGCAACGAGCGAATCGCACGTCAGAAGCAACTTGGACTGTTGCCATCGGATTTCCGTGCGGCAGACCTGCTGCCGTCGTCGCCCGCGAATCCTCACTGGGATCAACTCACAGCGGAGCAGAAGAAAACCGAAGCCCGCAAGATGGAGATTTACGCGGCGATGGTTGAGAGCCTCGACGCCAACATCGGCAGGCTCATCGACCATCTCAAGGCGATCGGCGCGTATGAAAACACGTTCATCTTCTTTGCCTCGGACAACGGCCCGTCTGGCGAGAAGGTCGACATGTTCTATCCGGACGGCCCGAATAACGACAACCGGTACGAGAACCTTGGCCGTCGTCGCTCCAATATCGCGCTGGGCACCCGTTGGGCGGAAGTGAGTGCCACGCCGTTCCGACTGTTCAAGGGGTATCCGTCAGAGGGCGGCGTCAGCGTGCCGGCCATTGTGCGCATGCCCCATCAGTCGAGTGGGCAGGCGAAGGCGTCTCAATTGGCGACAGTGCTCGATCTCGCACCGACGTTCCTTCAGTTGGCCGGACTGCAACGCCCGGGAGATCGATATCGCGGCGAGGCCGTCAATCCCATGACGGGGAGTTCACTGGTCCCGTTGCTCACTGGCAAGACGCAGGGTCATCTTGCGGATGGCACAGTGCTTGGCGAGGAATTCGGCGGCAACCGATATGTTCGTGACGAGCGCTGGAAACTGCTGTCCGTGCAACTCAAGCGCGGCTCGCAACCGGTCGAGGCGCCACCCGACTGGAAGCTCTACGATATGTCCGGAGATCGCGGCGAAACGACCGACGTTGCTGCCGATCATCCGAATATTGTTGCGCGTCTGAAGCAAGGCTGGCTCGATTACGCCAGGCGTGTCGGCGTAGTGCTCGCACCGGGTGCGAGCGAATGAGGCGGGCAATGTGCGGCAGGCGGGTTTTGTGGGGATTGGCCGTAGTTGGGCTAGGCGTATCAATCGGCTGGGGGGTGTCGTCCCGGCAGGCGACGGCGTTATCGCAGCACGCGCGACCGTCCGACGCGATGACGCCGCCTTACGTTGGCGATGGCAGGCGCGGCCCCGAGAACATGGCGTGGATTCCGGGGCAATCCTTCTTGATGGGAACGGACAGCCGTTTGGCGCAGCGCAACGAACGTCCTGCACACGAAGTGAAGACGAGCGGATTCTGGATGGACGTGCACGATGTCACGAATGCGGAGTTCGCTCGCTTCGTCGACGCGACGGGGTATGTCACGACGGCCGAGCGCAAACCGCGCTGGGAGGATCTGCGCGTACAACTTCCGCCGGGCACACGTGCGCCTGCGCCCGAGACGCTCGTTCCCGGGGCGATGGTGTTCGTCGGCACCGATGCCATGGTGTCGCTGCACGACTACTCGGCGTGGTGGCGGTTCGTGCCGGGCGCGAATTGGCGTCACCCGCACGGTCCGGGCAGCAGTCTGACGGGCAAAGCTAACCATCCGGTGGTGCAAGTTTCTTATGCAGATGCTCAGGCATATGCTGCTTGGGTGGGCAAGCGTCTGCCGACTGAAGCGCAATGGGAGGTGGCGGCGAGAGGCGGCCTCACGCAAGCCGATTACGCCTGGGGGGAAGCAAAGCACCCCGGGGGTAAGACGATGGCCAACGTGTGGGACGATGCTGCGCGGCCGTTCCCGGTGATCGAGTCGCCGAAGATCCGTGTCGGCACAAGCCCGGTCGGACAATTTGCGCCCAACGGCTATGGTCTCTACGACATGGCGGGCAACGTGTGGCAATGGGTCGCCGACTGGTACCGCGCGGACTATTTCGCGGAACAGGCGAAGACGCGGAACCGTGTTATCGATCCGACGGGCCCATCCGCGAGTTTCGATCCCGACGATGGAGCGACGCCTGCCGATGCCCCGAAACGCGTGACTCGCGGCGGTTCGTTTCTTTGCAGCGATACGTATTGCAGCGGATATCGCACCAGCGCAAGACGCGGCACCGACCCGCTCAATCCCATGTCCCACATCGGCTTCCGACTCGTCATGACACCCTCGGATTGGGCCGCGAAGGCGATAAACTCGCGTTGAAAACCCCTATCGGGATTAATGGGCGAGCGTTTGCGAGTTTTTGCACGAAGAAGTGAGACCTACGTAACCGATGCCAAAACGGGGAGTTGGTGCGAGGAAGGGGAAACGCTTTCCCTTTGTAATCAATATAGTTGCAGAGTTTTGGGGAGTGGATGGGGGCGGGGGATTGGCCGCAGATTGCGGCGATTCGATTCCGACAGACGCACACGAACCCCAACGCCCATTAACAATCAGGGAACACGAAACTGGCCGGTGAAAAAACTATCGACTCAACGAAGCGAATAATGCCGGAAACGTGGTTCATCGTGACATCGGCACTATGCTCGAAGACTTCGTATCGATTTGAGCGTTCCCGTAGGGCACGCATAATCGACACCGGCAGGATGATGTTCCTCCGCCGCCACCGCACATCCGGCGTCCGGCGTCCTGGACTAGCCTGGTCAAAGGCGCGAAGCATTGCGCGCTCCAACTTCCCGCACCGATTCGCCAAATCGGCAGCGCAACGCTACCGAACCCAGACTATCTAGGCTGACTTATCAAACCAGTCGTCGCACCACCGCGCAGGTCCATGATCTGTCGCTATTTGGTATGCCCAACGAACGCCCTGCCAAACACTGTAAAATTCTCGTGCGAAATTTTGTATCGCTTCATAATCGCATTGGATTGCAAAGTACACGTTTGAAGCAGTGATTATTTCTTTGGCCTCAAAAGACAAAGCACAAGCCATGAATAAATCTCGGGGAATTTTTTCGATACTGACCCGGCCTCAGGACGTAATTTCGTTCGTTGGAGACGTTACTGCGGCCGCGGACTCAGACAAGGCATCACTCGGGTTTTACCCCGACTCTGTTTATCTTGAGTACGCATTGAAAGGCAACATTTTCGTTGCGGTCAACGAGTCGGGAAGGCAACGTGTGTATGCGGGCCACGTCCTGTTTGACCTAAGACAGCCGAGAGCTAAGGTGCTGCAAGTATTTGTTGATCCCGGACATCGTCGCCTTGGTATTGCCGAAAGCTTGATCTCAGAATTGAAAATTTACCTCTCAAACCTGCAATACCTTTCGATTGAGGCCCGAGTTGCTGAAGATATGACGGAGTCCAATGCCTTTTGGGAACGTCAGAATTTCAATGTTCAGCGATTGGATGAGGGAGGGGCGAGTCGCGGCAAGCGCCGAAGGAAGATTTTGGTTCGCAACCACGAACTAGCATCGCCCCAACTGTTCGGCCCCAGCGGGATTGACGTGAACAATCCTCTCGGATTTAGCTTCTTGTCCGGCATTGAAAAGCCAATCTACCTGCTAGATATGAATGTCTTATTCGATTTGGGACCAAGGAGGCACCGCAGAAGCGATGTCGCCAACTTGTTTCGAGCCGAACGCATGCAAGCGTGCAGCCTAGCTATTAGCTCCGAGATTCTTGAAGAACTAAAACGCAGCTGCCCTGATGGAAAAACCGACCCAATGCAAGACTTTGCGTCGATTCTGCCGACGTATTCTGGCCCGCCGGACGATGAGTCGAGCGAACTTATTGCCGACCTCGCAAAGTTAGTTTTCCCCGATCGTAGCCAGCAAAATGCACTGACAGTCAACGACACTTCGGACCTTAAACATCTTGCTACCGCGATCTTCCATCGCCTGAATGGCCTAGTCAGCAGCGATATGTCGATACTGCGTGCGGCCCCCAGTCTCCGTACGCAATATGGCCTTGACGTTCTTTCGCCCACCGCATTCTCGTTACAAGAAACCCATTCGGCGGATGTGACAACCTTCGGAAGTGAACATGATCGCGTTTTGACACTCAGTGCTGTGGATCCTCACGACGAGTCTGAAGCGAGAAGCCTCCTGTCCCGGTCACAAATAGGCCACAGCCAACAGCTAAACGAGTGGGCCGCGGTAGACCTACACGGGGGAGCTTGCAGGCGATTTGTCGTACGAAGCGATGGATACGTCGTCGGCTACCTCATCTGGCATCAGAAAGTTGGTCAAACTTCCATCGATGCGATGATGGCGATTGACGAGGAATCGCCGACAGCTACCGATTGTGTTCGGTTAATGCTAAGTAAGCTGAGCGAGGACGTCGCTCATAATCAAGTTGTACTTGTTCGCTTGGGTTTTCCTGCCCAGCAGTACCAAATTCGGCAAGAAGCCATTTCTATCGGGTTTACAGCGGGCGGTAACAACCAAGCGCAGCTTCAGAAAATCGTCCTTCGAAGTGTGGTCACACAGGCAAACTGGGAGCAAACGAGGGCGTCCCTCATGGCAAATTGTGGTGTTCGGCTACCATCAAACGCGCCAGCATTCAGGAGCATCTATCAGCACATTGAGGTTCATGCGGCGGACGGCAACCGCACTCATTTATCGCTTTACGGGTTGGAAAGTCTGCTCGCACCGGGCTTATTTTGCCTACCCGGACGCGGGGGCGTGGTCACCCCTGTTCGACGACAGTTCTCGGAGCACCTTTTGAGGCACCTTCCCCAGGGGTCGCTACTCCCTCAGTCTCGCGTGCAGTTGTACCAGCAGCGGCACTATCTCAGCCATCCGAAGAATCGATCAAAGTTCTCGACAGGGCAACTGATCTTTTTTTACGAATCTCAGAATCACGGCGGCCTAGGCGCCCTCGTCGCCGTCGGGAGAGTCGTTCGGGCATACCTCCAAGACCGAAGTGTGATGGGCCATTCCGAACTTGACCGCTCGGTCTTCGATATTGACCAACTTGACACCATTGGCAGGACTGAAACCAGAACGGTGACCGTTTTTGATAACTTGAACGTTCTTCCAATTCACGTTTCAGGCGATACTCTTAAAGAAATAGGTTGCGGCACACCGGTTAAGCTGCTGAGCACACAAACAATCACCAGCGAACAAGTGGAGCGCATTCTCGCAAGGGCGTATAACTCATGACCTCGACTGAACACGTTCTGATCTCACTCGAAGAGCGGCATGCAAACGGAATATTCGCGGGCACCAAGCGCGTCGAATTACGTCGGCGCACGATGCACGTTGATGAAGGCACCGTAGTATGGATATATGTGAAGCAACCAGTGGGTAGCGTGCTCGGACAAGCAGTGGTAGCCGCCACCCACACCCTTACGCCTAGCCAGATTTGGCGGCGTTTTGGCTCGTGCTCAGGCCTTATGAGGAGCGAGTTCTTCGAGTATTTTGAGGGATTGACTAGGGCGTTCGTGTTAGAACTTAAAGAGGCACAGATGTTGCCCAAGGCGGTACCGCTGCACACTCTACGAAGTGCGTCATCTGGATTTCATCCCCCTCAGTTTTTCACCCGCATTGACCCGGATGGTTCATTGGCCAGCACAATGACTGCTGGAATGCCCCCAAAAGGAAAGACAGGTCGTCCGCGTCGAGTGCCTCACCGACGAGCCGCACATAGGGTTGCGGGCGAGGGATCCAGAAAGCCCGCATAGCAAGCGGTGGTTTTCATGATGCTAGTGCCGTGCTCTGCCTTTCTCCCTGGTGCCCCCTCAACGCCAGCCCAACGTTCCGCGTCGCCGTTGCAAATCGCGCGATGCGACATCGGGTGATTTTGCCTCAGCATATGCAACAACTTGTTGAGAGCACGTGAGACTCAAGTCCTTCCTAAATGACGAAATGGAAAAAAAGTCCGGCGCGGTAAATGAAAATTTGTTAGATACACAACAACGAAACACATCGCCTAAAAGCGGTGAGAATTCTCACCGCTCCCACTCGGTAACGTTGGGCGCGGCGATCACGAGCACCTCTAAGGCGATCGACCCACTTCGGCTCAAACCTTCATGGGCAAGCTCCCTCAAAGGACTTGATACGACAGGGCTAAAGCCAGGATTCATGCAATCGATGGAAATATTTGACGCTTCGAGGTTAAATCTCGCTCGCATGCCCTCATTCGACGCTCTCGACAAACTCAGATTGTCCCAAACGTATGTGGATTCCCTGAAAATGATCGACACTACGATGCTTCAGGTCCCTTCCGCGCGCTTAGCTAAAGCATTGGAATCAATCAAGTTCGATTCAATGCTGACACGCTCATTGAAGGCAATTGAAGGCCTCGCGTCGATACCATCATTTGGAGGTCTCAAGTCGTATCAACTAGATCCGGTCTGGTCACGATCCGTAAAGGCACTTGCCGCGTTGCAACTGGCACCATCACTATTGCCTCCGTCTATTTTGGATGGACTGCATTTGGGAAAGGTCCATGATCTTGTAGGCACCTGGCATGCGTCCAATCCGTTCGATGAGATCAAAGATGTGATGGATGCGTTAAGGTCAGGAGGGTTGGCAGATGCAGCGCTCAATCTTTCAGAACACTCAACATTCCAAAATGAAGATATAGAGACGTCATTCAGAACCGGAAGATCTGTTTCAGAAAATGCCGAAACCGTCAGCATCTCGGACGTGCAAGCTATCGTCGACCGAGTTATCAACGAGGCTACGGATCAGTCGACCGCACGCCTCACGCCGCTAATTGTCGCGATTGCGAACGAAGTGTCGGCGATGAGAAATTCACGCCTGAAAGAGATATTTTTGGCCGTGATCGTCCCGATCTTGATTACAGCCGTTTTCGCAATATTGAATCCTATTGCGGACTTCTACGTAAAGAGAGCGTTGGAAACGCCGAATTCGACGTCTCCCCGTGAAATTAAGAAGAGTATTCGGAAGCGGGCTCCCCTACACGTGGATAGCCGGGACGAACTAGAACCGTATCGATTCGTATCGCATAGAGCCCTAAAGGTGCATACCCATGCCTCCAGCCAATCGCCGACTATCGGCTATCTTAATCTCGGGCAAGTGGTCATTCTTTTGGAGAAACGGAAAGCATGGTCGCTGGTGGCGTGGAGGAGCAATGAAGACTCACCTTCGTTCAGGGGGTGGGTATTCACCCGATACGTGAACAAGATTACCTAGTATCGGCTGACCAAAGGCCAAGCGCGATTCCGCACAGTGGAAATCAACTTCGTTTCCACATTTCGCCTTCCACGGACTTCCCAGATGCTGACGCTCAACTCCCTTACCTAACAGGACCGGATTTGCGACGCACCACTTCTCTCCGCGCCCAGATTCCACACAAACGCATTTAACGTATATGCTGCGATGTAAAAGCCGTAGCGCTCGTAGGGAAACTCTGAAGCTTGAGTTGGTGCGCGAGGCGAGTGCGAGCAGCCTCTGCCCCGATAAACGCGAAAAGGAAGCAACACAGGGAGATGCTCCGAAAGAACCTTATGTTCCGAGAGCGCCCAAAAAGAAAAGGCCCCGCACTTGCGGGGCCTTAAATAAACGGGGGCTTGAGCCATTCGGAATTCGCGGCTTACGCCGTTGCATCGTCTCGGGTCGCGCCCCACCTAGCCTGTTGGTCAACCAATTGAACTGACCGTACATGCATAATATATCACATGCTATCAACAGTCAATCCAACAGAGAATGCCGCCGCCATTAGGCTTCTTGAGTTTCTTTCCGACCGACGGCCGTGGCATCGCTCCCTTTGGGGGATCGGAGCCATTCTTGCGATGGAGGAGCTTCATGAAGCCTGCGTAGCCATGAGGCATGGCCATCTTAGCGAAGGTGCCATCAAGCGGATGGCGTCGTCACTCCAGAAGCGCATCGGTGTACATCCTGCATTCACAGACAACGAGCGCCAGTTTCTTCGACAGCAGTTGAGTCAAGTACCCCGCGCAGATGGTGCTGCTCACTATGGAATACGTGAGCTGTCTGCCCGGGTGTCTCCGAACTACTTGAGTCGCTGGGGAGATGCCGTCGCTAAAAGTAGATTCACTGTGGAGACGTTCGCGCGGAGCGTGGCTGCGCACATTCTTGATGCAGGCTTCGCCGGACAATACATGCACAGCGTCATTAAGAGCTATTTGGATGCTCCCGAGCCGATCACGCTTGAGGATCTGTGCAAAAGTCTGCAAACAGAATTGGCAGCAAATCCGATTCGCGAGTTTGAAGTAATGCTCGCGTTTACTGCCGCACCGACCACAGGCAATGGTGTCCCAGAGGTCTGGCTGAAAGGACCGGAAGTTACTGCATGGCTTCGCGAGAACGGCTTCGAAACGTCAGGCATCAGAGCTCAATTCGGGATGCGGTTACGCGTGCAAGCCCGCGACAGGATTGGCGCGGCCCAAGCTGCCCGCACCGAGGCTGACCGATATGCTGCGCGCGCATTACTTGCTTCAGGAAATCCCCTGAGCTATGCGCCATGGCTGTGGGTTAAGGGAAGCCCCGAACCCGCATCGATGAACGAGGATTCGCGCGGAGTTGGCGTCAAAGAACTGCTCCATGAAGAACGTGTTTTCACACCAAGTTCAAGCCCTAGTGTCGACGCCGCACTAGAACTCTTGTCGCACTTGGAAAACAGCTCCCCTCCCGCCGCAGTCGCCGGAGGATGGGGTGCCATCGAAGGATTGCTTTCAGATCCGAGTGACCGCTCAAGTGCCGCCGACAATTTGGCCACATTGGTGGCGTGCTCCTTCCCTAGAGCCGAACTCACGACTCTGTCGTACAAGGCGCAACGCGAATTTCCCGATCAATTTGATACTCTGCGAGACGCGCTCACCAACCGAGAGCGGTCACGCATAGTGGCTCGGAAGATTATTGACAACTCAATGCCCCAACTGCGCGGAATCACAGACCAAGCGGCGGTCGCGCGAGTTAGAAAGTTGTTAGCGAATCCACACCCGGAGCTTCATACGATTCGCGACTCAATCGGAGAGTCACTTCACCGCCTATATCGGCAGCGAAATCTCATTCTGCACGGTGCCAGACTGGACAGTGTGGCGTTGGCCGCAAGCTTGAGAACCGTAGCTAAGCTTGTAGGGGCAGGTATGGATCGCATTACCCATGGGCATTATGCACAAAACATCAAACCTATGGAGTTAGTGGCAAAAGCCAATCTCGCTCTCGCGACAGTAAGCAGAGAGCATCCGATGGGTTGCGTCGACCTGCTCGAAATGAACTGAGCGGCGTTTGACGCACTGTCGTCGCGCCGCACCGATACCGCCCCGAATGCCGGCATTGCCAATGCCAACGAGCCTGGTCACTGCGAGGCCTAGGAATGATCCCTAAGAGATCATGGGGGACGTCCGAATCTCGCGCCAAATCGTAGAATCCCGGCCTCCATGGCTTGAAACGCACATGACGCGCCAATAGACTGTCTATCGTCACGTCCCAAAACGTGACCGGGTTTAGCAGCCCGAAGATGAGTTTATGGGCACACGGCCGCATGCTTCTGCGGTCTTAGTGTGCGATGTCCTTCGTGCATCCATCAATGGGTGGGCTTGGATTGGGACGCCTTCGGGCGTGCCGCTGAACCATACTCGTCGCGGTCTGCTAACCCAGTTCAATGCCCACCCACCCCTGCGGCCTGCTGCGGGTGGCGGGAATCTCAAATGGTTAGCACGAGGAACCCTGCATGACTTGGCCCCAACGCATCAACACTCCCTCCCGCGACACATTAGACCGCCTTAACGAATTGTCTGAACGGCTCGTCGCACTCTCGATGGTCGGAGCAAATCAGCGATTCAACATGATTCCCGACAACTTCAACGAGGCCTATTTCGATCAGATGTGTGACATCTCGACCGAGGTATACGACCTATGTCATAAGCTTGACGAGGATGTGAATTACTTGTTGTCGCAAAAAGCTGTAACGACGTAAGCTCCCACTCACCCAATTGGCCCCCCGCACGCCAAATCCCTCGCAAGCACTCAGAATAGCCGTCAGCCTGCTCCCCTTCGCCGCCGTCACTTTAATCGAAGCTCCGGCGAACTCCGCAACGTCTTCCGATCACGCTCCACGCGTTCCAACACCGGCGACGAATGTCCGTGATCTTCGTCCGTCATCCCCGTCCCTAACCAATACGCGTACTTAGGCCAGAGCTTGCAGAGCGCAAGAATCGCTTCCTCCGTTGCGCGCTGACGCCCCTCGTAGATGCTTCGCCAAGTCTGCGCTCGCACCCCGCTCATTTCTTCCAAAGCCTTGAATCTGCGATGGGTCGGGACGACCGCATCGATGATCTCCATGATTCTTTCGCGCATGTCGGAACATTCCCAAACCACGAGGCCGGGATCCCCAATATCATTCGTACAGGTTTTACGAATCGGAAAATTTCTTACGACGGAATGGAGGATTCACATGACCAGCAAGCAAAAGCTCACGATCGTAAATGTCATCCGCCGTGAGGGCGTCTCTTCCAAGACGGGGCGCCCATACGACATGCGGACTGCACAGTGCATCCTCTGGCAAACAACCAGCGAAGGCGAGGACACCGTTGTAGGCACGGTCACACTCCCCAACTCGCTGAAAGACACCGAAAAAGGTGACTACATCGCCGAGTTCGCAATGTCGCAATCGATGGACGGCTCGCTTGTCCCTCGAATTGTATCGCTCCTACCTTTCGCCGCTTCTGCCAAAGCGGTCGCGCCTAAAGCGTCCCAGTGACGTCCTGCGCGTCATCAACCGCTCAGTTCTCGTAGTCCTTCACAACGGAATCCGGCCCCCCGCCAGCTTTTTCACTTCGTCGCTTTCTCACAGCGACGCACATGGGGGTTGTAATGATTCGACCAATCTTGTCGCTGCATTCCCGCCGCAGTCTCACCGACACATCAGACGCGACGACCATCCACAAGAAGGCAGTTCACCTCCCGTCTCGTAAGCGCGTATACGCGATCCATCTCGCCAGCACTCCATTTGCCTGCAACGTTCACGTCACCTATCGGAAATCAGTCCGGCCTCGCGTCGACGAAGTACGTTGATGGGAGCGACCATGAAAGACGTAAAGCGCTGCGGCCAATCCTCACTCGACGTGTTTTACATCGTCGAATCCTCTGAGCCCGAGTTTGACGGGGACACGGGAGCAAGTGTCTTCGGAGCCTATTCTCGAGAAGGACTACGCAAATATGTTGACGCGAGTGCGCCGATCATCGCGATCACCAAGGATCTGGACGCGTTAGTGAAAGCCATCGTCGAGATCCGGGCAGCAGGTATTCACTGGCGCGACACCCGCCTTACCGCTCATGACGTTCTCTGCGGGGAATCATGATGCCGGTCGGCTCGGTGAGAAGCGTCCTGATTTGCCGCCCACAAATTCCTCACGAACTCGTTTCCGAACTCGACTCTCAACTGTGCCCTAGCTCTGGCAGCACACGTCTCAAATTGGGGACGACACAGGCCTACTTAGTTGCTGCCAACGAACCTCCGCCACCACACGACTACGTTCAGTCGGGCGCTTTCTGGACATTGGCACTCACAACCGTCGTCGGTCTTTGGTTCGTGAGTGCCCATGTGGGCGCAATCCTCGGCTTCGTCCGCCGAGGTTGAGCCAGCGCGCCGGGCGCATCCCGGCATCTCAATCGGAGTCAGTAACCATGAAAGAAGCACTTCAACACCTTCGCTCGATTGTCACGCGAGCGAGCCTCGGCATGACATTGGGTACGGCGTCGTGCCTGGCCAAAGCAGAGGCCAGCTCCGGCCCTGATTTTTCGTCGCTGACCTCGGGCATCAACATGGGCTCGACCGTCACCGCAATCCTTGCTGTCGCCCTGTCGCTGGTCACCGTGTACGCCACCTTACGCGGCGCCAGGATCGTGCTCGGCGTTATCAAAGGCTAATCGTTAAGCATGCCCGAGCGCTCCATCGCGCGTGTCGAGCGCTCGGCCACATAGCACGGTGCACCGCATAACTCGCTGGAGAACACCATGCCGACGCAAGAACTTTGGGATCTCTCTTTCTTCGCCTGGGGAGTCGTATGCGGATGGGCGGTAGTCCAAGGTCTGCGGGGGTAACGATGAAGCGAACGATGGTGGCCTTAGCGCTACTCGCCCTCCTCGCACAACAGCCGGCAATACCGCAAGCGCTTCCCGTCGCGAACTTCGCCATGAATCGCGCCATCGCTGGCGTCATCACACGCATTGCGGCGTCCCGAGGTTTCGCGGCCAACGACGCTCGCGTTATCGCAACGCTAGAAGCGATCTCGTCATCGAGCACAGCGCTGAACGTCGTCTCAACGGGCGCAGGCATTGGCCTATCCCTCGCTGGCGCCCCCGTCTGGCTGACGATCCTCGCGGGGCTCGGTATTGTTGGCGCAGGTAGCCAATTGATCGCAACGTTGGGCGACGCTGAGGTCGCTATCGGGCAGACGTATGACGGTTCCGTTGCGCTCCTGAGCAAGCTTCCTCGAAAGGAACCCGTCACCTTACCGTCCTACCCCGACTTCACGACTTCACCCGCTGACGAGCCGCTCTTCGAAATGCTCAGACGCCTCGGCGCGCACGTCTATCGAACCGAAGGGTGCTCACCCACGCATACCCGAGTCGCATGTCACGAATTTCCGCTATTGCCGCAAGAGTCCACCGGCATCGCCCTGTCCTATCCGGAATATGGGATTCGTATCCCCTTTACGTCGATTTCTGAGTTGGAGGCACTGCGCACACGTTGGTTGTTCCAGCCAGGCGATAAAGATCCGCAACTGAAAATCATCGAGACGTTCGATCACTACGGCGAGTTCGCAGGCTTTGCTGAGCGCATGTGGACAAACAAACACCGGACCTGCTACGCCGACGCCCCGCCGTTTTGTCCCGCGCCGCATGAATGGGTAACGCTCGAACTGAACCCCGCTGTGTTCGACATCACCCGCGACGCCTTCTACGGGCTCAACCGGATGACCACGGAATCGATCTACCCCGATCTGGATGCTGCGCGCGCCGACATGAATCGCGAACTACTGAGAATGCCGATAAGCCCCAGCACGCTCGCCGACATCGTCGATGAATCGTGGCGGCAGGCGGCAGAAGCACCCGACTATGCGGGGCTCCCCTATCGCGACTCGGAGCCCGTCACCGAAGAGGACGTGGTGATATGGGTCAAAGAGAATCCCAAGGAAGTACCGCACATCGGTGACGTGTTCGAGCCCGCCAATCCGCCGGACATCAAGACGGTGCCGATCTCCCCTCGCATCCGCCCTCGCGAAGACCCGAGTCCGCAGGTCGATCCCGAAACAGATCCCCGCGTCACACCAAAACCCGATCCGGAAATAGATCCGAACACCGCACGCGATCCCGACGAAGAGGGCGAGCCCGGCTCCGACCGCAACAAGAACACCGAGGGCGTCCAGAACGTGAATGTCGTCAACCGCCCGACTGTCGATATCGGCAACCGGGTCAAGGTCGATATGGATCTAGGTGGCGCCCCCGAAGTGGATAAGCCCGAATTGGAAGAAACGCCCACCGCGAAGATGATCATCGATCCGATCTTGGGACTGACGTCCGACTTCACCGCCTGGACGATGCCCTCGCATGGCGCTTCCTGCCCACGCACAACGCTACAGGTCTTCGATCACGCCATTCCCATCGACGCCCACTGCGAGATTGCCGAGCGCATTGGGCCACAGCTTCGCCAGGTGATGATCGCCGCCTTCGCCGTCATGGCGCTTCTGATCGTTCTTTCTGCCTGAGGCCCCTATGCCACTGTTTGCCATTATCGCGAGCGTCCTTAACGCCGCTCTGGGTTTTATGTTCCGCGCGTCGGTGGTCAAGTGGGCGACGTTCTTCGCACTCTGGTACGTCGTCACCGAATTCGTCGTCGCCCTCAAATCGAGCAATTTTTTCCCACAGGTAGCCAAGCTTAACGAGGCCTTCTCGGGCATCCCTACCGGGGTCTGGTATTGGCTCGACCTTTTTGCCGTCTCACAAGGTGCGCCCATGATCGTCAGCGCCATGGCAGCGCGCTTTCTCATCCGGCGTCTGCCGGTCATTGGGTGAGCGTCATGGCAATCAACGCATACACAGGCTTGATGGGATCGGGTAAGAGCTATGAGGTCGTTAGCAGCGTCATCGTGCCTGCGGTTTTGGCCGGTCGACGTGTGGTGACCAATATCGACGGCATCAACTCAGACGCCATTCACGCCTACTGCATGGACGTGAAGAAAGCAGACCCGACGAACCTCGGCGCGGTGATTTCGATCTCCAACGCGGACGTCGTCAAAAGCGGCTTCTTCCCCGATGAAACGAAGCCGGACGTTGATTCGCTCGTCAAGGCGGGCGACCTTGTCGCGATCGATGAGGCGTGGGAGTTCTGGTCCGTCTCGCACAAGATCAGCCCCGAGCACATGCGCTTCTTCCGGATGCATCGACATTACGTACATCCGGAAACCGGTCTGTCTTGCGACGTCGCGTTGATGATCCAGTCGATCACGGATCTCCACCGGCAGTTGCGCTCGGTGATCGAAGTCACGTTCGTCACGAAGAAGCTCAAGGAATTGGGGCTGGGCAATCGCTATCGCGTCGAGATGTTCGGTGGCGGCCGGATTACCAAAGCGGCGCGACTTGGGACCACGACCACAACATACGACAAAGCCATTTTTCCGCTATATCAATCGTATGCGGGCGGTAAAGGGAAAGAACGCGCCATCGACTCACGGCAGAACATGCTGCGCAATCCCAAGCTGTGGATGACAGCCGTGTTTTTCGTGGGCTGCTGGATCGGCGTTGGGGTATTTCTCTGGAGGTTCTTTCATCCTGAACCGGCTGCGGGCTCATCGTCCAGCGCGGTCGAATCGAACAGGCATTCACTTGCTCCCGCCAATGCACAATCCGATCTCGCGCCCCGAATTCCGACGTTCAGCGATAGATGGCGTGTGGTGGGGCAATACTCGATCACAGGAAAGCGTTATGTCGTGTTGAGCGACAACACGGGTCGCTTACGCATCGAGCCACCGTCAGCATTTCGCAATCGCGGCCTTGCGATCATTGGTGAGGTCGACGGTCAACAGGTCACCGCGTGGTCGGGTCAAAAGCCCGTTTCTCGGTTCTTCGGAGAAACGCGATGAAGCCCCTCATAGCAGGCGCGATGTTGATCGCAGCAACCCAGTCATTCGCGGACGAACCTCGCATCGTGTCCGCCCCCATTGATTACCGAGGGCCAGCCCTTCACGATGACGGCCCAGCGATTCGGGACAGCATCGAGCACCCCCGCTCGCCCGATTGGACCACCGAAGGTATCCCGTCGCCTCAATCTAGCCTACGCACCTCATCCGGGAAATTCGACTTCCAGTTCGTCAATGTGGCGCAGCTCGTCTCGTTGCTCTATGGGGAAGCCATCAAGACGCCTTACGTCCTTTCCCCCGAAGTGCTCGATGACCAGCGGATGGTCTCGATGCGATTTGATACGAGACGCGGCGACTTACGTGCGTTCCTGATCGCATTTCTTGACTCGCTCGGGTTCGGTATCGAAAGACACCAGGGTGTCGACTTCGTATTCAAGCGATCAAGCACTGACATAGACGCGGAACCGCAATCCACCTACGTCTATCGCCCCCAATATCGAGATACAGCCTATCTCGCCAATCTCGTCAGGCCAGTGTTTCGAGGACAGTTCACCGTGAACCGAGAAGTCCCCGCCCCACCTGATGGACGAGCAGGCGGCAATATTCCCGACGGGTCTGCGGCGATGCTCATCGACCAGAAAGGCGACACGCTCGTTTTCCGGGGAACGCAAGCCGAAATTCTGACGCTCCAGGACTTACTACCGCGCGTCGATACGCCGGTCGGTGAAGTCGCTGTGCGAGCAACGGCTTACGAGGTCACCCAAAGCAGCGAACATGGTTCAGCGTTTCAGCTCGCTCTGGAGCTGCTATCCAAAGGCTTAGGGCTATCCATACAGGTGACAGGCGAGAGGCTAAGCAACTCGGTGCGCATCACAGCCGGAGATCTCGACACGGTGTTCTCGGCACTATCGAAAGACACGCGATTTCAGGTCATCAACAGCCCGAACCTGCGTATTCGATCCGGCTCGCGTGGAAAGCTCACCGTGGGGCAGAAAGTCCCCGTGTTGAAATCCGTCTCCTACCCTCGCGGCGGTGGCGAACCGGTTCAATCGGTCGAATACCACTCGTCCGGCGTCATCTTCGAGTTGAGCCCGACCGTGAAGGATTGCGTTATCGATCTGCATGTCTCGCAGCAAATCAGCGATTTCGTGAAAACGACGACGGGCGTCAACAAGTCACCAACGCTGAACACCCGGGAAGTAAGCACCGAAATCAGTTCACAGGATGGCGACATCATCCTCATTGGCGGACTGACAACCAACAAGGCATCCGACAACAACACGGGACTGTCTTTCCTGCCGCGATTTCTTGATAGCCACGCTGATACGGCGTCGAACACCGAGATCCTTCTCGTCCTCCAGGTAGAGCGCGTCAGGACGTCTAGCGTCGGGAGTGTCGGCGCCGATGCCGAAGCCAGGGATGCCCACGGACGCACCTGCAACGTCCGGGCCGTTGACGCGCGACTCAGCGCGGCCCGCGCGACCGAGCAGCGGGTAGCACCCCAAACGCCCGCCGAAGCGCCGCCGCCGACCACACCTCCTCTCATTGAAAACCGTCTTTCTGCCCCCGCTCACAAAGTGGCGCGGATCGAAAAAAGCCTGACGCTTCGCGCGACCGCCGCCGCCCGCAGGGTCGAGGACGGCGGGGGCGCGCGAAGCGCGCCCTAGATTTATACCAGTAACACTTAACGGACAAGGAGGAAGCAAAGCCCCACTGAGAAGCGACAGCAACACATACGCCCGGACGAAAAAAGCCCCGATGCGGGGCACCGGGGCCAACACTTTCCGCGATGAAGCATGACAAAGGAGCTGCCATGCAGGAACCAATTCTAGGGAACGATGCCGCCTTCCGGCGAGAGTGGCTCATCCGAGGACGCAACTTCGGGGACGGCCAGGTGGAGGTCACAGCCACCCGATTCGACCGCTACATGGGCGCTCAGCAGCTTCACACCCTCCCAAAAGCCAAGCGCGGCGAATCTGAAAATTCGGAAGATAACCAAATCGCCGCGGCCAAACGAGCGAAACAACAAGTCAGATTGCGTTGTAAGGCAATCGCCGCGGATCGCATGATTACGTTGACGTACCGAGAGAACATGCAGGACCGCGAACGTCTGAAACGAGACTTCGACGCCTTACGTCGTCGCTTAGGCAAATTTCAGGACTTCCAGTACGTTGCGGTATCAGAACGTCAGAAGCGTGGCGCGTGGCACATTCACGTCGCGGTAAAGGGACGGCAAAACTATCGTGTACTTCGCTCCATCTGGCAATCCATCGTCGGCACAGATAACGGAAACGTCGATGTCCGAAACCCGTTTCGTCAAAAAGGTCTGCGCCACAAGCTGGCTGCATACCTCGGCAAGTATCTGACAAAGGATTTCGCGGAACACAAGATGAACGAGAAGCGCTATTGGACGAGCCGAGGAATCGTTATCCCGGAACGCCATCCGATCGATCACATTCTCAGTGACAACGCCCCAAGGGCCATCGTGCTCGCTTTTGAGGCTGCGCAAGAGGTCGGCGCAAGCCTGGATCAATGCCAGATCTTTTGGAATCAGGATCTGGGGTGTTTTTGGCTGGCTACGCGGGAGAACGCGAATGGATGAGACTCAGCAACGGGCCCCTGAAATTGACAGCATTTTTCTCCTAGAACGCCTCGCCCAGTCATTGTCCGAACGACTCGCACCGGTACTACCGCTGTCAGTCCAGCTCTGGAATGCGAAAGCAATCGCAGCTTACCTTCAACGCTCCCCGGCTGTCGTGCTTGAAAGGGTTGTCACACTCCCGGACTTTCCGGCCCCGATTCGACTTCCTTCAGCTCGGGCGAAATCAAGAAATGGCACAAATACGTGCGTCAGCAGAGCCACGGGACAACCCTTGTGGAAAGCGATCGAGGTTATTCGTTGGGTCGACTCGCACCGTAAGACGGCAGTCGGCCGCCCACGCAGCTTGAGTTAACTCAGAACGGCCGATTCAGTTTGGGACATTCGAATCGGCCGCCACAGCCCATGAGTGTGGAACTAGCGTCAGAGATTACCGCCATCAGCCAGAAGGGGGTGGTCGAAGATGCAGCGAAAATCGGCGACTATCAGGCATCGTGCACAACCAAGGAAAATCGTCAGTTCTCAAGCGGATATTACATCCTTTAGTTTTACTAATTAGTTTGATAACATCCAAAATTTGGCTTCTGGATGAGAGAGCGCTGAACAATTTTCTTGAAAACATCTATTCGTAATTGATCGCGGTAACGGGGAGAGTATGGATTTCTACATAGACGAGAGTGGCAACACCGGAGATCTCGCACGAACCAGTGCAGATCTTGACTTCGGCGGACAAGCCGTCTTTAGCTTGGCGGCAGTGGGGATTGCCGACGAGTGCAGCCTTACTGAAGAGCTTGCTGCTCTGAGGGCGAAGCATAAGGTTCAGGCCACCGAACTCAAACTCAGCAAGATTCTGAAGCGAAAACCTGACTTTGCTCTTGACGCTGTTGATCTGTTGGTGAGAAACAATTTCCCGTTTTTCGTTGAAGTTGTGGACAAGAAGTACCAGCTCGCCGTGAGTATCACCAACGGCTTCATCTGGCCTCCATACTTCAACACCGAGGAATCGCAAGATACCGTTTGGATGAAAAATATCTTTGCGGACTACGTCTATTACCGAGTTCCAAACGATGTGATTTATGAGTTCGTTCAGTGTATGAACAACCCATCAAATGAAAAGATTGGGGCCTACTTCGATCTTCTCAAAATCTGTGTAAGCCAACATTCCCACGAAGTTGCTCAAGGTATTGCCTCGCAGATTGAAGAAAGCAAAGACGACTTCCGTATCATGATTGAGCAGGAAGGGGACAAAGCCCATCGACGGTTCTTGCCTCTCCCAGACATCGGCAAGCGTAATCAAGAGGTTTGGCTGCTTCCAAACTTCTCATCCTTCACCAACATCTATGCCCGAATGAATCTTCATTTATCTGGAAAATTGGAAGGATGCCGAATATTTCATGATGAGCAAGCCCACTTTGATGAAATCATTACTGAGGCAAAATTTCAAGCTGAAAGCGCCAAGGTAGACCCCGCAAAGTTCAAGATGCCATACTCGGACTACAGCTTCCATAGAATTGCTGATTTGTTCTTTAAAGCGTCACCAGATAGCACTGGAATTCAGCTATCCGACATAGTAGCGGGCCTATCCATGCGCTGGTACCAAGCACACCTGCAAGAAGAAGACACGAAGATTCTTGATAAAGCGATTGACCTACTAGTGCATCACAGCGATAGAACCATAGGAACAGGGATCAACGTGGTAGGTCCTCATAACATGGCGCAGCAGCTATTTGGTGTAGCTGGATACTGACTTTAACCCACCATTCTCAGTGTCCGCTTCGGGGAAAACCGACCGTCCCTTGTGGGTCGTAAGCAGTCCGTTGCTACTGGCGGAAATCGGCCACAATCCGCCGTTCAGCGAATCGGGAAACCTGTCAGTGGAGCGGCTGCTTTACTTCGATGCACGGCCGCTACGACGTTTCAGGTGCATGAACGTTGGAGTTTAACCGTCGTTCCGTCTGCAAGCCGTTTCGTTCGTCGCGAGTACAGCGACGAGTAATAGCAAACAGCTTACCGGTGGATCCGCATACTACCCGAGCGCCTGTGATGGTCGTATCATGCCCCCGGTCAATCTAGAACATCCCCGTTGCCTCTCGACAGAGCCGATACCGCGTTGTGCAGGACCTTACCGATGCTTGACAAAAACACTGAGCCCCGCGCGGCTGCGGTAGGCACCGCTGACAGCGCACCGAACATGTGGGTATGGCTTGCGACACTGGACGTCGAGGGGTCACCACTAGCATATGGCTGTGTGGTCCCCACCCGTCGCGACGTGTGGTTACCCCCCCCCCCGCGCCGCTTGTCGATACCGGAACAGACAGACTGCGCGTCTATGAAGCAGTTGTTGATTCAACGACCGGTGAACGGTTCCTTGTCGCTTTAAATAACGGCACGATCGACACGTCCTTGTTACCGCAGGGCCCCGCGCTTAAGTGGCCCATACTCGCCAGTCGACATGTCAACGGGCAGAGCGCGCTCGGACAGTCGCAGCTTGAGGTAACGGTCGCTTATACAACGCTCGATGCTGACTCACCATTGCTTAGTGCGTCGCTCTTAAAATGGCTGGAGGCGCAACACGGCATGCTGTTTACCAGTCAGTATGCGGGAAGAATAGGTGCCTTCGAGACATTCTCGCCGCAGTCGTGGTTTGACGGGCCTGTGCCCTTTCGACTGCAACGCCAACTGCTCACTCCAGCCCCCGGGCAATCTGCGCTCGTGGCAATCCGTCTTTGCGAACAGGTAGATCGCCCCGGCTTCGTGCGGATTAGGGCCACCAATCACCTGAGCGAAGTCCTAGCGGACCAGCTCATGCCCATGCACAGTGGCCAGTCCGCTTCCGCTCCGGTGTACGTCGACGAGACGCTGACCCGAACCTTGTTTGAGGTGTTTGACGACCAAGGTGCGCTACTGCACCGCGACGAATGTTCATGGCTCTGGCAAATCAATGTTTCCATGCAGATCCACGAGCGCCAAGTGAACATCCAAGACGACCTGTCGCGACGGGCAGCATCCCAAGGGCTCGGTCCACGGGCGAGCAAAGTGTACTCAAAATCGACATACCGCAACACCATCCATTCACAGTCTTCGTCACACGCCACCACCTACGAGACACATGCCCGCCAGAAGGCCGCCATCGAGGTGCCTCCTCCTTCTGCAGACCGGTGGTTCGACCGGGGTATCGATAATCAGTTGGCTGTCATCGAATACTTGAGACATGAACTCAATGGCAGCAGCATCCGGCGTGCACTGATTGCAGATCCGTTCTTCGGTGCTGACGCACTCTCGCGTCTCGTGCTGCGGCTGGACGACAGGTCGGTACACGTCACGGTCGTGACGAGCTGGGGCATATGGCATCCGGACACTGGCGAGCGCACTGGCGAAGCAGATAACCGGCGGCGCCTAGAGCTACTGCTGGATCAAGCCAGCTCCGTGATCAACCCGGCGCTGCGTGTCGTCAATGTACTCCGAGGGCAGGAGCAGGCGTTCCATGACCGTCATATCGTCGTTTACCCGCACGACGGTGCGCCCCGGGTCCATATGTTGTCGAACAGCATCAACAATCTGGCAGTGAACTGGCCGCTGTGCATCGCCCAACTCGAACCGGATGTTGCCGCAAAGGTAACCAGATATGTGGAAGGACTCGCGGCTGGATTCGACTGCGTGATGAACGTAGCGCTTGATACAAACATGGAGTGGGGCACACGCTATGCGGGCATTTGACCGTTCCGGACTCAACAGTTATGCGGTGAAATGTGCGCTCGCATTCTTGCTTGACAGAGGGCGCCACCCGAAGACAGTTGAGTTCCAAGAATCCCAACTGCGTTACGTCGTCAACCAACTCATCCGCCGATACCGCACCGGAAGAAAACGAGATCTGGATACGCCAGACTGCCTAGGTCGACGACGACGGCAGGCGCACCGCTCCAGCCAGAAAGTATTGCTCGGGCGCTCGGGCGTCTCGCACAACAGCCTGCAAACCTTCGCCGATGGAGTCCCGCCGATGCGCATTCGCCGGCTTCTGCGCCTCATCGACGGTCATGTAACGGTCGACGGAAACCGCCTAGCTACATTGCTCGCAAAACGAAGGAGAGCTGACATCCCACTCGCCGAACTCCGGCTTGTGCTGGAAGGACTGGGGATCCTCGGGGCCCATGCGCATGGTCAGGGCGATATCGGCAAGCTCGGCGGCATGTGGGCTGCAAGGATCTCTGGCCGCAGGATGGCGGCGATCCTACTGCTATCTTGCATCAGCTATCCGGATAGCCGACGTAGTCCTGTCACACAAACGGGATTGGCTGAGCTCGTCTTCACGCGGGAAAAGCTCGACGCGGACTTAATGGAGCTAGCTACGACGGCCCTCGAACAATGGGGAGCGGATGCCAGGGGGGGGTACGGTACCTGCTTTCTGTTCAGGATCACACTGTTCCGCTTTCGCGAGGATGTTTATGCTCCTCTCTGGCATTCTGGCCTGCTCCCGGACGGCGCGCCGTGGCTGCTCAAGGTGCTTCGCGAGGAGCTGGGCATGGGCGCAGATGCGGCAGCGCTATCGTTGCGGCTGGCACGCTCACGCCTTGCGCCATTTCGCGCGCTGGGTCTGGCCAGCATGCTCGCCACAACGCAGCGAAGCGCCGGTTCGACTGCGCTTGCTACGGCCTCAGAGTGGCTGCGAAAGGCCGACATTTCCGATACTGACTCTGCGTGGCTGCGGTCGTACCTCGCCGCCCAGATCCTGTCGTACATGCCGCGAGAACGATTTCAAACGGCCATGCAGCAGCTCTTGTCATCGCTTGCCACACAATGGCCGCAGGCTGAGCTGACGGACGCCCAGATCGACAACGTCACCCGGGCCTTCTGGCGCGATCCGCGCCATCTCGGAGAACTTGTCTGCGAACTTCGAGCCGGCAGTGATACCCGATCGCTGCTGCGGGCGGCGATCCGGTACATCTCGATAAACCTGCATCTTTGCGAGGACATGTCCGAAGAGGAAGCCGCCAGGGCCGGCAGCCTAGATAACAACGCCATTGCCAGTAACGTTACGCTATTGGCAAAGCTGCTGCTTAGAACGGACAGATTACTAAAAAAACCCGCAGGGAGAGAAGCAGCGATCGTCGTCGGCGCTCCTCTGAAGCAGCGCATCAGGTTTCTTTCCTCTCCCTATGTCGCGTCGCGTCAGCCGACCACTTGGGAGCAGGAAGCAACCCGCGCCCTGATTTCGGTCAGCGTACTGTTGGAGGTACTGAACCAGACGCCGCTCGGGGAACAGGGCACTCAGGACCCACTGATTCAGCCCACTCTCGAGACAGCTGCGTGCGTTTTTGAGGCACTGGGGGAGCATGCGGGCCGGCTCGATCTTGCATGCCTGCCTGAAAACCTCATGCTCAAGCTGTGCCAATTCGAGCGGCCGGGCTGGGATCCCGGGGAGCGCACGCAGGTCTATATGCTCAACAAGGCCCTTCCGGTGCTGTTGCGCGCGTTCGCGGCCTGGGCACAACCGGATGCTGCGCGATTCGATGCAGCTCAGGCCGCAGAGCTCTTTGCCAAGGCAGCGCACGCTTCGGTCTACGGCAGAAACCGCAGGCTCGGTGAAGCGATACTGGTAGCATGGCTGGACTTGGCTTCCAGTTATGTGCTGATCCGCGGGAACGAGAAAGAGCTTGCGGTCATAGAACACCTCTGGCGGAACATTCCGCTACGGCAGCAAGCGCGTTCCCCGCTTCCCCCCGGCAATTTTACGGATATTGGATCCGTGGTCTGCCAAGCTGCACGCGGCGACACTCAGGCGATCAGCCTGCTTAAGGCCAACGCCAGCTGGTCTTCGTCGCACTTGCTGAGCGTGCTGGATTCGCGCGCGGCGGTTCGCTCAAGCCAAGGACTTTGCTAGAAACCCATGGATCCTACTGAAGGGGCGGGTCACACCGTGCGCCGGACTCACCCGGCGCTCCAAATGGCAGCTACGTCGCGGGTCGTGCGCAGCTGACCCACCACATGTTGATGATTGGACGGCTGTAATTAGTCTCAATGACGGATACTCGCTTGAGAACGGTCGTTTCCTGTCCGACACCTCAAATGACGGCAACAGGTCGAAAGCGGACGCTCTCGACCAATGCCCGAGAGAACGCAAGGCCCGTCACCATGACATTATCGACGGGCAATATTGCTAATCATAGATATGATGGAATTGCGGGTTCGGGAGTAAATGCTGCACGTTCAGTATCTCCGCAGCAATTAACCGAGACGCCCTGCTATATCTGTTGCGGTCGCATTGTAGTAGGTCATAAGCTCAGAGATGTTCCTGTGGCCGGTCATTCTGGCCAAGTCTAATGGTTGTAACTTCTTTGCTAGACGGGTGATAGCTTCGTGGCGAGTATCGTGAAACGTCACGTCGGGGATCTGCGATCTGTCGCGCGCCTTTCGGAACAAAGCATCGCGGCTTGATGCGGACAAGGCGAATAGCGATTCGCCTTTTGTCACAGCCGGAAGCATCTTTAATAGCTTAATGGCGCGTGAAGACAGAGGCACATTGCGCGCTGTACCGTTCTTCGTCATTGGCAGCCGGGCGAACTTACCTTGGTAATTCACTGACGAGGCGGTGAGGTTCAAAATTTCGCTAGAGCGCATCGCCGTCTCTATCGCGAAAAGAAAGGCGACTGCCACTCGCTGCATCGGCTTTTCTATCGGAAGCCCCTCTTCGTACCCCATGCTCGTAAGCAACGAGTCGATTTCCTCCTGCGAAATCAAGCGCTCGCGCCCAGGTGGATCTGGCGGCCGCTTCACTTCCGCCATCGGATTCGTCACCAGCCAGCCCCACTCCTTCCGGGCCACCAGAAACGCATGCGACATCAGCGACATTTCTCGTGACGTCGACGCCCCCGATACCTCCCGCATCCGCGCATCCCGCCAAGCTGCTATGTGACCAGGCCGCAGATCCGCCAGCTTGATATCCCCGAACTTCCGCCCGCCAATCACCCTGCTCCCAATCAACGGCAGCCGCAACTTCTCCCACCGCGCCCCGCGCTTAGTCGGACTCACCTTCAGCTCATATTCCTTGAGCACATCCCCAACTGTCAGCGTCTTACTCCCTGAGCCATTAGCAATCGACCGCAACTCCGTCTCTCGTTGCGCGCTCCATGCCATCGCTGCCGCCTTTGTATCGAACGTCCTGCTATCTCGCTGGCCATCAACCATCACTTGCACGCGCCAGCCCTTCGCCACCTTTTGAATTGATGCCATTTCGTGGGGAAACCTCGGGTAAAAAATGGGGGACCCGGCACGATTTTAGGTGCGAAGAGGTGAGTTTTGGAGCAAGTGGGGAACAATCAGAATCGACGCAAAAACCCCGCCCCGCCTTATTCGGCGAGCGTTTGCGCGTTTTTGCGGGAAGAAGTGAGACCTACGTAACCGATGCCAAAACGGGGAGTTGGTGCGAGGAAGGGGACTCGAACCCCTACACCCTTGCGGGCGTCAGGACCTAAACCTGGTGCGTCTACCAATTTCGCCATCCTCGCAGCCCGTGGGCGTCGTCACCTTTGTGAGGAGACAACATCCCGGCATCGGGTCGACAACATGCGCTCGTCCTGTCGGACATGAAAAGGAGCGACTTGGCACCGCCCCGCTGCATGCGTCAAAGCAGGCGAGGATTCTACACGATGTGAATTTGGCCGGCAATCTCCAGCGACGTCGGCACCCTCTCCCCCGCCCCACAAGTCCGCAATGCTAGAATTCGCACCAATTCATGGCATTTGCCCAGGCTGCGCGCCCGCGTACCGACGTCCGGGCACCTGACCAAACCGATACCCCATTCGCATGCAACCCCACGAGACCGCCGACGACTCATCCGGCACCCAAGTCAGCCCCGCGCACGCCAACGAGTACTGCCGCCAGAAAGCAGGCCCGCCCGGCTCAGCGCTCTATTACGCGCTGCTCCAACTGCCGCCGTCCAAACGCGACGACGCCTACGCCGCTCACGCCTTCTGCCAGGAAATCGCCGATATCCACGCCGCCGTTCATGACCCCGGCGTCGCTCACGCAAAACTCGACTGGTGGCGTCAGGAACTCACGCGACTCTTCGCCGGCACCCCGGCGCACCCCGTGAGCCGCGCGCTTGTTCCGGTCATCAAAAATAGTGGCATCACACGCGCCGCATTCGAAGCCGTCCTGCATGGCGCCGAGATGGATCTCTCCCAGATGCGCTATCTCGACTTCGCCGGCCTCTCGCATTATTGCGACGCCGCCGGCGGTGCGCCCGCCGAACTCGTCTCGCACGTCTACGGCTTCGACAACCCGCAAACCCCGGCCCTCGCCCGCGCCCTGGGCCGCGCCATCACGCTCGGCCGCCGCGTCACCGACGCAGGTGTCGACGCCCGAGCCGGCTACGTCTACTTCCCCATCGACGAGTTGCAACGCTTCGGTGTCACCGCCGCCGATCTGCAAAACGGCAAGTACTCGCCCGCGTTCGTAGAACTCATGAAGTTCCAACACGCCCGCGCGCGTCAGGCCATTACCGAAGCGGCCGCGGCCATCCCCAAACAGGACCGTCGCAAGCAAAAGCCGCTACTCGCACTCGCCGCGCTGCAACTGGCACTGATGGACGAAGTCGCCGCCAGCGATTATCAAGTCCTGCATCAACGCATTGACCTCACGCCGCTGCGCAAATTCTGGCGCGCCTGGCGCGCGCGCTGAGCCAAAAAGCCGCTCTATCGCATCCCCTCCCCCAGAGATCCGCGACATCGCCTTAGCGATTCGCGGATCGAGCGAGCGGGCGGCAAAACCACCCCCGTCTCGCCCCCGCTCGGCACTCAGTGCGTCGCAGTAACGCGTCGGTGCGTCAGGCTCACAGCGCACACAACCGATCAATGCACCACGCCAGCGCCTCAAACCCACAGCACATCCAACAGCTCAAACGCTCCGCGCCAACACCTCAAACCCGCAACACATCCAACGGTTTGAACGCACCACCGAGCACCGGCTGCGGATTCAGCCCCCACCAGCGCTGAAGTACCGTCGCGTATACCTCCCGGAAGTCGACCGCGGACGGCAGATTGCCATTCCCATCGAGCCGATCCAGTCTCGGCACTTCTCCGTAAAGCCCCCCGCGAACGCGTCCGCCCGCGATGAAATGCGGCGCTACCGTGCCATGATCCGTCCCACTACTTTGGTTCTCGCGCGGACGCCGGCCAAACTCCGCATACGTGACGATCATCGTCGACTGCCAGCGATTCAGTTCGGTCAGCCCCGCTCGCAACGCCATCATTCCCTGCGATAACTGACGCAGCAAATTCGCCTGCTGCCCCGGTTGATTCTGATGCGTATCGAACCCGTTGAGCGTCAGACGCAACACCGCAACCCCGCGCCCCGGCTGCGGCACGCCCGTCGGCGAATCCGCCGCCGCCACCACCTGCAACGCCGTCTTCACCACGTTACCGAACGCCCCCGGCGGCATCGGCGTGCGCAACACATATTGCCCCTGGCGCGGACGCAACCCGTCCGCCGCCTTCACAATGTCGTTCTCCACACGCAACACATGCGCCAGCGCCGGATTGCTCACCTGCGTCGCATTCGCCGACGCCAGATTCGCATCTCGCAAAAACTGCGCCGGATTGGTCAACGTCACCGCCCGAGCGCCGCCCCCCAACGGACCCAACTCGGCGCTGCCCACAATCACGCCATCCGCATCGAAACCACCAGGCACCGGCTGCTCCGCGAACGCGCGCGACAACCAGCCGTCGCGCAAATACTCGTCCGAACGCGACGCCGTATTCCATATCTCGATAGATCGGAAGTGCGACAGATTCGGCTGCGGATACCCCACCCCCTGCACGATCGCCAACTCCTTCGCCTGCCACATCGGCAACAACGCACGCATCTCCGGGTGCAAACCACTCCGCTCGTCCAGTTGCACGACCTGCTCGCGCTTGATGCCGATACTCGGGCGCAGGCTCGCATACGTCGGATCCGCATACGGAATCACCGTGTTCAAGCCGTCATTGCCGCCCTTGAGCTCGATCAGGATCAGCAGGTTGCCGTAGTTGCCACCCGCGCCCGGCAATATCCCGGACAGATCGCGCGCAGCCGCAAACACCGGCATCGGTGACAGCCACGCAGCGCCAAGGCCACCGGCGAAAGTCAGAAAATTACGTCGACGCATCTCACACCTCTCATGGCTCGCCCCGCATGGATCGACGCGGAGACTTCACCCAATGACACCTATCCCATGCTGCCCGCCGTCACCTCATCACGCCATCACGTCAGCGCTTCGTCACGTCATCACTTCAACTGATACGCGGGGTCCATCAGTAACGCCTGCAAATAAGCCGCGCTATTCACACCGGGCGTCTGCGGCGCCGCCGGCGCGAACGGCAGCACCGCCCGCTGCAACGCCTCGCGCGATGCCACATCCGGAACATCGACCGGCCCCAACGCGTAAGGTTGCAGCCAGCGAGACAGATCGAAACGCACACCCGCGACCGTTCGCGGCATCGCCACGGCCGCACGCAGTGCCGTGCGCTGCACGCCCGGACGCGCCGACATCGACGGCGCCATCATCGACGGGCCACCGGCATTCGCGTTCTCCGTCGCCCGAAACAGGCGCTCGACGAACTGCTTTCGCGCGAGCAACGTGGTGCTGTCGATCCAGGCGTCGCCACCCGGCCAGCCCTTCACATTCGGCGGACGGAACAAGTCCTGACCAAGCGCACGCATCTGCTGCGCCAGCATCTGCGGGTCGTCATAACCGATGTCGAACTCACGCACCGTGTCCGTGACGAATTCGGACGGCGACTTGACCAGCGTGCCGCGCGTTCGTGCATCCCAGAAGGCCGGTGTGAGCAACAGCGCACGCAATGCCACGCGAATGTCGTATCCACTCGCCCGGAAGGCGCCCGCCACACGCTGAACCTGCGACGGATCCGGCGTCGGCGAGACGAATTCGCGCCACAGCTTGGCGGTGACGAACGTCGCCGTCTCCGGACGCGCCAACAGAATGTCGAGCATCTGATCGCCATCGAAATCGCCCGTCTGGCTCAGCACGGTCTTCGTGCCCGTGTCATGAACGTTGGCGCGCCAGACGTAACTCATCGTTGGCCGATCGATGCTCCAGCCGGTATAGGCACGCGCCGCCTCGCGCACATCCTGCTCGGTGTAATGCCCTTCACCCAACGTGAACAACTCCATCACTTCCCGCGCGAAGTTCTCATTGGGATGCCCCTTGCGACTGCCCGCACCGTCGAGATAAATGAGCATGGCCGGGTCTTTCGACACCTCATGCAACAACACGCCGAAATTGCCCAGCGCATTCGCGCGCAGCAGCACGTTCTGGCGGTAAAGCACAACGGGCTCGCGCACCTTGTCGTCGCTCGACACGAAGTGGTTATGCCAGAACATCGTCATGCGCTCGGTGAGCGGCGACGGCGTCGTCGCCATCTCCTGCGCCCACCACGCGGCAAGCGACGCTGCCATGCGATCGCGTCGCTGGTTAAGCTCGCGGCGCTGCTCGTCGGTCAGATTCTTGACAGGCACCCCGTAAAGCGGCGCTTCGGCGGTCCAGGCAGGCGGCGGCGTCACGGCAGTACGCCGCGCTTCGTCCAGAAGACGGTCGACGGCCTGCGCGCGCGTCAGCCCAACGAACGGCGCAAGCTCGCGGGCATCAGGCGAGTAACCCGTGCGCGTGAGCAGGTAGCGGGCGTCGTCCGCCGTGAGCGGGCGTGTCGAGAGGTCGACGGCGGCATCGCCTGCGCGCGATGACGTCGAACGAGCCGGGTGCGCCGCGCTCGCATGCTTCGTCCCCGCGGCCTGGGCCGCCAACGGCGACGCCAACCATAGAGCGGCCAGCAGGCCGGGCACAAGCCGACGATACGCGAGGGGTTTCACTGTCCGCTGGGGTCGGTCGGCTGGCGCCGACGTCGCTGGCGCTGCCTTCGTCGCCTCGATTCGCTGACGACGGGCGCAAAAAAAGCCAGCGTCGGCAGAGGCTGGCGGTATTGGTTTCGGCTTCATGAGACGCTCACGTCAAAGTGACATCAATGGCGTATTGGGAGAAGCGTTTGGCGACGTTTCTTAGGCTTGCCTTCCGGCACTGACTTGGCGCGCATCATCTTAGTGACTATACAGCTCGCGCACGGCGTCTTGAATATGTTGACGAAGCAAGCGCCGGTCTTCCGGCGTCATATGGCCATTCGGACGGCGGCCCGGCGGCGCATTAGAGAGATCGTCGTTGCGGCGCTCGGCACCGCCTTCTCCCTGAGGGGACGCATTCTTCGGCGGGTTGCGGGGCGACGGCGCCGGTGCGGCGCGCTGCATGCCATGCGACTGCGTACTGAAATGGGGCACGGGACGGGCATACGTCACGCCCAGGTGTCCCCAGAGCATGATTCCCCCGAACAGTAGCGTCAACTCAGCAGCCCATCTCATCTTATGCGTTCGTCCTTCATGCCATACAGCAGGTTTTCGCCCTGGCAGGGGTGCAAGTGTACCCACAGCCTATAGTCAGCGCACAAGCGGTAGGGTAAATTGTGTAACCCTTTGTAACCCGCTTTGGCGGCCTCCTCAGTTCGCAACATTTCGGGCTAAGATACGTGGCATGGAAAACAAAAATTCTCCCAAAATTCTGGTTGTCGACGACGATCCGCGCTTGCGCGACCTGCTGCGTCGTTACCTAGGGGAACAGGGTTTCAATGTCTTCGTGGCCGAAAATGCGACGGCCATGAACAAGCTTTGGGTGCGCGAACGTTTCGATCTGCTCGTGCTCGACCTGATGCTCCCCGGTGAAGACGGTCTGTCTATTTGTCGCCGTCTGCGTGGCGCCAATGATCGCACGCCGATCATCATGTTAACGGCCAAAGGCGAGGATGTCGACCGGATCGTCGGCCTGGAAATGGGCGCAGACGATTATCTGCCCAAGCCGTTCAATCCGCGCGAACTCGTCGCCCGGATTCACGCGGTCTTGCGCCGTCAGGCACCGCCCGAACTCCCCGGCGCGCCCAGCGAAACCATGGAGACGTTCGAGTTCGGCGACTTCGCCCTGAACCTCGCCACCCGCACGCTCACCAAAAACGGTCAGGAAATCGCCCTCACGACGGGCGAGTTCTCCGTCCTCAAGGTTTTCGCTCGCCATCCGCGCCAGCCGCTGTCTCGCGAAAAGCTCATGGAGCTGGCACGCGGGCGTGAATACGAAGTGTTCGATCGCAGCCTCGACGTGCAGATCTCACGCCTGCGCAAGCTCATCGAACCCGACCCGGGCAGCCCCCGCTTCATTCAGACCGTGTGGGGCCTCGGTTACGTGTTCATCCCGGACGGCGGCGCGTGATCTGCCGCCGTCACGTCTCACGCAGCAAAACGACGCCGGCCGCGACAAGCTCGCTCGCCGGCGTTGCGCCCGGATTCACGTCGCATCCCATGCCGTACGCCGTTCTTTGTCGAGGCACCTGCCATCCGGCAACCCACGCCTGCCGACACGCACACATCTCGCTTTAGACGGAGCAACCCCATGCATCCGATACGGATGGTACGCGGGCTGTTCGGCGGTCTGTTCTGGCGTACCTTTTTCCTCATCGCATTGCTCATCGGCGTGAGTCTGGCCGCCTGGTATCAGAGCTTTCGCGTGATCGAGCGCGAACCTCGCGCGCAACGCGTCGCGCAACAACTCGTGTCGATCGTCAAGCTCACGCGCACCGCCCTGCTCTATTCCGAGCCCGATCTGCGTCGCGCACTGCTTCAGGATCTGGAGAGCAACGAAGGCATTCGCGTGTACCCGCGCGAGCCAGCCGACAAGATCGAGAAGCAACCCGGTGGCGTGGTGCAGGATCTGATCGTGCGCGACGTGCAACGGCGCCTGGGCACCGACACGGTCATCGCCGCCTCGGTCAACGAGATCCCCGCCATGTGGATCAGTTTCAAGATCGATGAAGACGACTATTGGGTCGCCATCGAGCAAGACCGGATCGACACGGCAACCGGCCTTCAACTCTTCAGTTGGGGGACCTTCGCGCTCGCACTCTCGCTCATCGGCGCCGCCTTCATCACCGCACTCGTGAACCGGCCGTTCGCCCGGATCGCCCACGCGGCCCGCGCCATCGGTGAAGGCCAACGCCCCGAGCCGCTGCCCGAGCGCGGCATGGGCGAGGCCGCCGAGGCCAATCGCAGCTTCAATCAGATGGTGGACGAACTCGACCGTCTGGAAACCGACCGGGCACTGATGCTCGCCGGCATCTCGCACGATCTGCGCACGCCACTCGCCCGGCTGCGACTGGAAACGGAGATGAGCCCATCCGACGAATCCGTCAAGCGAGACATGATTAGCGACATCGAACAGATGGACGAGATCATCGGTCGCTTCCTCGATTACGCCCGACCGGCCTCGCGTACGATGCAGACGCTCGATCTGTCGGACATCGTGCGCGAAACCGTCGCCTCGTTCGACGGCCGCGAAGACCTGAGCCTGAGCATCGAACTCGCCGAGGCCACGCCGGTGCTCGCCGAGCGCACCGACCTCAAGCGTCTGCTCACGAACCTGATCGAGAACGCACGCAAGTACGGCCGCGACGCCGAGACCGATATCGCCAACGTCCACATCACGACGCGCGTGCTCGGCGAACGCGTCGAGATGCGAGTGCGCGATACCGGGCCCGGCATTCCCGAAGAACAACTGGCCCTGGTGTTCCGCCCCTTCTATCGCGTGGACACCGCCCGCACGAAGGCAGAAGGCACCGGTCTGGGCATGGCGATCGTCCAGCGCATCGCCATGCGCTACAAAGGCATTGCGTCGCTGCGCAATGTTCGCCCCGGCACCGGCCTTGAAATCATCGTGTCATTTCCGCTTGCTAAATAAGTGTGAGCCCGCAGAAATTTGGCTATGCTCAAGGCTTGCCCGTGCAGCATCACGCAAAATCCTATCGATGGGATTTGATTTAACTATCCCTCGCATAAAAATAAACTATTGTCACCCTTGATTTGATAGGATATACTGCCTTGGTTGACCGGGATCGTGAGATCCCGGTCAGTTGCTGGTTGTGGTGTCCTACGGCATCGCGACATAAACCGCACTAATTTAGGAGTAAATCGATGAAGACTGTCGGCGACAAACTCGAAGCGTTCTCAGTAGAAGCTGCCAAGCCTGGTTTCAACAACCACGAAGAAAATGGCGTGTCGGCTTTCGAAACGATCACCGAAGCCTCGTTCCCGGGCAAGTGGAAGATCATTTACTTCTACCCGAAGGATTTCACCTTCGTGTGCCCGACCGAAATCGTTGAGTTCGGCAAGCTGGCCAACGACTTCGCAGATCGTGACGCTGTTCTGCTGGGCGGTTCGGGCGACAACGAATTCGTGAAGCTGGCATGGCGCCGCGAGCACAAGGACCTGAACAAGCTGAACCACTACTCGTTCGGCGACACCACGGGTTCCCTGATCGACCAACTCGGCGTTCGTGACAAGCAAGCTGGCGTGGCCCTGCGTGCAACGTTCATCGTTGACCCGGACAACGTCATCCAGCACGTTTCGGTGAACAACCTGAACGTCGGCCGTAACCCGGAAGAAGTGCTGCGTATTCTGGACGGCCTGCAAACCGACGAACTCTGCCCGTGCAACCGCGCGGTCGGCGGTGCAACGCTGTAAGCGTCGTCTCGAAGCCCGCGCAAGCGGGCTTTTTCAGCCCAAAGCAATAGGAGAAATTTATGGAATTCATCACCGCGATTAAGGCGCAGATCCCTGACTACGCCAAGGACATTCGCCTGAACCTCGACGGCACGATCGCCCGCTCCTCGCTGGAAGGCAACGACGCCGTCGGTGTGGCCCTCGCAGCCGCTTTCGCGGCCAAGAGCCAGCCGATCATCAAGGCGATTCGCGAAGCCGGCGTACTGTCCCCCGAAGAGCTTGAAGGCGCGTTGACCGCCGCCGCGCTCATGGGCATGAACAACACGTGGTACCCGTATCTCGAGATGGCCGACAACGCCGAACTCAAGAACGAGAAAGCCCAACTCCGCATGAACGGCTATGCCACGCGCGGTGGCGTCGATCAGCGTCGCTTCGAGATGTACGCCCTGGCGGCGTCCATCGTCGGCAAGTGCCACTTCTGCGTGAAGTCGCACTATCACCTGCTCGCCGCCGAGCACGGCATGAGCACCGCGCAACTGCGTGACGTCGGCCGTATCGCCGCTGTCATCAACGCTGCCGCGCAGGTCCTCGCCGCCGAGGCCGCCTGAGTTTTAGTCTCAGCGCTGCCCTCAAGCAAAACGGCGCTACCGGGTTCGTCCGGTAGCGCCGTTCTCGTTTTGCCTGCGGCCTGCGCTCAGCGCGCGATGAGCAATGCCGCCGCCTGCGCTTCAATCCCTTCCTGACGGCCGAGATAGCCCAGCTTCTCGTTCGTCTTCGCCTTCACGTTCACCTGTCCGGCAGTGACGCCCAGCGCATCGGCAATCGATTGCGTCATCGCGGCAATATGCGGTGCGAGCTTCGGCGCCTGCGCAATCACCGTGCAGTCGACGTTGACGATCTCATAGCCATGCTCGCGCACACGACGCATTGCTTCCTTGAGCAGCACAACGCTGTTCGCCCCCTTGAACGTGGGGTCGGTGTCCGGAAAATGACGTCCGATATCGCCCAGCGCCGCCGCGCCGAGCACGGCATCGGTGATCGCGTGCAGCAGCACGTCGGCGTCCGAATGGCCCAGCAGGCCGCGCTCGAACGGAATGGTCACGCCACCCATCACGAGCGGACGCCCCGGGACGAGGGCATGCACGTCGTAGCCCTGACCGATGCGGAGCTTGGACAACGTAGCGAGCGTGGAATTGGAAACAGCTTGTTCAGTCATGGGAAGTCGCCAAATGCGAAAAAACGGTGCGTCAGATCGGTGCTGCCAATGCTCGCCGGACGTTCAGGCGGACTTGGCCGCACCGAGGAATGCCTCGGCGAGGGCGAAATCTTCGGGATACGTCACCTTGAAGTTGCGCAGGCTGCCGCGAACCAGCTTCGGCGCATGACCGATGCGTTCGATGGCGCTGGCCTCGTCGGTGACTTCGGCGCCGCAAGCGAGCGCGTCTTCCAGCGCCTGACGCAGCATGCCGAGGCGGAACATCTGGGGCGTCTGCGCCTGCCAGAGTCCGTCACGCGACTCGGTCACCTGCACCGCCACCAGCCCGTCCTTCTCGCGCGGCGCCTGCTCACGCTTGAGCGTATCGGCCACGGGCAACGCCAGAATGCCGCCGACCGGATCGTCACGCAACGCCTCGACGAGCGTACGAATCAGCGCCGGGGTGATGCCGGGACGCGCCGCGTCATGCACGAGCACCCAGTCGCTGTCCTGCGCCCCGAATTCGGTGAGCGCTTGCAGGCCACCCAGCACGGACGCATGGCGCGACGGGCCGCCACAGCGGCGCACTGCGAAACGCAGCGTGCCAAAGCGCCGCCCGTCGAAATGATCGTCGTCGGGCGCCAGCACCAGCACGGTCTGAGCGAACTCGGAACAGGCGTCGAACGCGGCGAGCGCATAGTGAAGCATGGCACGTCCGCCGACGCTCCGGTATTGCTTGGGCACGTCGGCCCCGGCGCGTACGCCGGCCCCGGCACACGGGATGACGGCAAAAAGTCGGTCGCTCACGATAAAACGCAGGTAAGGGTAAAGCAGGGATTTTATAATAGACGCTGACTGTCACGGGGCCCCATGCGAATGGAGCCTCGTGCTTTGCCATTTCTGCAACGCTTTCCTATGTCCTCCGCCAACGCCATATCCCGTAGTACCGTGCCTGTGCCGCTCGTGAAAGCGGGACAGCGTTACGCTTTTGCCGGCTCGCACGCGTCCAGCGATGCCCTGCTCATTGCCCGCTATTTCGAAGAGAACCGTGAGCGCGTGCCGCTGCTCGCCGTCGTGTGCGCGCAGGCCACCGATGCCCTGCGCTTGCAGCAGGAGCTGAAGTGGTTTGCGCCCGAGGCGCGCGTGCGGCTGCTGCCCGATTGGGAGACGTTGCCCTACGACACTTTCTCACCACACCAGGATCTCGTCTCCGAACGACTGGCGACCCTGCACGATCTCGGCGAGAAACGCTGCGACATCGTGCTGGTGCCCGCGACCACTGCGCTGTATCGCATGGCCCCGGCGAGCTTCATGGCGGCCTATACGTTCTTCTTCACGCAGGGCGAACGTCTCGACGAAGCGCGACTAAAGTCGCAACTCACACTCGCGGGCTACGAGCACGTGAGTCAGGTGATGCGTCCTGGCGAGTACTGCGTACGCGGGGGCCTGATCGATCTCTACCCGATGGGCTCGGCACTGCCCTATCGTCTCGATCTGTTCGACGACACGGTCGACAGCATTCGTGCGTTCGACCCCGATACGCAGCGCAGCCTGTATCCGGTAAAGGAGGTCCGCCTGCTGCCGGGGCGTGAATTCCCGTTCGACGAACCCGCGCGCACGGCGTTTCGCGGCCGCTGGCGCGAGGTCTTCGAAGGCGATCCGAGCCGCAGCCCGGTCTACAAGGACATCGGCAGCGGCGTGCCGTCGGCAGGCATCGAGTATTACCTGCCGCTGTTCTTCGAAGAAACGGCCACCCTGTTCCACTACCTGCCCGCCGACGCCCAATTGGTATTCGTGGGCGATCTCGACGCGGCCATTCACCGCTTCTGGAACGACACGCGCCAGCGCTACAACTTCCTGTCGCACGATCGTGAGCGTCCGGTGCTGCCGCCGGAGCAACTGTTCCTGCTCGATCAGGACTTCTTCACGCTGGCCAAGCCGTTCGCACGCCTGACACTGCCCATGCCGGGCGACGGCAGTTGGGCCGTTTCGCTGCCGCCGCTGGCCGTCAACCGCCGCGCCGACGACCCGCTCGCCGCGCTGCGCGCCTATCTGGCCCGCACGCCGGCGCGTGTGCTGCTATGCGCCGATTCGGCCGGCCGCCGCGAAACGCTGCTGCAACTGCTGCATGACAACGATCTGCGCCCGTCGACGGTCGAGTCGCTCGACGACTTCCTGACGGCCGATACGCGCTTCGCCATCGGTGTCGCCCCGCTGGCCGCCGGCTTCCTGCTGCCGTCGGAAGACCTCGCGTTCATCACCGAAAACGAGCTTTACGAAGGACTCGCCCGGCGCGTCGGCAAGCGTCGCCAGGAACAGGCAACGTCGGTCGATTCGATGGTGCGCGATCTTGCCGAACTCAAGATCGGCGACCCGGTCGTTCACAGCCAGCACGGCATCGGACGCTATCAGGGCCTCGTGAGCATGGACCTCGGCGAAGGCGAGACCGAATTCCTGCATCTCGAATACTCGGGCAACAGCAAACTGTACGTGCCCGTCTCGCAGTTGCATCTGATCTCGCGCTACAGCGGCGCCGATCCCGACACCGCACCCCTGCACTCGCTGGGCTCGGGCCAATGGGAGAAGGCCAAACGCAAGGCCGCGCAGCAGATACGCGATACGGCGGCCGAGTTGCTCAACCTTTACGCCCGCCGCGCCGCGCGCTCGGGCTACGCCTTCGAACTGTCGCCGCGCGACTACGAGAAGTTCGCCGACAGCTTCGGCTTCGAGGAAACGCCGGATCAGGCCGCGGCCATTGCCGCCGTCATGAGCGACATGACGAGTGGCCGGCCGATGGACCGTCTGGTATGCGGCGACGTCGGCTTCGGCAAGACCGAGGTAGCCCTGCGCGCAGCATTCATTGCCGTGCTCGACGGCAAGCAGGTCGCGCTGCTCGCGCCGACCACCCTGCTCGCCGAGCAGCACGCGCAGACGTTCTCCGATCGCTTCGCCGACTGGCCGGTGCGCATCGCCGAGCTGTCTCGCTTCAAGACCACGAAGGAAGTGAACGCGAGCGTGAAGGCGATCAACGAGGGACAGGTCGACATCGTAATCGGCACGCACAAGCTGCTCTCGAACGACATCCAGTTCCAACGCCTGGGCCTCGTCATCATCGACGAAGAACACCGCTTCGGTGTGCGCCAGAAGGAAGCCCTCAAGGCACTGCGTGCGGAAGTGGACGTGCTCACGCTGACCGCCACCCCGATTCCACGCACGCTGGGCATGGCCCTCGAAGGGTTGCGCGACTTCTCGGTCATCGCCACCGCGCCGCAGAAGCGTCTGGCCATCAAGACCTTCGTGCGCCGCGAGGAAGATGGCGTGATTCGCGAAGCCATGCTGCGCGAGCTCAAGCGCGGCGGGCAGGTGTATTTCCTGCATAACGAAGTCGAGACGATCGAGAATCGCAAGGCGCAGTTGGAAGCGCTGGTGCCCGAGGCCCGCATCGTGGTCGCGCACGGGCAAATGCACGAACGCGATCTCGAGCGCGTGATGCGCGATTTCGTGACGCAACGCGCCAACGTGCTGCTGTGCACGACCATCATCGAGACCGGTATCGACGTGCCGACCGCCAACACCATCCTGATGCATCGCGCGGACAAGTTCGGCCTTGCGCAGTTGCACCAGTTGCGTGGCCGCGTGGGACGCTCGCACCATCAGGCCTACGCCTATCTGCTCGTGCACGATCCGAAGGCGCTGACCAAGCAGGCGCAACGCCGTCTCGAAGCGATTCAGCAGATGGAAGAACTCGGCGCAGGCTTCTACCTCGCCATGCACGACCTAGAGATTCGCGGCGCCGGCGAAGTGCTGGGCGACAAGCAATCGGGCGAAATCCACGAGATCGGCTTCCAGCTCTACACCGACATGCTTGCTGATGCCGTGAACGCGCTCAAGGCGGGGCGCGAACCGGATCTCACCGCCCCCCTCGCGGCGACCACCGAGATCAATCTGCATGTGCCCGCCATTCTGCCCAGCGATTACTGCGGCGACGTGCAGGAGCGTCTCTCGCTCTACAAGCGGCTTGCGAACGGCACCCACCCCGACGCCATCGACACGACGCAGGAAGAACTTGTCGACCGCTTCGGCAAGCTGCCGCAACAAGCGCAGGCGCTGATCGAGACACACCGCCTGCGGCTGCTGGCCAAGCCGTTGGGCATCGTCAAGATCGATGCGAGCGAAGAGGCCATCGCCCTGCAATTCGAGCCGACGCCCGCCGTCGACCCGATGCGCATTATCGAGCTGGTGCAGAAGCATCGCCACATCAAGCTCGCCGGACAGGACAAGCTGCGCATCGAAGTGAAACACGCAGAACTGACCGATCGCGTACGCGCGATCAAGGAGACACTACGCGCCCTCGGCGCACCGGGGGCGAAAGCCGCCTGATACGTTTTTACCCGACATGCGGTGACGCACCGAGGCGCCCGAAAAACGAAAAGCACCTCGGCATTCGTGCGCACCGCCACAATTTGAGCCGTTCGTCGTGCCGGCGCGCTCGGGCAAACCCCAATCCGGCACGGCAATTCCCGCGAAGCAGGAATGGTTGTTTTCGCAACATTTTACATCTAAATTATTTTTGAGTACCATTTCCTGGTACGTTTGACTGGAAGATTCCCGGAGATTCGAATGACAAGTGCTTCCCCCCAAGCCATCGCGCCGCAAGCCGCCAACGAGGCCCAGCCGGCATCGCTCGATTGGATCACGAAGCTGGTCAGCATCGACACCACCAGCCGTGAATCGAACCTCGGCCTGATCGAGACGGTGCGCGACAGCCTCAAGCAGTCGGGTGTCGAGCCCTGGCTGTCGTATGACGCCACCAAGCGCAAGGCCAATCTGTTCGTGACGCTGCCCGCCGCCGACGGCAACACCCAGGGCGGTATCGTGCTCTCGGGCCACACCGACGTGGTGCCGGTCGACGGCCAGCCGTGGGACACCGATCCGTTCAAGCCGGTGGTGCGCGACGGCAACCTGTACGGCCGTGGCACCTGCGACATGAAGGGCTTCATCGGCTCGGTCATGACGATGCTGCCGGAAATGCGCGACGCCAAGCTCAAGACGCCGTTCCATTTCGCGTTCTCGTATGACGAGGAAATCGGCTGCGTAGGCGCCCCGGTGATGCTGGCCGAGTTGCGCGAGCGCGGCATTCGCCCGGACGGTTGCATCGTCGGCGAGCCGACGAGCATGCGCGTGATCGTCGCCCACAAGGGCATCAACGCCTATCAGTGCTGTGTACGGGGTCATGCGGCCCACTCGTCGCTCACGCCGAAGGGCTCGAACGCGATCGAGTACGCCGCGCGCCTGATCTGCTACATCCGCGATCTGGCCGATCACTTCAAGCAAAACGGCCCGTTCGACGAGTTGTTCGACGTGCCGTTCACCACGGCGCAGACCGGCACGATCTCGGGCGGCATCGCGCTCAACACGATTCCCGCGCTGTGCGAGTTCGTCTTCGAATACCGCAACCTGCCGGGCGTGGACGCCGACAGCATCTTCCAACGCATTCAGCAGTACGCGCTGGACGAACTGGTGCCGAAGATGCAGAAGGAGCATCCGAACGCCGGCATCGAGTTCAAGAAGATTGCCGCCGCCCCGGCGCTGGACGCCTCGGAGCAGGACGCCATCACACAACTCGTGCGCGCCCTGACCAAGGACACAGACAAGCGCAAGGTCGCCTATGGCACCGAAGCCGGTCAGTTCCAACTCGCGGGCGTGCCGTCGATCGTGTGCGGCCCGGGCAATATCGAGCAAGCGCACAAGCCCAACGAGTTCGTGTCGCTCGAGCAGATCGCGCAGTGCGAGTCGTTCCTGCGCAAGCTGATTCGCAGCAACACCGTCGACGCCTGAGCTAACGCCTGAATGACTTCAGGCTTCGGAACAGCGCATCGACTGTCGTTCTACCGGGCCGTATTCCGCTAGCGGGATGCGGCCCGTTGCCATGGTGGCGCCGATACGGCGTGCGCGACGCGCCACCTTAGTGCATGACCTGCATGACCCGCTTCACACGCTTCACACGCTTCACACGCTTCACACGCTTCACACGCTTCACCGGCACTACTTAACACGCAGTCACAGACGCCCATCGCAAAGGCGCACAGGACAGCCCTCCGCAAGACAACAAAGCACATACGCCGCACAGGTATTGGAGATCTCGCCCATGAGCGAAAGCGCAGCCCGCAACGCGACGGCCCCGGCCGCACGCACCACCCCGCACGCCTGGCGTGTGATCGTATCGGCCTCCATCGGCAACGCCCTCGAGTGGTTCGATCTCGTGGTGTACGGCTTCTTTGCCGTGACCATCGCGAAACTGTTCTTCCCGACCGGCAACGACACGGTGTCGCTGCTGCTCACGCTTGGCACGTTCGGCGTGTCGTTCTTCATGCGCCCACTCGGCGCTATCGTGATCGGCGCCTACGCCGACCGCGCGGGTCGTAAAGCGGCGCTCACGCTGTCGATTCTGCTCATGATGGTCGGCACGCTGCTCATCGCGCTCATGCCGACGTACGCGACCATCGGCGTGCTGGCCCCCGTGGGCATCGTCATTGCCCGCATGGTGCAGGGCTTCTCCGCCGGCGGAGAGTTCGGCAGCGCCACGGCGTTCCTCGCCGAACACGCGCCGCAACGTCGTGGATTCTTCTCGAGCTGGCAAGTGGCCTCGCAAGGGCTCACCACGCTGCTCGCCGCCGGCTTCGGCGCGCTGCTCACCGGCAATCTGTCGCCGGAAGCCATGGCGTCGTGGGGCTGGCGTGTGCCGTTCCTGTTCGGCTTGTTGATCGGCCCGGTGGCTTATTACATTCGCCGCCGTCTGGACGAGACGCCCGAATTCCTCGACATCGAGCCCACCCAAAGCCCGCTGCGCGATACGTTCACCGACCAGAAGGAGCGCCTGCTGCTCGCCATCGGCGTGGTCGTGATGGCCACCGTGGCGACCTATCTGGTGCTCTACATGCCGACGTACGCCGTCAAGCAACTGGGGCTGCCGTCGTCGGCCGCGTTCTCGGCCGTGCTGCTCACGGGTGTCGTGCAACTGATCGTGGCGCCCATCGTGGGCCACTGGTCGGATACCCACGGCCGGATCAAGCCGATGCTCGCCGCCGCCGTGGCGCTGCTGGTGCTCGTCTACCCCATGTTCCGCTTCCTCGATGCGAACCCGACGTTCGGCTCGCTGATGGTGTTCCAGATCGTGCTCGGCCTGCTGATGACGACGTACTTCGGCGCCCTGCCCGCCCTGCTCACCGAACTGTTCCCGGTGCAAGTGCGCACCACCGGCCTCTCGCTCGGCTATAACATTGCCGCCACTGTGTTCGGTGGCTTCGCACCGTTTATCATCACGTGGCTCATTGGTGCGACCGGCAACAAGCTCGCACCGAGCTTCTATCTGATTTTCGCTGCCGTCATCAGCATTACCGCGCTGCTGCGCACGCGCAAGCTCGGCCTGCGCTGAGCCCGGCGAACGCTACGCGGCCAAGCCACGGCAGGCGCGCACACCCGCTCACCGGTGTGCGCGCGTGCCGGCATTCCACGACTACGGAGACAAAGTCCAAGTGACGCAATCGACCCCCGACCTGCACGCCGAGACCATCGACGGGCAACCCGTTCCGACGAAAGACGCCATCGCCGCCTTGCACGAGACGCTGCATCCCTACGTGCGAACGACGCCCGTGTTCACGCGCAGCGACTTTCCCACGCTCGGCAATACCCAGGTGACGTTCAAGTACGAGCTGTTGCAAGTGTCGGGCACATTCAAGGCACGCGGTGCGTTCTCGAACCTGCTCTCGCTCGACGACGCGCAGCGCAAGGCGGGCGTGACGTGCGTGTCCGCCGGCAATCACGCGGTGGCTGTCGCCTACGCCGCGCAAGCCGCAGGTATCGGCGCGAAGACCGTGATGCTCAAGACCGCCAGTCCTGCACGCTCCTCGCTGTGCCGTGAATATGGCGCGGATCTGGTACTCGCGGAGAACGTCCATGAGGCGTTCGAGGTGGTCAAGCGCGTCGAGCAGGAGGAAGGGCGTTACTTCGTTCACCCGTTCAATGGCTATCGCACGGTGCTGGGCACGGCCACGCTCGGCTACGAGTGGGCGCAGCAAGCCCCCGATCTCGACGCCGTGATCGTGCCGATCGGCGGTGGCGGACTGATCGCCGGCGTGGCGACGGCCTTCAAGCTGTTCGCGCCGCACGTCAAGGTGTACGGCGTGGAGCCGGCCGGTGCCGACGCGATGGCGCAAAGCTTTGCCGCGGGCGGTCCCGTCAAGATGGGGCCGATGACCGGCATTGCCGATAGCCTCATGGCGCCGCACACCGAACTGTACGGCTACACGCTGTGCCGCCGTCACATCGACGAACTGGTCACCGTCACCGACGACGAGATGCGTGCGGGCATGTTGACCCTGTTCCGTCAGTTGAAGCTGGCCGTGGAACCGGCATGCGCGGCCGCGACCGCCGCGCTCATGGGGCCGCTGCGAGACAAGCTCATGGGCAAGCGCGTGGGCGTGCTGCTGTGCGGCACCAATACCGACGCGGCGACGTTCAACCGCCACATCGAAGCCGCACTCGCGGCCGAAGCCAAGCGCTGAGCATCATCGCGCACCGCTGACCAAGCCCCCGGACGCGACCTGACGGTCGCGTCTTCGCTTGATACCTCTGCACCGGCTCGCACGCTCACAAGGATCTCGCATGTCCGCCACCGCCTCCACGACCGCCACGCCGCCCGTCCTGCTGCTCGACGCCCCGCAAATCGCCGCGCTCATGCCCGTGGCCGACGCGATCCCCGTCATGTCCGACATGTTCGGCGCGCTCGCACGCGAGCAGATTCATCTGCCATTGCGTCAGATCATCCGCCCGCCGGAAGCCCTCGGGGCAAAAGGCATGCTCGGCATGATGCCCGCGTTCCTCGGCAGCGCAGCGTCCGGCATGCCGGTCTACGGCGCGAAGGTCGGCACCTTCTTCCCCGGCAACAGCCTGCACGGCAAAGATCCGCATCAGGGCTGCGTCTTGTTGATGAGCGGGGAGACGGGCGAACTCCTCGCCGTCATGAACGCCGCAGAGATCACCGGCATTCGCACGGCCGCCGTGACCGGACTGGCGACACGCTTGCTCGCCCGCCACGACGCCACGCGTCTCACGCTGATCGGTGCGGGGCATCAAGCCCACTGGCATCTCGCAGCGCTCGCAGCGGTACGACCGCTGGATCACGTGCGCATAGCCAGCCGCTCCCTCGCCACGGCGCAGGCTTTCGTCGATAAGGAACAGCCGAACTACGGCTTTCCCCTCGAAGCCGTGGACAGCGGCAAGGGCGCCAACAGCATTGCGGCGGCTGTGCGCGACGCCGATATCGTCGTCACCGTGACCAACGCCACCGACCCGGTGCTGCACGCCAGTTGGATCGCGCCCGGCACGCACGTCAATCTCGTGGGCAGCAGCACGCCACGTCACCGTGAAGCCGACACGACGCTCATGGCACGGGCGCAGTTATTCGTCGACCGTCGGGAGTCGACGATCAACGAGTCGGGCGACTATCTTGCGGCCGCCGCTGAAGGCCTTATCGGAGCGCAAGATCTGCTCGCAGAGCTGGGGGAACTGGTCATCCGCACGCATCCCGGACGCACCGATGCCGAAGCCGTCACCCTGTTCAAGTCGCTCGGCATGGGGGCGCAGGACGTCGCACTCGCCGCCGCGCTGTATCAGCGGGCACAAGCCGCAGACGTGGGCACCCGGGTCGCGATTTGAGGGTCTGAAGACACCGGCAACCCGGGCATTCGGTCGGTTCGGCGCACGGCCCAAGTGAATGTCCGGATCCGTCCGGTTACAGTCCGCTGGTGGTCTGTCGAGACGCCGGAACGCCCCGTAAGATGAGCTCATCGTCACCCAACCTTACGGAGTCGCTCATGTCGCAAAGCCAAACCTCCCGCACCGCCCTGCTCGTCATCGACGCCCAGGAATCGTTCCGTCAGCGCCCCTACTGGCGCGAAGATGATCTCGCCACGTACTTCGACCGTCAGCAAGCCCTCGTCGATGGCGCCGTGGCGCGGGGCGTACCCGTCGTGCAGGTGTTCCACATCGCATCGGGGGCGTTCTCGCGTGACTCGGGCTTCGTACGCACGCTCGAGGAACTGCGCATCACCCCGGCATTCACGGTGGACAAGGTCAAGCACAGCGCCCTGGCCGGCTCCACGCTCGGCGCCTGGCTCGTCGAGCATGGCATCACGCGCCTGATCGTGTCGGGCATCCGCACCGAGCAATGCTGCGAGACGACGACCCGCGCCGCGTCCGACGCCGGTTACGAGGTCGACTTCGTCACCGAAGCGACCCTCACCTTCCCGATGCAGCATCCGCGCACCGGACGTGAACTGTCGGTGGCCGAACTCAAGGAGCGCACGGAAACTGTGCTCGTCGACCGCTTCGCCCGTATCGTAACGGTTGAGGAAGCGCTCGCCGCGGTGTAATGTCGCTATCCACCCGGCGCTGTCCGAATTTGTCCTGAATGCCCGCTGCGATGCCACGACTTCAACCCGTCTACCTGCTGGTCATGCCCAATACGCTGCTACTCGATGTGGCCGCGCCGGCCGAGGCGTTGCGCATCGCCAATCATCAGCAGGACGACGTGCGCTTCGTGTTGCGCTACGTGGGCACGCAGCGCTCGGTGGCAACGTCGATCGGCTTACGCCTCTCGCCGCTCGACGTGCTGCCCGACGACGTTCCTGACAACGCCTGGCTGGTCGTCACGGGGACCGTCGAGAAGCCGCTGCCGGTACAGTTGCCCGACGGCACGATGCCGGATGTCTCGGACATCCCCACGCCGGACGCCGAAGCCCGCGCGGTCGCATGGCTTCGGCAGGTGGTACGCCCCTCGCATCAACTGGCGTGCATCTGCACCGGCGCATTGCTGGCCGCTCGCGCAGGACTGCTCGACGCGCGCGCCTGCACCACGCATCACGGTAGCTGCGACGCGTTGCGCACGCTGGCCCCCAGCGCACGCGTGGCCGACAACCGGCTCTATGTACATGATGGCAACGTGTGGACGAGTGCGGGCGTGACCACCGGGCTCGATCTGATGCTCACCCTCATCGCCAACGCGACCGGGCCGCTGTGCGCCGCCGCGGTGGCGCGGCAAATGGTCGTCTACGCGCGACGCGCAGGCGCCGACCCGCAATTGTCGCCCTGGCTCGAAGGCCGCAATCACCTGCACCCGGCACTGCATCGGCTACAAGACGCCATCGCCGCCGATCCCGCCCACGACTGGACGCTCGCGAGCATGGCGGAAATCGCCTGCGCGAGCGAACGGCACGTGACGCGACTTTTTCGCGAACACGCCGGCGTCGCCCCCATCGACTATCTGCATCGACTGCGCATCGCGCTCGCGCGCGAGATGCTCGGCAACAGCCAGCTCGACCTGGAGCGCATCGCGGAGCGCACCGGGTTCGGTTCGAGCCGCCATCTGCGACGCGTCTGGCACAAGTTCGAAACCCTGCCGCCAAGCCGTGCCCGTCGTGTCACACACGGCGGCTGAGACTGCCTGAGACTGCATTTCCAGCGACGAAATGACGCGACGGGTTGACGCCCCCGCACCCGCGCTCTTCCCGGGAAACCGGCGCGGGCGCGCCGCAACCCGGTAGAATGTCGGTCGCACGTAAAACGCACGACTTTCGACTTCAAGATGGCCAACGACCTCGTCATTCTGGGCAGCGCTTCGTCCGCCGCTTCGTCCGCGACACCCACTGCGGTATTCCCGTCTCACCTGCAAGCGGCGATCGGCGCACTCGTGCCCGGCGCCAGCGTCACGCTCACCCCGGGCGCGGCGCGCATTGCCGACGTTGTCGACACGCCCGCGCTGCGTGCGGCGATGAGCGCGTTTGCCCAGCAGCACGAGGTCGATGCGGTACTCGTCGACAGCCAGCGCCGCCTTGCGGACTTCCGGCTGGTGGCCATGGACATGGACTCGACACTCATCACCATCGAGTGCATCGACGAAATTGCCGATTACTGCGGATTGAAAGCCGAAGTCTCGGCCATCACCGAGGCCGCCATGCGCGGCGAGATCAAGGATTTCAACGAGAGCCTCACGCGACGCGTGGCGTTGCTCAAAGGGCTCGACGCGAGTGCGTTGGAGAAGGTCTTCGATGAGCGCCTGCAACTCTCGCCTGGCGCAGAAAACATGCTGCGCGGCGTGCAGTCGCTCGGCATGCGCACGCTGCTGGTGTCCGGTGGCTTCACGTTCTTCACCGAGCGGCTCAAGACACGTCTGAATCTGGATGTCACCCGCGCGAACACGCTGGAGATTGTCGACGGCAAGCTCACCGGCCGTGTGCTCGGCGAGATCGTCAACGCGCAAGTGAAGGCGCGCACCGTGACCGAAGTGGCCGCGCAGTTTGGTGCCCGTGCGGATCAGGCCATCGTCATGGGCGACGGCTCGAACGATCTGCAAATGATGGAGATCGCGGGATTGTCGGTGGCGTTCCGCGCCAAACCGGTGGTACGCGAGAGGGCGTCTGTCGCGTTCAACTACGCCGGTCTGGACGGACTGCTGTCGCTGTTTCGCGAGGACTGAGCGTCAGGCGGGCGCGGCGTACGGTGTCCGCTTGCCGTACGCCGCCCATCCCCCCGCCCCGGATCACAACCCTCAGGCGTCGAGATGCGCCTTCAGGCTCGCTTCGATATCCGCCTGCAAGTCACGCACGTCTTCCAGACCGATGTAGAAGCGCACGAGTGCGCCCTTGTGCGGCCACGGCGTCGCCGTGCGCATGGACGGCACGCGATACGGCACGACAAGGCTGTGCGCGCCGCCCCAACTGAAACCGATCTTGAACAGGCGCAGCCCTTCGATGAACGCGTCGATCTGTGCCTGCGAGTAGCGCTCGTCGAACACCACGGAGAACAGGCCGCCCGCGCCAGTGAAGTCCCGACGGAAGTACTGATACCCCGGGCAATCCTCGAAGGCCGGATGCAGTACCGCCGCAATTTCGTGACGCGTGCCCAGCCAAGTGGCCAGCGTCATCGCAGCGCGATCGTGCGCCTCGAAGCGCAGTTGCATGTTCGGCAGACTGCGCAGCACGAGGCTGCAATCGTCAGCGGACACACCCACACCCATGCGCATGCGCGCCTGCTTCAGACGGTGGTGCACATCGTCGTCGATGGTGACGACCGAGCCCATCAGCACGTCGCTGCCGCCAGACTGGTATTTGGTGAGCGCCTGCACGGAGATATCCACACCGTGATCGAACGGACGGAACGCGAGGCCAGCGGAATAGGTGTTGTCGATGGCGGTGAGCACACCGCGTTCGCGCGCAACGCGTGCGATAGCCGGCACGTCCTGCACTTCCATCGTGACCGAGCCCGGCGCTTCGAGCCAGATCAGCTTCGTGTTGGGTTGAATCAGTGCGCCAATGCCGTCACCGATCATCGGATCGTAGTAGCGCACCGTGACGCCGAACGACTCGGCAAGCCAATCGCCATGCTCACGGTTCGGGCCGTAGGCATTGTCCGGAACGAGCACGTCGTCGCCGCTCTTGACGAGGCCGAAGTAGACATTGGATATCGCCGCGAGACCCGATGGAAACAGCAGGCAGTGCTTGCCGCCTTCGAGCGCCGCCAGACGCCGCATCAACTCCATCGACGTCGGCGTTGCGTGCAGGCCATAGCGCCACTGACTGTCATTCTTCCAGTCGAGCGAACGCATGGCGGCCAGATCGGGGAAAATCACCGTCGACGCCCGTGCAACAGGCACCGGCATCGCGGCGAAACCTGCCGGCAAATGCGTGTCGGTGTGCAGAATATTGGTTTGCCAGTGCCAGCCGTTGGCTTCCGGCGTATCGAGGGGCTTGCGGTTGTCTTGCGTCATCACGGCTCCGGAAATGCTCGGGCCGGCAACACCGCCGGCCCCCGGGGAGTAACTTACACGCGCTCGAACACGGCGGCAATGCCCTGACCGCCGCCGATGCACATGGTCACCAGGGCATAACGGCCACCGATACGTTGCAACTCATGCAGCGCCTTGACCGTGATAAGCGCTCCGGTTGCGCCGATCGGGTGTCCCAGCGAAATACCGGAGCCGTTCGGGTTCACCTTGGCCGGATCGAAACCGAGATCGCGCGTGACGGCACACGCCTGAGCCGCAAACGCCTCGTTGGCTTCCACCACGTCGATGTCCTCGACCTTCAGACCGGCGCGCTCCAGCGCCTTGCGCGACGCCGGCACGGGGCCGATCCCCATGTAGTTCGGGTCGACGCCGGCGTGCGCATAGCTCACCAGCCGTGCCAGCGGCCTGGCGCCGCGACGCTCGGCTTCTGCGCGCTCCATCAGGATCAGGGCGGCGGCGGCGTCGTTCAGACCGGAGGCATTGCCGGCGGTCACCGTGCCATCCTTCTCGAACACCGGGCGCAGCTTCGCCATGTCTTCCATGCTCAACCCCGCACGCACGTGCTCGTCGGTCGTGAACGAGATATCGCCCTTCTTCGACTTGATCGCAACGGGCACGATCTGGTCGTTGAAGTAGCCCGCCGCCATCGCCTGTGCGGCACGTCGATGCGACTCGACCGCCAGTTGGTCCTGATCTTCGCGCGTGATACCCCACTTCTTCGCGATGTTCTCCGCCGTCACACCCATGTGGATGTTGGCAAACGGGTCGTGCAGCGCACCGAGCATCATGTCGACCAGACGCGACTCGCCCATGCGTGTGCCCCAGCGAGCGCCCGGCATCACGTACGGGGCGCGGCTCATGCTTTCTGCACCGCCGGCCATCGCCACGTCGGTATCGCCCAACAGGATGGACTGCGCGGCCGAGACCACCGCTTGCAGCCCCGAGCCGCACAGGCGGTTCACGGTCATCGCCGGCGCATGCTGGCTCACGCCGGCCTCGATGGAGGCCACGCGTGCCAGGTACATGTCCTTGGGTTCGGTGTGGATGACGTTGCCGAACACGACGTGTCCGACGTCTTCACCGCCGACGTTCGCGCGGGCCATGGCCTCACGGGCGACGATGGCGCCAAGCTGCGTCGGCGCGAAATCCTTCAGGCTACCGCCAAAATCACCAATGGCAGTGCGCACACCGCTGACGATCACGACCTCTCGTTGCATGTCTCTTCTCCATCCAGGTAGATATAAGTTTGCAGAGAGTATAGCGCCGCAGGGGTTACCGCGATGGCAGGCTCAGTGGAGGGAAACTTCGATGAGAGGGCTTGTGCGCGGGCGGCGGCCCTATGGTGTGCCACCCGTCGCGAGCAGAACTGCGCAGAGACCGGGGCAACGATGTGCCCCGTGAAGACCGGCGTTGGCGGGAATCGGCGGCTCAGCGCGCCAGTTGCTGAAGCACCTGTGCCGCGCGGGGCACGGGGGCGACCGCGCCGTATCCGGTCGTCGACAATGCGGCGCACACATTGGCATAGCGTGCGGCCGCGAACGGATCGTCGCCCAGTGCCAGACGGGCCACAAACGCCCCGCCGAAGCAATCGCCCGCACCAGTGGCGTCAATCGCCTGCACCGGGTACGGCGCGACGATACGACGCTCCTGCGGCGTGGCGACGTAGCAACCTTCGCGGCCCAGCTTGAGTGCCACGACCTTCACACCGTAGGAGAGAAGCGTGTCGAGGATCGCGTCGCGATCTTCCAGTCCGGTGACGGCCGTCACGTCGTCCCAGCTCGGCAGGCAGACGTCGGTCAGGCTGAACGCTTCGCGCATAGTGGCGCGGGCGCGGGCCAACGGCCACAGCTTCAGACGCAAATTGGTGTCGAACGACACTCTGCCGCCCGCCGCACGGACCTTCGACATGGCGTCGAAGGCCGCGTCGCAGGCGTTAACGCTGATCGCCAGGCTGATACCGGACAGATGCAGGAACGACGCCCCTTCCAGCGCCTCGCGCGGCAGATCCTGCGCACGGTACCGGCTCGCCGCAGAACCCGCGCGCAGGTAATCGAAATGGTGCCCGCTCTCGTCGTGCGACACGAAATAGACGCCGGTCGGCGCCTGCGCGTCAACGCGCACGTAACGCGTGTCGACTTCCTCGTCGCGCCACAGATCGAGCAGCATCCGGCCGAACAGATCATCGCCAACCGCGCTCACGAAGCCGGTACTCACACCCTGACGACGTGCTGCGATGGCGAAGTTGGACGTGTCGCCCCCGAAGCCCTGCAAATACTGACGGGCGTCGTCCGGCGACTGGTTGAACTCGACCATGGCTTCCCCCATGGCGAGTACCTGCGGCATCGGCGAATGGGCTTGCGTCATCAGACCACCTCGCCCCACAGGTCGTGACCGTCGGCGCCCGTGACCGTCACGTTCACGAACTCGCCGACCTTCAGACGCTTGGCCGCCTTCGGCGTCGGTTCGATGTACACGAGGCCGTCGATTTCGGGGGCATCCGCTGCCGAGCGGGCGACGCCGCCATCCTGATTGATCTCGTCGACGATGACCTGAATCGTGGTGCCGACCTTGCGCTGCTGGCGCTCGGCCGAAATCTCTTCGGCCACTTCCATGAAGCGCGCACGACGCTCCTCACGCACTTCGTCGGGCAATGCGCCCGGCAGCTCGTTGGCCTTCGCGCCGTCGACCGGCGAATAGGCGAAGCAGCCCACGCGGTCCAGTTCGGCCTCGCGCAGGAAGTCCAGCAGATATTCGAATTCGGCTTCGGTCTCGCCCGGGAAGCCGGCAATGAACGTGCTGCGAATCGTCAGATCCGGGCACAGCTTGCGCCACGTCTGAATGCGCTCGAGATTCTTCTCGCCCGAGGCCGGGCGCTTCATGCGCTTGAGCACGTCCGGATGCGCGTGTTGCAGCGGCACGTCGAGATACGGAAGGATGTGACCTTGCGCCATCAGCGGAATGATTTCGTCGACGTGCGGGTACGGATACACATAGTGCAGACGTACCCACGCGCCGTACTGCCTGGCCAACTCGCCCAGCGCCGTGACCAGTTCGGTCATGCGGGTCTTGAGCGGACGGCCTGCCCAGAAACCGGTGCGGTACTTCACGTCGACGCCATACGCGCTGGTGTCCTGCGAGATCACCAGCAACTCCTTCACACCCGCCTTGAAGAGGTTCTCGGCCTCGAGCATGACTTCGGCGACGGGACGCGAATCGAGATCGCCGCGCATGGACGGAATGATGCAGAACGTGCAGCGATGATTGCAGCCTTCGGAGATTTTCAGATACGCGTAGTGACGCGGCGTGAGCTTGATCCCGGCCGGCGGCACGAGATCGGAGAAGGGATCGTGCGGCTTGGGCAGGTGCAGGTGCACCGCGCTCATCACCTCGCCCACCGCGTGGGGACCGGTGACGGCCAGCACCTTCGGGTGCACGGCGCTCACGATGTCCTGACCTGCGGCGTCCTTCTTGGCGCCCAGGCAACCGGTGACGATCACCTTGCCGTTCTCGGCCAGTGCCTCGCCGATGGCGTCGAGGCTTTCCTGCACGGCGTCGTCGATGAAGCCGCAAGTGTTGACCACGACAAGGTCGGCGCCGTCATAGGTACCGGAGATGGCGTAACCTTCGGCGCGAAGTTGCGTCAGGATCTGCTCGGAGTCGACCAAAGCCTTGGGGCAGCCGAGCGAAACGAAGCCGACCTTGGGGGTGCCGGCGGGCGATGGGCGGGACATGGGGCGAAATCCTGATCTAGTAAATACGTGTGACGATCGAGCGGCAAAGCACGGGAAGGACCTTGGCCATTCCGTCCGCGTTACCGGCACTGCCTACGCAATGCCCGGAAACGCTCAAACCGCTTGCCGCCGAAACCGCCGCAAGACCTGGCCTGCGGCGAAGAACCGCGCATTTTACCTTGTTCGCCCGCGGTACGTTCCAACTATCGTTGCGATGTGCGCCCCGAGCCACATCGCAACGTTGACAGCATGTTCAGGGCTTCTTGTTCGGGTCCTTGCCCGGTGTCCCCGGCATGCCGGGCGCTCCCGGCGTTCCCGGGAACGGGAATGTGCTGAACATGCTCTTCGCCTGACTCTGCATTTGCTCCTGCATCTGCACGAACAGGTTCTTCGACTGCTCGATGTAGTTGGTCATCATGCCCTGCATCATCGGCGCCTGCATGTTCATGAATTGCGCCCAGACGTCAGGGTTGAAGGCCGCACCTTCGTAGATGCCCTTCGACTGATCGGCCAGCTTGTTCTGAATTTCAATGAAAGTCTGGATGTTCTTCTCGAGATACGTACCCATCATCCCTTGCAGCGCATGGCCGTAGAAGCGAATGATCTGGGAAAGCATCGCGCTCGAGAACATCGGCACGCCGCCGGTCTCTTCTTCCAGAATGATTTGCAGCAGAATGCTGCGGGTCAGGTCCTCGCCCGTCTTGGCGTCGACGACCTTGAACTCCTCGGTCTCGAGCACCAGTTGCTTCACATCGGCAAGGGTGATGTACGTACTGGTTTGGGTATCGTACAGACGCCGGTTCGGATACTTTTTGATCAGGCGTTCGTCAGTCTTCTTGCTCGCGGTCATGCGGTGGGTTTCCTGCATTTATGAAGGACTTCCCCGACCGACGGTCGGGGTTAGTCGCATATTATCGATTCTAGGACGTTTGCTGCTATGCGGCAAAGCCCTAACCCGCAACGGGGCGCGCAACGCCGATTCTGCCCAGACCAGCGCCCGCCCCATTACCGCTTAGCCCATGTGCAGGCCACCGTTGAGCGAGAAGTCCGCGCCTGTCGAGAACCCCGAGTCTTCCGATGCCAGCCACGCCACGATCGAGCCAATCTCGCTCGGCTCACCCAGACGCTTGACCGGAATCGTCGCCACGATCTTGTCGAGCACATCCTGACGAATCGAGCGCACCATGTCCGTGCCGATGTAACCCGGCGACACGGTGTTGACCGTCACGCCCTTGGTCGCCACTTCCTGCGCCAGCGCCATCGTGAAGCCATGAATCCCGGCCTTGGCGGTCGAGTAGTTCGTCTGACCGAACTGTCCCTTCTGACCGTTGACCGACGAAATGTTGATGATGCGGCCCCAGCCGCGCTCGCACATTCCCTCGATGACCTGCTTGGTGACGTTGAACAGGCTCGTCAGGTTGGTGTTGATGACAGCGTCCCAATCCTCGCGCGTCATCTTGCGGAACACGATATCCCGCGTAATCCCTGCGTTGTTCACCAGCACATCGATCTGACCGACTTCGGCTTTCACCTTGTCGAACGCGGCTTTGGTCGATTCCCAGTCACCGACGTTACCTTCCGAGGCAATGAAGTCGAAACCCAACGCCTTTTGATCTTCCAGCCACTTCACGCGGCGCGGCGAATTCGGCCCGCAACCCGCCACGACCGTAAAGCCGTCCTTGTACAGCCGCTGGCAAATGGACGTACCGATACCGCCCATCCCGCCTGTCACATATGCAATGCGTTGAGTCATGGAACGCTTCCCCCTAAATAACGGCACACTTGCCGCCTGTTGCGACTGCCAATTGACCGACGCGCAGGCCGCGCGTTCCCGCGCGTGCCTTTCGTCTCCTGACTACCCCGGCATGAACCCGTGCACGTTGCGCACACGGGCGATGCCGAATGGATTCTTTTCGACGGCAGTTCGAATGCGCGTCAGACGCGCTCGACTGCCAGTGCCACGCCCATGCCGCCGCCGATACACAGCGAGGCCAGACCACGACGGGCATCGCGACGCGCCATTTCATGCAGCAGCGTCACGAGAATGCGACAACCCGACGCGCCGATCGGGTGACCGATGGCAATTGCGCCGCCGTTCACGTTGATCTTCGAGGTGTCCCAACCCATCTGCTTGTTCACGGCCAGCGCCTGCGCCGCAAACGCTTCGTTGATTTCCATCAGGTCCAGATCGCTCGCCTTCCAGCCAGCGCGTGCCAGGCAACGCTGCGATGCCGGCACCGGGCCGATACCCATCACCGAGGGATCGACGCCCGCGTTTGCGTACGCCACGATGCGCGCGAGCGGCGTAAGACCCAGTTGCTCGGCGCGCTTGGCCGACATGACGACCACGGCAGCGGCGCCGTCGTTCAGACCCGAGGCGTTGGCTGCCGTCACCGTGCCATCCTTCGCGAACGCGGGCTTCAGGCCCGCGAGCGACTCGGCCGTCACGCCATGGCGCACGAATTCGTCGGTCTTGAAGACGACCGGATCGCCCTTGCGCTGCGGAATCGTGACCGGCACGATTTCCGCATCGAAACGTCCGGCCTTCTGCGCGGCTTCCGCCTTGTTCTGCGACGCCGCAGCGAACGCATCCTGCATCTCGCGGGTGATGCCGTATTCCTTGGCGACGTTCTCGGCCGTAATACCCATGTGGTATTGGTTGTACACGTCCCACAGGCCATCGACGATCATCGTGTCGATCAGCTTGGCGTCGCCCATGCGGAAGCCGTCGCGCGAACCCGGCAGCACGTGCGGCGCCGCGCTCATGTTCTCCTGACCACCCGCCACGACGATGTCGGCATCGCCTGCGGTGATCGCGTTGGCGGCGAGCATCACGGCCTTCAGACCCGAGCCGCACACCTTGTTGATGGTCATGGCCGGCACCATGGTGGGCAGCCCCGCCTTGATCGATGCCTGACGCGCCACGTTCTGGCCCGAACCCGCCGTCAGCACCTGACCCATGATGACTTCGCTGATGTCCTCGCCCTTGAGCTTCGCGCGCTTGAGAACCTCCTCGATCACGATAGCCCCCAGATCCGGCGCTGCCACCTTGGCAATCGAGCCCCCAAATTTACCGACTGCGGTGCGCGCAGCCGACACAATCACGATATCCGTCATGTCTCTTTCCTCTTTTTCAAATGAGTCGAACCAGGGGGGTGCCCTTGATAGGCCGCTCGCTCAGGCCTTGGCCTTCACATAGCGGCCGGGCGCCGGTTCGATGGGTGCATAAGCAACATTACCATACGCTTTTGGCGGTTTGACGCGTTTTCCCGCGTAGCCCGCCAGCCATTCGCTCCAGTCGCTCCACCAGCTTCCCGGGTGTTCCGTCGCGCCTGCGAGCCAGTCGCTCGACGAGACGTCGACAGCGTCGTTGCGCCAGTAGCTGCGCTTTTTCTTCGCCGGCGGATTGACCACGCCGGCAATGTGCCCCGACGCGCCCAGCACGAAGCGGCGCTCACCGCCCAACAGCGGCAGCGAACGGAATGCCGACGTCCACGGCACGATGTGATCTTCGCGCGAACCGAACACGTACGCAGGCGCATCGATCGCGCCGAGATCCACGGGCACGCCGCACGTCTGCACTACGCCGGGCTGCTTCAGTTCGTTCTGCAAATAAAGATGACGCAGGTACCAGCAGAACATCGGCCCCGGCAAGTTTGTGCCGTCGCCGTTCCAGTACAGCAGGTCGAACGGCTGCGGCGCGTTGCCCTTCAGATAGCTGTCGACCACATAATTCCAGACCAGATCGTTCGGCCGCAGGAACGAGAACGTATTGGCCAGTTCCACGCCGCGCATGAGGCCCGGCGGCTGACCAAGTCCACCGCCGATCGTCTGTTCGCGGAACTGCACATGCGCTTCGTCGACGAAGACGTCGAGCACACCAGTATCGGAAAAATCCAGCAGCGTTGTCAGCAAAGTCACACTCGCGACGGGCGACTTGCTGCCCTTTTGCCCCTTCGCCGCCAGAACGGCGAGCGCGGCGGCGAGCAACGTTCCGCCGACGCAGAAACCGAGCGCGTTGATCTTTGGCTGCCCGCTGATTTCACGAACCACGTCGATGGCGGCGATCGGCCCTTCGCCCACGTAGTCGTCCCACGTCTTGTGAGCGAGCGAAGCGTCGGGATTGCGCCACGACACGACGAACACCGTATGCCCCTGCTCCACCGCATAGCGGATCAGCGAGTTCTCGGGTTGCAGATCGAGAATGTAGTACTTGTTGATGCAAGGCGGCACCACGAGCAGCGGACGCTGATGCACCGTCGGCGTGAGCGGCTTGTATTGAATGAGCTGGATCAGGTCGTTCTCGAAGACCACGGCGCCTTCGGTCGTCGCCACGTTGCGGCCGACCTCGAATGCCGCCTCATCGGTCTGCGACACCTTGCCCTTGCCCATGTCGACAAGCAGGTGCTGCATGCCGGCAAGCAAGCTGTCGCCGTGCGTTTGCACAAGGCGCTGCTGTGCATCCGGATTGGTCGCGATGAAGTTGGCCGGCGAACTGGCCGCCACCCATTGGTCGACGGCAAAACGAATCCGTTCACGCGTCTTGGCATCGGCATCGATCAGATCGGCCATGCGCATCAGGAAGCGCCCGTTGAGCAGATACAGCGCTGCGGGCAACGCGTAGAAGGGATTGCGCCAGCCGTCCCCTGCGAAACGCCGGTCGCCTAAAGCGGGCGCCGAGTCCAGACCGGGCTGATTGAAGCTTGCGACAAGTTCGGAAAATTCACGTGCGTAATCCGTCTGAAGTGCATTCAGACGCGTCGGATCGACTTGCAGCGGTGTCGGCTGCGGCAGGCTGCCTGCCTTGCCGAAAAGCTCGAAAAGTCCCGCGAACGGATTCGCGGCACTCGCTGCCCCACTGGCAGCAGACAATGACGGGCCAGCCGCTCCCGGCAAAGCCGCGAACATTTGTTGGGCGGCCTTGAACCACTGCGACATGTCCTGAGCGGAGAGCGAAGCGGAGGGAAACTGCTGGGCAAACGAGGCGGCAAACGAGGCCGGATCGAAGTTGGCACTGGCGCGATTCATGATAGCCTGAGTGTCACGTCCGTTGCGTTCACGGGCCGGCGCCCGAAACGCGGCGGCGTGCTTCGCTTGATGAGCGATGCGCCCCGCCTGTGAAGCATTCTTGCGTGCGCGCGCAGGTGTGTCAATGCTTGCGGCGAACGTCCTGAGCGCATTGTCCCGTCGCCCCACCTTTTTTTGAATGCGCGTTTGCCCCGATGTTTATCGTCATTCTCGGCTGGCTCTATGTCATTGCGATGGTTGCCATCACTGCGCCGTCCATCTCGATGGGGATCGTCATCTTTGTCTTTGGCGGTCTGGCCCCGGCGCTGCTCTGGCTATACATCGCGGGAAGCCGCATCCGACGCGCCCGCATGCTGCGCCCTGATTTGCGTCCCGATGTGCGCCCTGATTTGCGCCCTGATTTGCGCCCTCACGACGCGGCGACACAAGCGACATCGCCACCGGATGACAACGCCACTCCCCCCACACCGCCCACGCACTCACCTTGAGTGAGCTAGACTCAAGGCGCCATGAGCCGCGTCATGCCGTGCGCCAGACAAGCGCCGCCATGCGCCCTGTCGTCCGATCACGCCGGTAGGAATAGAAGCGTGCCGGATCGCTAACCGTACACCACTGTCCGCCAGACACATCGGTCACCCCCTCGCGGGCCAGTCGCAAACGAGCGAGCGCACACAAATCCGCCAACGACTTTCCAACGTCGGGATCCCCATGCGCGACGAATGCGGCTTGCGTCGCCGCTCGTTCTTGCGGCGTCGCCGCCGCGAGAAACGCCTCGCGCACCTCCGGACCGACTTCGAATGCCTGCGGGCCGATGCAGGGGCCGAGCCATGCGATGACCTGCGCATCGGCGCCCCCTTGCGGCAAACGCGCGCGCAGCGCCTGCACGGTCTGCTCGATCACGCCCGCGCAAAGCCCTCGCCACCCGGCATGCGCCGCGCCCACAGCTCGCCCTTGCGCATCGCAAAGCAGCACCGGCATGCAGTCCGCCACCATGACCGTACTCGCCAGTCCTATCGCGCTCGTCACGCTGGCATCCGCCTGCAACGGATCGCCGGCATCCACCGATTCGAGGGCTGCCTGTGCATCGACCACGCGCGGACCATGCACCTGCGCTATCCACGCCGCCGGCACCCCCGTGCGCTGTACGAGCAGCGCACGGTTGGCGCTCACCGCGGCGGGATCGTCGTCTGCCTTATAACCAAGATTAAAAGTGGCTTGCGGCCCTTGGCTCACCCCGCCTGCGCGCGTCGTGAACACAGCGCGCACATTCGCCGGGGCGGGCCAGTCGGGGACGATCCAGTCCGCGGGCATCGGGTCTTGCTCAGGCAGGGAAGAAGTCATCGAGCGAGTCGGGAAGCGTTGAGAAATCGAATTCGAGTCCGAGCGCGGTCATCAGGTCTCGCATGTCGTCAGGCATTGGCGCTTGCCAGTGCATGGAACGGTCGTCTTCAGGATGGCGCAACCCCAGTCGCCAGGCATGCAGCGCCTGACGCGCAAAATCGCCCGGCAAGGCGGGACGTTTGTGACGGGGTTTATACAGCGGGTCACCCAGCAAGGAATGACCGATATGCGAGAGATGAACGCGAATCTGATGCGTGCGCCCCGTATCCAACGAGCAAAGCACCAGCGAAACCGGGGATCCGTCCCATTCTGCACTGGCGACTGTCACAACACGCGTGCGGGCCGGCTTGCCGCCCTGCCCCGGCACGACGGCCATGCGCGTGCGCTCGCGCGGGTCGCGGCCGATGGGCGCGTCCACGACGGTGCGCAACGGCGGGCGCCCCCACACCAGTGCGGCGTAGTGACGCTTGACCGTACGCGCCTGCAACTGGCGCACAAGATCGGTCTGCGCGATCAGCGTGCGTGCCACGACCATCAGGCCCGACGTCTCTTTATCCAGCCGATGGACGATGCCTGCGCGAGGCAGGTCGGCGGCCGCTTGTCCGTAACGATGCAGCAGCCCGTTGAGCAATGTGCCGGACCAATTGCCCGCGGCCGGATGCACGACCAGCCCCACGGGCTTGTTGAAGACGGCGAGCGTCGCGTCTTCATAAATGGCGTCGAGCGGCACCGGCTCGGGCGCGAACGCCAGTTGCTCGGGCAGCGCTGCCGGTGTGATGAGGACAACCTCACCGCCCGCCACTTTCTGACGGACTTTGGCAGGCTCGCCGTCGAGCATGACGCGGCCGTCTTCGACCCACGCCTGTAAACGACTACGGGAATATTCGGGAAAACATTGCGCGAGCGCTTTGTCGAGGCGCTCGCCGGCAAGTGAATCGGGAAGGGTCGCACTGAGCGGCTTGCTGACATCGGCCCCGCCCGACAAGGCGGAGCCCGTGACGCAAGCCCCTGAAAGCGGGCCATCGGGGACACTCGGGAAAGCCTGCGGAAGCGAGTCGAGATCGTCGTCAGACGAATCCTCTGCATTTTCCGTGGCAAATGAGGCGGTTACGCTATAATCCGGCAGAATTGAACGGGTCATCGAGAAGTGAAGCTAACGAGCATGCAAGCCCTGAAACTTGTCAAACATCTGACGCTGACCGCCTTCGTGGTCGGCGGTGTGGCCGCCTGCGGCATTCTGCCGGAGAAAGTCGACGAAACGGCCGGCTGGTCGACGAACAAATTATACTCGGAAGCCAAGGACAGCTTCGATAGCGGCGACTACACCAAAGCCGCCAAATACTACGAGTTGCTCGAAGGGCGCGACCCGTTCGGCCCGAATGCGCAGCAAGCGCAGATCAATACGGCTTACTCCTATTACAAGGACAACGAGCCGGCGCAAGCGCTTGCAGCCGTTGACCGCTTCATCCGGTTGCATCCGGACAGCCCGTCGATCGATTACGCCTATTACCTCAAGGGCCTCATCAACTTCAACGACGATCTGGGTCTGTTCGGCCGCTTCTCTGGTCAGGATCTCAGCGAACGCGATCCGAAGGCGCTGCGCGCGGCTTACGACAGCTTCAAGTATCTGGTCGAGCACTACCCGAACAGCAAGTACGCGAACGACGCCGCCCTGCGCATGCGCTACGCCGTCAACGCCATGGCCGCCCACGAAGTACACGCCGCCGAGTACTACTATCGTCGTGGTGCCTACCTCGCTGCCGTGAACCGCGCACAAACCGCGTTGCAGGATTACGATCAGGCGCCCGCGCTGGAAGACGCACTCGGCATCATGATCAAGTCGTACGACAAACTCGGCATGACCGAGCTGCGTGACGATGCCCGCCGCGTGATGGAAAAAACCTATCCGAAAAGCGGCTACCTGACGGTTGGCCGCCGCATCGATGGCGACGGCAGCGACAAGAAGTCCTGGTGGCAGATCTGGCGTTAAGTCGGCATAAAGCTGGCATTAAGCTGCCTGACCCAATCGTTACCTTCACCGGAAAACCCTCGCTCATGCGGGGGTTTTTTGTTTGCATGACGACCTCATGACGGTTTCCCAAGAGGAGATACTTTTGTGACAGTTTCCTCCGCTCCCCGCAAGACGCTGCTTGCCCTGCGTCACGTGCATTTCGAAGATCTCGGCACGCTTGCGCCCTACTTCGCCCAACGCGGGTACGCCATGACGTATGTGGATGCACCGCTCGCCGATCTGCGCGCGATCGATGCCTTCGCCCCCGACCTGCTGGTGGTTCTAGGCGGGCCGATCGGCGCCTTCGACGAAGCGATTCATCCATTTGTCGCAGACGAGTTGGCATTAGTGAAAGCCCGCCTGGATGCGCGCGCGCCGATCCTCGGCATCTGCCTCGGCGCACAACTGATGGCACGCGCGCTTGGCGCAAAGGTGTATCCGCTTGGCGTGAAGGAAATCGGCTACGCCCCGTTGACGCTTACCGACGCAGGGAAGATGTCCCCGCTGGCCGCGCTGGGCGACGCGAGCGTGCTTCACTGGCACGGTGACC
>NZ_JAELTP010000170.1 GCF_016428915.1 Pandoraea sp. ASV26
GATCAGCACCGTGCAGACGGAGAACCACAGAATCGTTGCTTGCAGGATGCGCACCCGGCCGAAGCGGTCGGCGAGCACCCCCGCGAGCCAGCCGCCGATGGCCGAGAACAATAGCGTGATGGTGGCCAGCATGCCGGCCTGCCCCTTGTCGATACTGAATACGGTGATCAGCGTCGTGATCACGAAGGTGAACACCATGAAGTCGAGCGCGTCGAGCGCCCAGCCGCCGAATGCCGCAATGAAAGTGCGCCGTTCGGTCTTGTTCATCTGGCGATACCAATCCATCTTGCCTCCTCCTCTTATACCCGCTGAACTACAAGAGCGCGACGTGCGCCCGGATAGGAAAATCAACAACGAAAACGTCAGCGCATCAGGTGGCTACGCAACGGCCTGCAAAGCCGCATACGCCACTTCGTCATCAAACCGTCGCCGGAAAACCGTAGAGCCGTGCCGGGTTGTCCACCAGAATGCGGTGGCGCGTGTCGGCGTCGGGCGCCCACTGCGGCAGCAGGTTGCGCAACGCGCCGGTGTTCGGCATGCGCGTGAGCGACACGTGCGGCCAGTCGCTGCCCCAGACCATACGATCGGGGGCGTCGTCGATCAGGGCCTGGGCGAACGGCGTGACGTCGTCGAACGTCGGGAAACGCTCGCTGATGCGATACGCCCCCGAGAGCTTGACCCAGTACCCGTGATCGCGAACGAGGGAGCGCAGCGCCGAGAAACCCGGTGCGTCAAGTCCCTGCGCGACCGGCGTGTGTCCCATGTGATCGACGATGCCCGGCACCGGCAAGCGGGTCATGCGCGGCATGAGTTCGGGCAAAGCGTTCACGTCCATGAGGAACTGCATATGCCAGCCGAGATCCTTGATCCGGTGCGCCAGCGATTCCATCGCCGTGAAGCCGATGCCGCCGCCGAACAGCACATTGATGCGCAGACCGCGAACGCCCGCCGCGTGCATCGCCTCGAGTTCGGCGTCGGTCACGTCCGGCGAGACCACCGCAATGCCCCGCAGACGGTCGGGGTGACGACGTAGTGTCTCGAGCATGTAGCGGTTGTCCGTGCCGTAGACGCTGATCTGCACGAGCACGCCGTAGGTCATGCCCGTGGCATCGAGCATGGCGAGGTATTTGTCTTCGGGTGCGGGTGGCGGCGTATAGCTGCGCTCGGGCACCATCGGGTACGCGTCGCTCGCGGCAACAACGTGCGCGTGGGTGTCGACGGCACCGAACGGCACGTCGAACGTGGACGGATCGATCTCCGGCAGCGGCCCAAGACAAAGCGGCGCTCCGGCGGCGGAGGTTACGGTCATGTCGACTCCTCAAGCGGCGCGAGGGCGACCGACGCAACGTCGGGCTCACGCCAGGGGGGGGTAAAGCAGATCGGGCACCGCCACTGCCGGTGCCCGTCAGATGGCTCGCCCTTACAGCAGCTTGCCCGGATTCATGATGCCGGCCGGGTCGAACACGGCCTTGATTTCGCGCATCAGACGCAGTTCCAGCGGCGACTTGTACTTCACAAAGTAGTCGCGCTTGAGTTGTCCGATGCCGTGCTCGGCACTGATGCTGCCTTTGAAACGCGCCACTTCGTCGAGCACTTCGGCGGTGATCGCCTCGCCGTGCTTCGCCATGAAGTCCGGCGCCTCGCCGGCCGGGCGCGACAGGTTGTAATGCAGATTGCCGTCGCCGAAGTGACCGAAGATGAACGGGCGCACCTGCGGGCACACGCGTCGCACGCGCGCCTCGGCGCTCGCCATGAATTCGGGAATGGATTCGATCGGCAGCGAGACGTCGTGCTTGAGATGCGGTCCGTCCGCGCGCTGCGCCTCGGAGATCTCTTCGCGCAATTTCCACATCTCTTCGACCTGACCGAGCGTGGACGACACCACGGCATCCGCACACAGATCTCGCTCGATGGCCGTCTCGATCACGCGTTCGAGCAAGGCGGCCAGCGCCTGCTCGTCGGCCGTGTCGGCCAGCTCGACCAGCACATAGCCGGGGTGCCGCTCGCCAAACGGTGCACGCACGCCGGGCACATGTGCCATTACCAGATCGACGCATTCGCCGGTGAAGAACTCGAACGCCTGCATGCGTGGGCCGCACGCCGCGAACAGCAACTCATACAACTCGAGCGCCTGACGCGGCGACGTCACCGCCGCGATCACGACCTGACGCACAGGCGTTGGCGCGTACAGACGCAGCGCCGCCGCCGTAATCACGCCCAACGTGCCTTCCGAGCCGATCAGCAACTGCTTGAGGTCGTAACCGGTGTTGTCCTTGCGCAGCGTACGCAGCCCGTGCAGGATCTCGCCGTTCGGCAGCACCGCCTCAACGCCCAGCACCAGCTCACGCGTCATGCCGTAGCGCACGACATTCACTCCGCCGGCGTTCGTCGCCAGATTGCCACCGAGCTGGCACGACCCTTCGGCGGCGAGACTGAGCGGCAACAGACGATTCGCGTCGCGCGCCGTGCGCTGGAGGTCTTCGAGAATGCAGCCCGCTTCGGCAACGAGCGTGTTGGCGATGGTGTCCAGACTCCGCACCGCATTCATGCGATCCAGACTGAGCACCACGTTCTGTGCCGAGGTGTCGGGCGTGGCGCCACCGCACAGGCCCGTGTTGCCGCCGCGCGGCACGACCGGCGTGGCCGTGCTCTGGCACAGCGCGAGAATGCTGGCGACGTCTTGCGTCGTGCGCGGACGCACGACGGCCTGAGCGTTACCGCGATACATGCCACGCCAGTCGGCCAGCCACGGCGCCACGTCGTCGGGTGAGGTGAGGACACTGTCGGCACCGACGGCGTCGACGAGACGTTGAGCAAAAGCAGTGATAGTCATAGGTTCACGCGGCGGGGGTTACGGTGCGGAAGATGGCATCTGATGGCGATCAGGTGCGGGTCGGCGCAATGGCGCCGGTGATGACGTCTCGCCCGGGCAGCGTGAGCCCGAGACGCGCCGACGCACGCAGCAGATGCGATAGCGACGCCGCGCGTGCCAGCAACGGGTCGCGCGCCTTGATGGCGTTGAACACGGCCACGTGCTCCTGATGCACCTGCGCGGCGAGTCCTTCGTGACGCAGCGTGTTCGTGCGCGCCGCCTGCACGACCTGACGGATTTGCAGATTCAGATATTGCAGCAGGTCGGCGTAGTAGCGGTTGTGCGTGGCACGTGCGATGGCGGCATGGAACGCGGTGTCGTACTCCACGCCGTTTTCCGCGTGGTACAGATTCGTTTCCAGCTTCGCGAGGATTTCACCGAGTTGACGAATGTCGTCCTCGGTGTGACGAACGGCAGCGAGCGCTGCGGCGGTGCTCTCCAGATCGAGACGCAATTCATAGACACTGGCGAGATCGGCCGCGTCCTGCCCGAGCGGAACCTGAAAACCGCTCGACGGCGTGCGCGCCTTCACGGTCACGCCCGCGCCCTGCCGGCTGTCGATCAGCCCCTGCGAGCGCAAACGCTCCGTGACCTCGCGGATCACCGCCTGACTCACGCCATACGTCTCGGCAAGCTGCTTGCCGGTCGGCAACTTGGTGCCGACGGGATAAATGCCCTGCCGGATCGCGTCCTGCAACTGCTGCGCGACCAGCTCGGTCAGGGTCTTGGGCTTGGTTGTCATCCGCTTACGTCATCTCATGCTTTTCCGGTTTGCATGTTATATGAAAACTTTCGATGTTCAGCGTCGAGTTAACCCTTAGTCTCCCGTCTCGTGAAAGACAAAGGCGGCGGGGAGACTGGCTCCGCCACCGCCTTTGGACTGCGTTGCTACCTGATGCGCGTGATGCTTGGAGGCTGATTAGACGCTAATTAGACGCTGATCAGAAGCCGATCAGCGCTTCCGTCACGTGGCTCACGTTCGGCGGCGCCGCGAAGCAATCGCTCACCAGCGCGCGCCATTGCGGGAAAGCTTCCGAGTTGCGGAAGTGTACGGTGTGGTCTTCGAGCGTTTCCCACGTCACGACGAGGCTGTAGTGGGTCGGCTGCTCGATGGACTTGAGCAGACGCATACCGTGGCAGCCTTTCGACCCCTTGAACAGCGGCGCGGCCCTCGCGACACCTTGTTCGAACGCAGCTTCGGTGCCGGGCTTCACTTCGATCTGGGCAATTTCAAAGATCATCGGATTTCCTCTGTGGTTGGCGCGCGTTAGCGCTTATGTCGCTCTTGTTGTCGTCGCACGATGGCGCCGCCGGATGACCGGGGATCGTGGAATCGTCTGCGCC
>NZ_JAELTP010000171.1 GCF_016428915.1 Pandoraea sp. ASV26
GGTGTGCTGCTTCGCCATCAATCAACCGTTCAGCCAGTCTGGAAGGCGCGATGCGGGGTTCGCGGTGAGCGAGCTGTGCATTTAATGCCAATCGGGAGATCGCCGAGGAGGTGAGTCGCGGTCCCGCCGGATGTGGTGTAGTGAAGTCCGTAGCAAGTCCGTTCGTCGCGCCTGGCAGGAGGAGTCTCCGGCAGGGCGGGGAAGGGTGTATTTGCTCGGTACGTTAAATTGCCGGCTCGCATGAGCCGAAACACTATTCGAGATATTGCATGACCAAGATTGTTATCAAAGACGGTGAACCCGTTGAAGTTGCACTGCGTCGTTTCCGTCGCGCTATCGATGGCACGGGCCTGATCAAGGAAGTCAAGGCACGCGCCGCTTACGAAAAGCCGACGGCTGAGCGCAAGCGCAAGAAGGCCGCTGCCGTGGCCCGTCTGCGTAAGCGTCTGCGCAGCCAGACCCTGAAGAAGAAGATGTACTAAGCATGTCGTTGCGCCTCCTGGCGCAGTGAAATGCGAAGTGAAAAACCCGCCGCGAGGCGGGTTTTTTTATGGGCGGACGTGACGCGTCGATTTGTTACACTCGTGGCCGTCGTCGCCAAGCCGCGATCGCTTAATTCTTAGACTCCCCACGATTCCAATATGAAAACGTTGACTTTCGCTGCTCTCGATACGCTGACACAGCAAGCTGAGCGGTCGCCGCGTGCCCGCATGAACCAGAACCTGCATGAGTCGCTGGACGATCCGATTCAGCGTCTGGCCATCGCGATGGAGCCGGCGACGTACATCCGCCCGCATCTGCATCGCCAGACGTGGGAGTTGCTCACGGCGTTGCGCGGTCGATTTATCGTGCTGACGTTTGACGAGGCGGGTATTGTCACGGACCGCAAGGTGCTCGGCGAGGATACGAGCGTCACGGAGACGGCGCAGGGCACGCATCACACCGTGCTTTCGCTGGACCCGGGGGCTGTGATTTTCGAAGTGAAGCATGGCCCGTACCGGCCGTTTGTCGAGTCCGATTATGCGGACTGGTCGGCGCCGGCGGAGACGCCTGAGGCCGCGGCATTCATGGAGTGGGTCAAGACGGCGCAGGTCGGCGAGCGCTGGACTGCCTGACGGGCGAGCCAGATATCAGCAGCGCGTTCCGGATTGAAGTGAGTCTTGCGCGGGGCGTCGTGACGAAGCGGCGTGGGCGCGCGGGCGAACGGGAGGAGGGTGTTGTGGGCGAGGAGGGAGGTGGGCCGGAGCTCCTTCCTGCTGCGAGTTGGGTTTATGTCTGAGTGGCGGGAAGGGGCTCCGGTCCGCCTGGAGGACGGTGTTAAGAGGCACCGGCGGGCGATTGAATGCTGATATCGCCAAGCGCCAGCCTCCAAACCTGCGCGAACACAGGTTTGGGAGGGGGGCGCAAACAGCAGAATTACTTCTTCTTTTTGGTCGACTTTTTGGCCGGTGCCGGAGCGTCATCGTCTTGCACGCTGAGCTGGCCACCTGTGCCGAGGCCACCGGCGACGGTCTGTTGCTTGTAGTTCTTCACGGCGCGCACGACGTTGTTGTACGAGTCGGTGAAGGCAGCAACGATGACTTTGCCTTCGGCGGTGTTTGAGTAGCCGCCGAGCGAGCCGCCGGCGGAGCTACCGATAATACGGCCGAGCGCGCCGAAGTCCATGCTGCTGGCGCTGCCTTCTGCGGCGGCGATCTGCACGCTGGAGCGGTTGTCGATGACGGTGAGCAGCGTGCTGGCTTCCTTCGAGTTCATGCTGCCGGCGAGTGCGCCGATGGCTGAACCGATGCCACCTGGCAGGAGGCCGGCGATGCTTGCACCGGCGCCGCCGGCGTTATTGTTCGTGAACGTGATCGACGGGCTTATCGCGTAGTCGGCGGCGACCATCTTGCCTTTACCGAAGTTCGACTTGTTGCGCAGCTCGCCCGAGTCTTGCAGGGCGCGCTCGCCCATGATCGTGTTCATGCCGCGGCCGCGGTCAACCACAACGAAGCAGTTCGACTGTTGCACGAGCAGCTTGAGGACGGGGACGGTCGAGCCCAGTTTGTACTGACCGGTGAGCACGCCATACCACGGGGCGGACGTATCTTCGATCACAGCGATGGTGCCCAGTGGGCGATCGCACTTTTCCAGCGATTGGTTGGCGTTTTCGGAGTTTGCGCCGCCGGCGGAGCCGGTCGCCGCAGTCTTGGCGCTGCTGCTTCCCATGTTCATGGACGAGCAACCCGCCATGATGCCGGCTGCAAGCAGCAGGCCCGTGATTTTTACGAGATGGTGTGCCATTTTCCTAGTTCTTTAGAATGTTGTTCTGGAAATTGGCGGCGTTGCCGTGCCCGGAATTACACCGGGTCTCGACTAAGTCGGTGACGCCGCCGTATGCCAGGAGTCCAAAAAAGCAGGAGTAAGAAGCAAGTTACGATAGGACTCCTATGCTGAAATGCTCCGTAAGAACATTCCGCGCCGCATGCTAGCACGGCCGCAAATCGCGGATCCCCTATCAAAAATCGTGGGGATTACGAATGGATTAGGGCGTAACTTTCCTAGGGATTAGGCGAAGATTAGGGGGAAACCATGATGAGTTGGCGCGTGGCCAATCGCTGATATGCCATCGTTGGCATCCCTATTTTTCTGCTTTGGGAACTTGCCTTCCGAGCTTCCTGAGGATAGCCCTGGATTCTCGGTCGAGGTGGCGGGGTGATTGATGGTGGTCTGGCAACGGCGGCCGCAAAAAAGCCCCGTCAGATAAGACTGTACGGGGCTCTCCGGCAATGCCAGGCTGGGCTGGATGCATTCTTGGTCCCCCCGACAGGAATCGAACCTGTATCTAGCGCTTAGGAGGCACTCGTTCTATCCATTGAACTACAGGGAGAGACTGGATTCTATCCAGTAGCGCGACGTCCTTTGAAATCAAGGGCATCGCCTTATTCTACGGGGCTTTCCGGCTGATCGTGATACCCCTACCGTATCACTCCGGATCACCCCGCAACCTGCTGTATCACGTCCCCGGTGCGCAGCGAGGAGGCGACAGTGGCATCGATTGTGCGGGTGTGAACGCGTTGGCACACCCAAGTCCGACGCGAGGGCAAGAGTATAGCAAAAACATTTCGTACGAAGGCGCAGGCGGCTGCATGGGCACGCGAAATTGAGGTAGCGCTTGATGACGGTAAGAACCTTGACAAGGTGTCAGCCAAGACGCTCTTGCCTGCCGTCAATACTCACTACAGGAAGTTGCATGAAGCATCGGGGCGGGCGGTTCGAGCCAAGTCCACTGAGGACTACACGCTGAAATACCTCGCGGAGCACTTTCACGGGACGCCGATAGCAGATCTAACCCGCAGGCGCTGGTGAAGTTCGCTCAAGCGCGGCATAAGGCTGGGGCCGGCGCAGTGATCGTCAACATGGACATTTCGAAGCTCGGGACGGTGCTGCGTGATACGCCGAGCTTTTTGGGCTTCGACCTGCCGGATCTCCTCGGCAAGGCCCGACCAACGCTCCACCACCTTAGACTGATCGGATCGTCGGGCAAACGAGAGCGTCAGCCGACGGCCAACGAGATCGCAAAAATCATGGCGTTGGATAGGGAGCATCCGGAATACACGCTGCCGCTGTCCGCTGTCATCGAGATTTATGGGCCGTCGGGATTTCGGCGTGGTGAGATATTTCGAATCGAATGGCGCGATTTGGACGACGCGAACCGAATGGTGCTCGTGCGGGACCGCAAGGATCCACGCAACAAGGTCGGGAATCACGAGTGGGTGCCGTTGATCGGGACGTCGTTGGATGTGATCGCTCGACAACCAAAGGTTGATGGTGAGCCGCGCATTTTTCCGCTCTCACCTCAGACGGCCAGCAAATACTTTAAGATGGCATGCGGTTCGAAGGGAATTCATGACTTGCATCTTCACGATTCGCGTCACGAAGCAACAAGTGCTCTATTTGAAGCCGGATGAGGGATCGCTGAGAAGGGAATACTTCTTCCATTCAAAAAGAATCGCAGCGCC
>NZ_JAELTP010000172.1 GCF_016428915.1 Pandoraea sp. ASV26
GATCAGCCCGTTCGATCTGATTCCGGACTTCATACCGGTCTTCGGCCTGCTCGACGATGTCATTGTGATCGGCATGGTCGTGCATTGGCTCATCAAACGCCTGCCGCCCGATGTGCGCGAGGATGCCCGCGCCCACGTCTTCACGCAGCGCGCCTGAGTGAGGAATCGCTCGGTCGCCGGGCCGATCGCCGATCGCCCGCTGCCTCGTCAGCCATAAAACAAGGGACGCCTCGGCGTCCCTGTTCTTTAGTGCCGCCCCCTCGCCTCAAGGCATGAGCAAGGTCGACCCGGTGGTCTTGCGGGCCTCGAGATCGCGGTGCGCCTGAGCGACATCGGCCAAGGCGTATCGCTGATTGACCTCGATCTTGACCGTCCCCTTGGCCACAACGTCGAACAGCTCATTCGCCATGACCTCCAGATCGGCGCGCCTGGCCGTGTAATTGAACAAGGTCGGGCGCGTGAAGAACAGCGAGCCGCGCGACACGAGGTCCGCCGTATTGATCTGCGTGACGGGACCGGACGCGCTACCGAAGTTCACCATCATGCCAAGCGGGCGCAGGCAGTCGAGCGAGCCGATGAAGGTGTCCTTGCCGATGGAGTCGTAGACGACCGGCACGCCTTCGCCACCGGTAATCTCCTTCACGCGCTCGACGAAATTCTCACGCGTATAGACGATCGGATGGTCGCAACCGTGCTGGCGCACGAGCGCCGCCTTCTCGTCGGAGCCGACCGTGCCGATCACCGTCGCGCCGAGCGCTTTGGCCCACTGGCACACGATCAGGCCCACACCGCCGGCCGCCGCATGAATGAGGATCGTGTCACCCGCCTTGACCGGGTACGTGCGGCGCAGCAGGTATTGCGCGGTCATGCCCTGGAGCATCATCGCGGCTGCCTGATCGTCGCTGATGGCGTCGGGCAGACGCACGAGCGGTGCGGCCGGCATCACGCGGGCCTGCGAGTAGGCGCCGCACGGACGGCTCGCATAGGCCACACGGTCGCCCGGCTTGACGTGCGTCACGCCCTCGCCCACGGCCTCGACCACCCCGGCGGCTTCCATGCCCAGCCCCGCGGGCAGCGGTTGCGGGTACAGGCCGGTGCGGAAATAGACGTCGATATAGTTCAGCCCCACGGCGTGATGGCGCACGCGTGCCTCGCCCGGACCCGGCTCACCGACTTCGACGTCCACATACTTCATCACTTCCGGGCCGCCATTCTGTTCGATGCGGATTGCTTTGGTCATCCTCGCTCCTTCCATTCGGGTGATGTGCAGATTGTGAGATTTACGCTGCGGGTTGCGCCGCTTGCGCCGCCTGCTGCACGCGCAGTCGCACGATCAGTTGCTCGAGCAACAGACGCGCCGTGGCGCTGTTCGTCGCGCACGGCACGTTGTGCACGTCGCAGGCACGCACGAGGGCATTGATGTCGGGCTCGTGAGGCTGCGGTGTCATCGGGTCGCGCAGGAACAGCACCATGTCGACGCGCCCCTCGGAGAGTTGCGCGCCAATTTGCAGGTCGCCACCGTGTGGCCCGGAGAGCATGCGCTCCACCTCGAGACCAAGTTCGGTGGCAATGCGTCCGCCCGTGGTGCCAGTGGCCACAAGCTGGCACTGACGCAGCACGTCGACGTAGTCGCGTGCGACGGCCAGAATTTCGTCCTTCTTCTCGTCGTGTGCGATGAGTGCGATCCGCACGTTCGGGAGTGTCGATACCGTCATTGAAGCTATCCCCGATGGGTCAGAAGGTGCCCGGATACGCGCCGCCGTCGATCAGCACGTTCTGTCCGGTGATGTAACCCGCCTGTGCGCTGCACAGGAACGCGCATGTGGCGCCGAACTCGGCCGGCTGCCCGAAGCGGCGTGCCGGGATCGCCGCGGCGCGCTTGGCGCGAGCCTCGTCCAGCGTCTGCCCGCTCTTGTCTGCCCATGCCTTCATGGTGCCCGCCAGGCGATCGGTATCGAAGGCGCCCGGCAACAGGTTGTTGATGGTGACGTTATGGCCGACGGTCGTGCGCGAGAGCCCGGCGACAAAGCCGGTCAGCCCCGAGCGGGCGCCGTTGGACAGCCCGAGAATGTCGATCGGCGCCTTCACGGCCGACGAGGTGATGTTCACGATGCGCCCGAAGCCGCGCGCGATCATGCTGTCCACGGTCGCCTTGATCAGTTCGATGGGGGTGAGCATGTTGGCGTCGAGCGCGCGAATCCAGTCGTCGCGCTGCCAGTCGCGGAAGTCGCCCGGCGGCGGCCCTCCGGCGTTGGTCACGAGGATGTCCGGTTGCGGACACGCGGCGAGTGCCCGGGCGCGCCCCTCGGGCGTGGTGATGTCGCAGGCCACCGGTGTCACACTCACGCCCGTCGAGGCGCGAATCTCGTCGGCGGCAGCGTGTAACGCATCGGCAGTGCGCGCGACGATCACGACATTCGCGCCGGCTTCGGCCAGCGCCTGCGCACAGGCGCGCCCCAGCCCTTTGCTCGCGCCGCACACCAACGCGGTGCGGCCCTTGATTCCCAGATCCATGGTCAGCCTTCAAGACAAGTGAAGCATTGGACAAATGCGGCCGAACGGCCGTCTTGCAGCGATTCTAAGGGAATCGTACGCAGGCTGCTCTATCGCGCGAAGCGACCCGGTGCAGCGCTCAAGTGATCCGGGCATTTGCAGCAACCGGCATCGAAACCCGGACCGGCAACGTCTGCATCGGCTAAAATCGCGGCCATGCGGGCCACACCGGCCCTGCCTCAGATTGCTGCCATGAAACAAGACTCCCGATTCCCGAATCTCTTTATCTGCGATCACCCGCTGATCCAGCACAAGCTCTCGCACATGCGCGACAAGGAAACGTCGACGCGCACGTTCCGCGGCTTGCTGCGCGAGATCACCTTGCTCATGGGCTATGAGATCACCCGCGACCTGCCGCTCACGACCGAGCACATCAACACGCCGATGGTCCCCATGGACGCGCCGGTCATCGCGGGCAAGAAGCTCGCCATTGTGCCGGTGCTGCGTGCCGGTGTCGGCATGAGCGACGGCCTGCTCGATCTGGTGCCGTCGGCGCGCGTCGGTCACATCGGTGTCTATCGCGACGAGCAGCACCGTCCGGTCGAGTATCTGGTGCGTTTGCCGGATGTGGCCGATCGTCGCTTCATTCTGTGCGACCCGATGGTGGCGACCGGCTACTCGGCCGTGCACGCCGTGGACGTGCTGCGCAAGCGCGGCGTGGCCGAAGAGAACATTGCGTTCCTCGCGCTCGTGGCCGCGCCGGAAGGGGTGAAGGTACTCCACGACGCGCATCCCGGCGTGACGCTGTACGTCGCTTCGCTCGATGAGCGTCTGGACGATCACGCGTACATCATTCCGGGTCTGGGTGACGCCGGCGACCGTCTGTTCGGCACGAAGAACTGACGCTCGGCACAAACCGCGCTCCGGTTCCGCCGGGGCGCGGCTCGTTCCACTGCGTCGTCTGGCGCCTTGCGCGACTCCCTGCGCGACTCCCTGCGCGGTTCTCTCGCTGTTCTTCTGGCTTTACCGCTTTCCTCGCCTTCCCCACTTTCTCCCGCTGTTCCGCCCTCACGCCCTGGCTTTTCGCCGCGTGGCCATCGCCACCCCGACAGCCGCGAGCACCATTCCGCCCCACGCCAGCGACGGCATGTGCTCGCCGACCATGATCCACGCCGCCAGCGCCGCCGCGGGCGGCACGAGGAAGAAC
>NZ_JAELTP010000173.1 GCF_016428915.1 Pandoraea sp. ASV26
CCGCGATGCCGTTATCCGACACCATCGCACCGGTCGTCGTCTTGTCGTCGAACATCGAGCCACCGGCGATCATGCGCGTTTGCATGCCGCGCTGGAACGACGTCGCTGCCGCTTGCGCTGCCACCGCATTGTTCACCAGCGATTCGCCAGAGAGCTGACGCGCCGAGCGGCGTTGTTCATCCGAGCCGGCCGTTTGCAGCGCCATCGCCGAGAGCACCTTGCCACCGATCTTGCCCGAGGCCAGATCGCCCACTGCGACTCCGTCAACCGAGGCCAGTACCGCTTGCTCGTTGGCCGTGTACCCACCGTTCGCAGCGAGGAAATTGACGATGTTCGCGTCCGTGATCTTCGTCTCATTACCCGGATCGACATTCGGATCGGGCGTCGGATCAGGCTTCTTACCGCCAGTAATGCTACCGACCTTCAACGTCGCGCCCGTCACGTCCACGCCCTCGCTGGACTCCACCACCTGGAACTTGCCCACGACCTCGGAAAGTTCGATGTCTTCAGCGACGGCGACCTTAATTTCCGTATTGCTGAAGTCGCTTTCCTTCGCGACGTGGATCGTGCCGCCGGTGGCCTTGCCGTCGACCTTGGCAAAGCGCGAGTTGATCTTCGCGCCATCTTCCGACTTGTAGCTCTCGACGCTGAGCTTGTTCGTGCCCAGATTGATCTCGCCCGCGTTCGTCAGCGCTTGCACGCCGCTCACGTCCGCATTCAGCACGACGGCTGCCGTGCTCGCAACAGCGACCGTGCCGGTACCGAGGGCTTTGTCATGCGCCGCCGTCAGCTTGCCGCCTTCGACACGCATCTTCGTCACGCCGCTCTGATCGCCAGCCAGCGTCAGGTTGCCCGTGCCGACCTTGACCACTTCCGAGCCGGCCTGTTGCGCAGTCAGTGCGTTCGCAAGCAGAACATTCGGGGATGACTGTGCAGCCGGCTTTGCCGCTTCACGCGAGATCTTGCCTTCGAAATGGTCGTCATTCCCCAGTTCACCGAGCATCAGGACCGTGTCGCCCGTGACCACGTCCCCCTTGCCGGACAGCGAACCGATGGTGAGCGAGTTTTCAGGCTTGCCTTTGCCCGCTTCAGCGGCGGTAATCGCAATTCCCGAAACGTCCAACGAACCGCGATGCAATTCGATCGACGCGTCGGTGGCGATAGTCTTGCCGGTCATCTTGACCGTGCCCTCGTTGGCCAGTGCCAGACGTTGCAGATTCGTGCCGGTGAACGTCAGCTCGCCTAGCGGTGCGTTAATGATCTTTGCGCTGCCACCCTCTGAGTTCGAGATGGTCGCTTTCGCAATGTTCATCAGCTCCATCTGCTGGAGATCCACGGTATCAGCCGTCAGCTCTGCGTTGTTCAAGACAAATGCGGTACCCCCAACAGACTTCGAAATCGTCGCCGTGCCATCGTTGATCAACGCCATACGATCGAGATCCATGTTCTCAGCCGTCAGCTTGCCCTTGTTGAGGAATTCTGCCGTGCCGCCAAGCGATTGTTGCATCCGCGTGGTCGGTCTGCCGCCGTTCAACGCGGGAACCGCGACGTTCTTGCCTTCGATGGCTACCGTGCCGGACTCCTCGTTGAGCAACGTGGCATTGCTCAAATCCGAAGCGACAAAAGTCAGATTGCCAGAATTGAGAATGTCTGCATTGCCAGCGGACGACTCGACAAACGCCAGCGTGGCGCCGGTGCCTGCGCTCAGCTCAGGGAGCGCCGTTAGCTCATCGGCCGTCTTGCCTTGTCGCGCCGTGACGCGCTCCGCCACATGCTCTGCCGTCACCACGCCATCTACGGTAATCAGGCTATCCCCCGCATTCGAGCCTGCGTTGAAAGCCAACTTGCCGCCGCTATGAAGGTTGATCGTCGCGGCGCCAGCGCTCATGCCATCTTCGAAGTTGATCAGCCCCTTGTCGTGAGCACCGGTGCCGCCACCGATGGCGCTGCCGGCAACCAGCGTAACGTTCTCGCCGGTGATGCCGCCCGTCTTGCCTTCGTCTTGGGCCAAGAAATTCACGACACCGCCCGCTCCGGCCGTCACCGTCAGAGCGCCTGCACCTTCGATGCCCTGATGAATGTTCAGCGTGCCCGAGGCAACTTGCGCATTGTGCTTTGCCCCTTCAAGCGCGCGAATCGTGCCGATGGCGCGGGTGGTGGAAGTTGCGCCATGGACCGCGTCGGAAGCTTCACCAGAAAAGCTGCCGATTTCAAGGCTTGTCGTGGCGAGAATTTTTGCGTGTTTATCGTCAGCGTCGGCTGCGGCTTCCTTATCGAACGTCTTGAGATTCTTGTCCGACCAAGTCAGTACACCGCCGTTATCGACAGCGCCAACTGCATTTGCGTCGAGCAGGTGCGTGTTGCCGAGTCGCTCTGCATCCACCGCGCTCCCGACGGCCTGAACCGCGTCACGCTTGCGCTCAAGAAGTACCAGATTCTGCTTAGATTTGTTTGCGGCTTTCTGAGCGCCTTTTACCGCGGCATCGTGCTCAGCTTTATCAATGAGCAGCGCCAGCTTGCCTAATCGGGTAGCGCTCAGAGAATATTCCCTTTCGGTATTGATTTCAGCGATCGCCGCCTCGATCAACCCCAGCTGGGTATCGTGCAAAGCATCCGAGACAGACCGGCCGCCGTCTTCATATTTCCGTCCATCAAGCTTTGCTCTAGCCTCTTTAACCTGAGGAATGACTTTTTTAAAAGCCTCATATTTTTCATCGGCGCTACCAGTGATTTCTCCAGCGCCTCGAATAACGGCTGCCAAATTAGCAATGTCATTGGTATTGTCAAGTGCATTACCACTCCTCACATCAACTTGCTGGGCCGCCGTAATCGGCCCCTTGAGTGCGTCGACTCGGGCATCTCGATCCAGCTGCCATTGGGGCACTGTCACCTGCGCGGTGTCTGCCACCGCATATCCAGGCAGCGCCGCAGCTGTCACCACGGCCGCAGCAGCCATGCAAATTTTCGTCTGACGCAGCGCGTTCGACTTCGGATGGTTCTTTTGCATTCGATAATCCACAAATTAGTTCGTGAAATGATGAATCTCTTCACCACACTCCAGACACGGCACAACGACCTGCGTCAAGGCTCACGAATTCTAGAATCCGGACTATCGAAATCGATGCAAAGGCATTCCCGTTTGGTACTTAACCCAAGCCGCAAAAAAATCTCAGCTTGGGATAAATATTTAAAAAATCACATTTAAATCAAAGATAAATCCCAATAATCATCAACACCCCATCATCCATCTCCCAATAACGCAAAAAATTAGGCACGCAAACAACGGGTATCAGAGCAAAGCAAGCCATTTCCCATCGAAATATTCAGGCTTTTCAGATGCATGTTTCCATGCTTGTTTTGCATCCATCAACACAGGCTCCGTGCGCTCATTGCGGAGGGGCAAATGAAAAACCCGCCGTGCCCTTGCGGGTACGACGGGTTTCCTTTCCTCAACACTGAGGTGGCGCAACGATGCGCCGCCCTAAGTCAGCACTCAGACTCAGCCGCAGGCTCAGAAGCGATACTTCGCCGAGATACCGCCCCCCAGCGCGCTCTCGCCCTTACGTACGCTGACGTTACCGCCAACGCGCACTTCCAGTTGCTTCTTGAGTTGCATGTCCAGGCCCAGATCCGCCGTGAAGATATCCTTGCCCAGCTTCGGACCCTTCACCGTGAAGCTGTTCGACGCGCCGT
>NZ_JAELTP010000174.1 GCF_016428915.1 Pandoraea sp. ASV26
GCCGTGAACTTCACGGTCTTGGCAGCCGGGATTTTGATCGTTTCGCCGGTCTTCGGGTTGCGGCCGTCACGCGCAGCGCGCTTGCCCGAACCGAACGAGCCGAAGCCGATCAACTGAACCGAGTCACCCTTGGAGACGGCCTTCTTGACGGTCTCGAGCAGAGCGTCGATGGTTTCGCCAGTTTGAGCCTTGCTTGCACCCGTAACACCAGCGACGGCGTCGATCAGTTCCTGTTTGTTCATGTGTGTTTCCCTTGAGAGGTGGTGAATACCGGCGACAACTCTAACACTTTCGCCATTTGGCGAGTGTCGGTGTTGTATCCGCGCCATAAGGCACGCGGCGCACGCCAGGATATCGCCTTCACGGCACGTCACGCAAACGCGATCCGAAGATCTGTCCCGTCACGTATCGAGAGGGCGCCGGCACTGGCCGGGCAGGCGCATTATAGAGCCTTCGGCGGGCTGTGGGCCAGTCCTGACAACGGTTTGCGGCGATTTTGTTGTGCAATGCCGCGTACTTTCTTGTTCTTGGTGACAAAATCCCGGTAACTGCGGGCATCTCCGTTCACCCCCTCGCGCAATCCCTTGCTGGGCGGGCCTTGGAGGTTTCCCCTAGCCGTTAGGGGTTGCGTACCCGGCCGACTTTGGGTTGGCATCGCCGTGGTCGTGTCGGAACGGCCCAAAATTCATTGGCATGTCATTTGCCGTGTCTAGCGTGGCGCCGCACGATAGATTACGCGCCGCTGCGTGCGTTCTACACTCCAATGGCGGCGCGCAAACGGTCAGCGTCGCCGCGCGCTTTCAAGGAATCGCCTTCATGTTGCTTTGTCAGATCACCGATCTTCATATCACGCGGCCCGGCGTGCTTGCCTGCGGCCGCGTCGATACCGCGCAGGCCTTGCGCCGCGCGATCGCCACCATCAATCGTTGGACGCCGCGGCCCGATGCGGTGATCGCCACCGGCGACCTGATCGATACGCCACATCTGTCGGAATACGAAGTACTTCGCGAGTGTCTGGCGGAGCTGGAGATCCCCCTGTATCTGGTCGTCGGGAATCACGACCACCGTGAGGGGTTGCGTGCCGCATTTCCGGAGCATACCTACCTGCGCGCGGGCGGCGAGTTCGTGCAATACCGCGTCGATTTTGGACCGCTGACCGTGCTCGCGCTCGACACGCAAGACCCGCCCAATGCCGGGGGACATCTGTGCGAGGCCCGTCTCGCGTGGCTTGACGAACAACTGCATGCGTGTGAGGGACGTCCGACGATCATTGCGATGCATCATCCGCCGTTCGATACGGGCATCGAATTCATGGATGGCTACGGCCTCACAGCGCAGGGCCGCGCAGGTTTTGCGAGCGTGACGTCACGCCATCGTCACATTGAGCGAGTGATCTGCGGTCACTTGCACCGCAGCATTCAGGCGAGCGTGGCGGGCGCGCCCGGTGTCATGGCGAGCACCTGCGTGTCGACCGCGCACCAGATCACGCTTGGACTGGCCGCCGGTGCGCCCGGATCGATTACGCTCGAGCCCCCGGGCTTTGCGTTACACCTGTGGCAACCGGGGGCGGGCGTGCGCACCCATCTGGCCTATGTCGGGGCGCACGATGGCCCGTATTCGTTTGACGGTGAATCGGTATCCTGAAGGATTCATGCGGGTTTGCGGCACGAAAAAAATGGGACGAAAGTAGGACTGAGCGTGTGTAAAGTTCATCTCCATCAAACATAAGAGATCAGTTCGGATCAGCAGTCACAGGCCGTCCCGGCGGGGAAGTATCGCGGGACGGGAGCGACGGATCTTGTCAAGAGAACTGTCGATCCGTCGCCCGAGGCCCCGGCCGAAGATGCCGGGTAGGGCACATTCCGAAAACGGGGAATCATGCAAACCGCCATCGCGCACCGCCTGCGCGAACGCCCACCTATCGTGCTGGGCATTTCGATGGCATGCGACGACGCTGCGCGATGGAATCTGCGCGTGTGCACTCGGTTGATCTCAATTTCCACGAACACCACGTGAGCGCCGCTACGCCCAACGAAGCCGAATCGGCAAACCATGCCCAGTCGCCGCCGCGCGTGCGCCGCTCGCAACCGCTCGGCAATCTCGGACGATGGGGGCGCGGGATTGCCCCAGCCATCGCACGCCCCTTCGCCATGCTCGAAGTGCTGGGCGGCACCGCACTCGTCGTTCTTGTCGCCTGGCGTTTGCGTCCGGACGATCCCTTGCTGCTCGGCGCGCAATTCCCCTGGTTATGGCTGGCCGCGCTCGTGTGTGCGTTGCGCTACGGTTCGCTGGCGGGCGCCGCGAGCGGGCTGGTGCTGGTGCTCGCCTGGTATGCCTTGTGCGCGCCGGCCGGCGGCCCGTTTCCGATGGTGCACTTCGCCGGGGGCATGACGGCGACGCTGATCGCCGGGCATTTCTGCGACATCTGGTCCCACCGGGCGAATCGGGCGCAGGGCATCAACGCCTACTTCAGCGACCGGCTCGTCGCGATCACGCACAACCACTACCTGTTGCGTGTCTCGCATGAGCGGCTCGAGCGCGATTTTCTGGCGCGTCCCGTGACGCTGCGAGATGCGCTCACACGCCTGCGCGACCTCACCGTGCGGCGCGCAGGAGACGTTCATGGGCACGCCGGCGGCTTGCCGAATGCGCAGCCGATGCTCGAATTCGCCGCGTTGACGTGTCAGATCGAAGTGGCCGCGTTATTCCCCGTGCGTGCGGACCGGCTCGTGACGACCCCGATCGCGCGCGTTGGCGAGGGCTTCGAGCCGGATCCCAACGACCCGCTTGTTCAGCATTGTCTGCGTGAGGGCACGCTCGCGCACGTGCGTGCCGACGACGCGGCGAGCGACACCAGTCCCTATCTCGCCTGCGCGCCCCTGCTCGACGGCGACGGCACGTTGGTGAGCGTGCTGATCGTGCGTCGCATGCCGTTCCTCGCGCTCAATCACGACAATCTGCAATTGCTGCTGGTGCTGCTCGCCTACTACGCCGACGGGGTGTCGCATCAGCCACTGGTGGCGAGTGTCAGGGAGTCGGTGCCGCAAGCGCCTTACGATTTTGCGCTCGAACTGGGACGTCTGGCCCGTCTCAAGCGGGCGAGCGGCATCGAGTCCTCGCTCGTTGCGCTGGCGTTCCCGCGCGGTGCGCGGGGGGATTCGCTGTTTGAGCAGACGGTGCGCCAGCGCCGGGCCCTCGACGCGCTGTGGACCATCGGCACGCCGCGTCGCCAGATCGCCATCGCATTGATGCCGATCACGGACGAGCACGGCATCGACGGCTACCTGCTGCGCATTGAGACACTGCTGCGTCAGCAGTACGACGTCGATTTCCAGAGCGGTCACATCGCGGTGCACACAGCGCACGTGGACGCCGAAGCGCCCGGTGATGGCT
>NZ_JAELTP010000175.1 GCF_016428915.1 Pandoraea sp. ASV26
GGTCCAGACCGGCGGCCGACAGCAGGCTCGGCGTGCCACCGCCAATGAAGACGGTGTGCACCGGGCGTCCCCACACCAGCGGCAACGCCTGCTCCAGATCCTGACGCAAGGCGTCCAGATACGCCTGCTCCGGGAATGCCTGTGCACCGCCGTCGCCACGCCACTCGTGCGAGTTGAAGTCGCAGTACGGACACTTGCGCACACACCAAGGGAAGTGCACATACAGCGACATCGGCGGCAACGCCGGCAAGCTGATCTTGCCGGGCCGCAGAAAGTTCTGCACAGGGAGCGCGGACTGACTCATACCGCTCACGCCTCCCGGCCCAGCTTTTCCAGCAGCACGCGCAATGCGCGCGCACGGTGGCTGTGGGCGTTCTTCACGGCCGGATCGAGTTCGGCAGCCGTCTGATTCAAGGAGCGAATGAGGAAGTGCGGATCGTAGCCGAAGCCATGCGCGCCGCGCGGCGTGTCGACGATCTCGCCGTCCCAACGACCCTCGGCAATGATCGGCTGCGGGTCGTCCGCATGACGCACCAGCACGAGCGCCGCGAAGTAGTACGCGTCGCGATAGCCGGGGGTATCGGCGTGCGGTGCAAGCTGTTCGATCAGATGACGGTTGTTCGCAGCATCCGACTTCTCACGCCCGGCGCGTGCCGCGTAACGTGCCGAATACACGCCCGGTGCGCCGCCGAGGATCGGCACGCACAGACCGGAGTCGTCCGCCAGCGCGGGCAGGCCGGTCGCAGACGCGGCATGGCGCGCCTTCGTCAGCGCATTCTCGATGAAGGTCACGTGGGGCTCTTCGGCTTCGGAAACGCCAAGCATGCCCTGCGGCACCAACTCGATGCCGAGTGGCTCGAACAGCGACGCGAACTCGCGCAGCTTGCCCGGGTTGTTCGACGCCAGCACGATCTTCTGCATGCCCATCGTCAGACTCCCAATGCACGCTTCTGCGCGTCGATCAGTTGACGGATGCCCGCGTCGGCCAGATCGAGCAGCACGTTGCTTTGCGCACGCGTGAACGGCTCGCCTTCGGCCGTGCCCTGAATTTCGACGAAACCGCCTTCGCTCGTCATGATGACGTTCATGTCGGTATCGCAAGCGGAGTCTTCGGCATAGTTCAGGTCAAGCACCGGATGGCCCTGATACAGCCCGACCGAGACGGCAGCGACGTGCGCGCGAATGGGCGACGATTCGAGCTTGCCGTCGGCGATGAGCTTCGAGACGGCGTCGTGGGCCGCCACGAACGCGCCGGTGATCGAGGCGCAACGCGTGCCGCCATCGGCCTGAAGGACGTCGCAGTCGATCTGGATCGTGCGCGGGCCGAATTTCTCGAGATCGAACACGGCACGCAGCGAACGGCCGATCAGGCGCTGAATCTCCTGCGTGCGCCCGCTCTGCTTGCCGCGGGCGGCTTCGCGATCGCTGCGCGTGTGCGTGGCGCGCGGCAGCATGCCGTATTCCGCCGTGAGCCAACCCCGGCCGGAATCGCGCAGGAAGCCCGGTACCTTCTCCTCAACGCTGGCGGTGCAGATGACCTTGGTCTCGCCGCATTCGATTAGCACCGAACCTTCGGCGTAGCGGGTGTATTGGCGGGTGATGCGCACGGGGCGAAGTGCGTCTTGCGCACGGCCGTCCGGGCGGGTGATTTGCGTCATGAGTGAATGTCCTGCGAGGTGAATTTATGCGGCAATACCCGAATGGTATCGCTAAACGCGTCAAGCTTGGCGGCGCTGCCCGATGCCGCGCGCGGATTCCGGAGCTTCTGGCCGGAAAATGCGATAATCGCTTCTCATCCATGCATGCGAATCCGGTTGCTGCATCACCTTGCTGAGAATCTGTCACAAGGCTGTGGTGCCGGTCACCCCGATGAAAGACAACAATATCTACAGTATGACCGGCTACGCCAGCGTCACGCGCGACATCGCGCATGCCGATGGAGCCCCAGGCGCGAGCGTGTCGGTCGAATTGCGCACGGTCAATTCGCGCTTCCTCGATCTGGCATTCCGCATGCCCGAAGAAGCGCGTGCCTGCGAGCCGGTGCTGCGCGAAGCGCTCACCGGCAAGCTCTCGCGCGGCAAGGTCGACATCCGTATCAACGTGCAACGTCCCGAGACCGGCGCGAACGGTGCGCTCAATCTCGACGCTGTCAAACAACTCTCCGCGCTCGAACAACAGGTTCTCGCGATCTTCCCGGACGCAGAACGCATGCGCACCGGCGAAATTCTGCGTTGGCCGGGCGTGCTCGGCGACGAGACGGTAACGGCCGAAGCGTTGCGCGACGCCGTGATCGACGCCGGCCGCACCGCCATCGGCGAACTCGTCGACGTGCGCAAGCGCGAAGGCGCGCAACTCAAGCTCAGCCTCATCGAGCGTATCGAGAACATGGAGAAGATCCTCACGGGCCTGCAACCGCTGGTGCCGGAGCTGATCGCGCGCCATCAGCAAAAGATCATCGATCGTTTGCAGGAAGCCCTGGGTGTCGTGGTGCCGGAAGGCTCGGCCGCGCCCGGCAAAGACGAAATCGCCGAACGCATTCGTCAGGAAGTGACGATTTACGGCGTGCGTATCGACGTTGCGGAGGAACTCACGCGACTCGACGCTCACCTGAAGGAAACCCGCCACATCCTCGACAAGGGGGGACTGGTCGGCAAACGGCTGGACTTCATGATGCAGGAGCTCAATCGCGAAGCGAATACGCTCGGCTCGAAGGCCGCCTCGAAGGAGCTCGCCGATGCATCGATGGAGCTCAAGCTCTACATCGAGCAGATGCGAGAGCAAGTGCAGAATCTGGAGTAAGTCGCATGACCGCGCAATCGCAAGTCCCGCAGCCGCCCCTGCATGCCGAGTATCCCGGCAATCTGTTCATGGTGGTCGCCCCCTCGGGCGCGGGCAAATCTACGCTCGTGAACGCACTGCTCGCGCAGGACAGCGAGGTCCGTCTGTCGATCTCGTTCACCACGCGCGCACCGCGTCCGAATGAGGAAGAGGGTGTGCACTACAACTTCATTTCGGTCGACGAGTTTCTCGAGCGCCGCAAGCGTGGCGAGTTTCTGGAAAGCGCCGAAGTGCATGGC
>NZ_JAELTP010000176.1 GCF_016428915.1 Pandoraea sp. ASV26
GATCTGAGCCGGCGTGGTCGGCTGGACCACTTGCATGTTCGTGTCGGCGCACAGTTGCAGGTAGCGCTCGATACGTGCCGACGAGTGCTCCGGACCCTGGCCTTCATAGCCGTGCGGCAGCAGCATCGTCAGGCCCGACACGCGGCCCCACTTCACTTCACCGCTCGAGATGAACTGGTCGATCACGACCTGCGCACCGTTGGCGAAGTCACCGAACTGGCCTTCCCACAACACCATCGTGTTCGGCTCAGCGGTCGAGTAACCGTATTCGAAACCCAGCACGGCTTCTTCGGACAGCACCGAGTCGATCACCGTGAAGTTGGCCTGACCGTCGGCCACGTGTTGCAGCGGCACGTACGTACCGTCGTTCCAACGCTCGCGGTTCTGGTCGTGCAGCACTGCGTGGCGGTGCGTGAACGTACCGCGGCCCGAATCCTGACCGGTCAGGCGCACAGCGAAGCCCGACGAGACCAGCGATGCGAATGCCAGGTGCTCACCCATACCCCAGTCGAGCGGCTGCTCGCCCTCGCCCATCTTGCGACGGTCGTTGATGACCTTCTCGACGAGCGGGTGAACCTTGAAGTTCGCCGGAATCGTGGTGATGCGCTCAGCCAGACGCTTGAGTTCGCTCAGCGGCACCGCCGTATCGCCGGCATCGGTCCACTTCTTGTTCAGGAACGGCACCCAGTCAACCGCGTACTTGCTCTTGTAGTTCGAGAGCACCGGGTCGACGGTGTGATGGCCGTCATCCATGGCCTTGCGGTAAGCCGCAACGTAGGCTGCGCCTTCCTCGGCGGTGATCACGCCTTGCGCGACCAGCTTCTCGACGTACAGTGCGCGCGTGCCCGGGTGTTGGGCAATCTTCTTGTACATCAGCGGCTGCGTGACCGCCGGGGTGTCTTGCTCGTTGTGACCCAGTTTGCGGTAGCAAACGATGTCCACGACGGCGTCTTTCTTGAATTCCTGACGGAATTCGAGGGCCAGTTGCATGGCCAGCACGACCGCTTCCGGATCGTCGCCGTTCACGTGCAGCACCGGCGCTTCGATCATCTTGACCACGTCCGAGCAGTACGTCGTCGAACGGGCGTCACGCGGATCCGACGTGGTGAAGCCGATCTGGTTGTTGATGACGATGTGCACCGTGCCGTGCGTGCCGTAACCACGCGTTTGCGCGAGGTTCAGCGTTTCCATCACGACACCCTGACCCGCGAAAGCGGCGTCGCCGTGAACTTGCACCGGCAGCACGCTGGCCGCGTCGGCTTCGCCACGACGGTCCATACGGGCCTTGGCCGAGCCTTCGACCACCGGGTTCACGATTTCGAGGTGCGACGGGTTGAACGCGAGCGACAGGTGAACCGGACCACCGCTCGTCGAGACGTCGCTCGAGAAGCCCTTGTGGTACTTCACGTCACCGGCCGGCAGGTCGTCGACGTGCTTGCCTTCGAATTCGGCAAACAGGTCCGCCGGCATCTTGCCGAGGGTGTTGACCAGCACGTTCAGACGGCCACGGTGGGCCATGCCGATCACGATTTCCTGCACGCCCTTGGCACCGGCGTGGTGGACGAGTTCGTCCATCGCCACGATGAAGGATTCGCCGCCTTCGAGCGAGAAGCGCTTCTGGCCGACGAACTTGGTGTGCAGGTAACGCTCGAGGCCTTCAGCGGCCGTCAGGCGTTCGAGGATGTGCTTCTTCTTTTCAGCGGTGAAGTTGGGCGTTGCACGCACCTTCTCCAGACGCTCTTGCCACCAGCGCTTTTGCACCGGGTCGCTGATGTACATGTACTCGGCACCGATCGAGCCGCAGTACGTGTCGCGCAGCGCCTTGAGCAGATCGCGCAGGCTGGCTTGTTCGAAACCGAAGTACGTGTTCTCTGCCGAATAGACGCTGTCCATGTCGGCTTCGGTCAGGTCGTAGAACGCGGGTTCCAGTTCCGGAATCGCCGGACGTTCCTGACGCTTGAGCGGGTCCAGATTGGCCCAGCGAGCACCGAGGAAGCGGTAGGCGGCGACGAGCGACTGCACGTGAACCTGCTTGCGGGCCACAGCCAGGTCGGAAGCCCCTGCACGCGACACGAAGGCGTTGGCCTTGGCGCGCTGGGCGAACGACTCCACGATCGGGGCGTGAGCCACGTCGTTGGCGTTGGAACCATCAACAGCGGGGACGTTTTGGAGCGCGTCGAAATACTGGCGCCAGTTGTCCGGCACGGAAGCCGGATTATCAAGATACGATTCGTACAGTTCTTCGACGTAGGGGGCATTGCCGCCAAAGAGGTACGAGTTCGCTTGGAATTGTTCCATCAAACTCATTTTGCGCTCACCTTTTCTACGAGTGTCTCGAGAAATAGCGGGTTACGAAACCTTCCGCGACACGGCCTGACCGATTAGCGGATTGCGAGAATCAAGTGGTGCTTGGAAGGACCTGATCAATCACGGCGTGGAGCATAGCACGTTTTCCCAGCACCCACCGAGCGAGAAAGCCGTCACACGGGGACTTGCGGCGTGCCCGCCGCATGGGTCGCAAACCGGGCCTCCCCCGCGCTCGAACGCGCGTTGTGCTGTCTGGCATCGTGCGCACATCCGTCCCCCATTTCACATCACCTCCCCGCCAACTGACCCCCAACATGCCGTCATCACGCGCACTGCCATGACGCGCCGCAGGCCCGCCGCCGTCCTCGCGCTTTATTCTTATATGGAAATTAGATATATAAGAATTAAATTTTATTATTTTAATTTCTAAAGACCCGCAGATATGGTGTTGAGTATCCCCTTGCCGGTCCATCTTGGGGGGTGGCTTGACGGGTTCGACCCGCCGGGGCTTCCGCGCTGGTCCGGCCCACGGAGCCACGAACGACATGCAAGAGACGACGCCGCTTAACGCCCAGCAAGCCCAATTGCTCAGCCAACTGGTCGACGGCCTTTCCACCGAGCAACTCGCGTGGGTGCGCGGGTTTCTCGCGGGCATCAACCACTCGGTGCGGCACGCCGCGGCACCGGCGCCAGTGGCCGCCACGGCGGGCGCGGCCGCCCCGCATCTGACCATTCTGTAT
>NZ_JAELTP010000177.1 GCF_016428915.1 Pandoraea sp. ASV26
CCAAGAAGATCGTCGATTAGGCGGTGTGCTGCGGCGCGCCGCATGGGCTTGCGCTGTAGCGAGTCCGTGAGGCGCGCGACATGCCGCCCACGGGTGGCTCCCATTCAAGGAGGTTGCGATGCTTCACTATGCTGTCGTTTTTTTCGTGATCGCGTTGATTGCCGCCGTTTTCGGCTTCACGGGCATTGCTGCCGGTGCGGCCGAGATCGCGAAGATTCTGTTCTTCATCTTCCTGGTGATCTTTTTGGTCACGCTGATCTTCGGGGTGGTCCGACGATAGGCGCGTTCATCGTGCGCGGCACGCCTGCCTGCGAGGCGTTTGCCGCACAGTCGAGTCTGGTGTCTGCCGCAACCGGCCCCCGTTCCCGCAAAACCGCTACATAGGAGGATTCACTCATGCACACCGCCAAACACGCCAAGCCCTCTGCCAAGACGTCTGGCCAGCCCGCGATGAAAGGCAATGGTCACAGCAAGCACGCGGGTGAAGACTTCGAGATCGACGTTCGTGAGTTGCGCAAGCGTGCCCGTGAGCACCTTGACGACGGTGCCGTCACGGAAGACTACCGCGCCGACCGCGATGCGGTCGTGCACATGCTCAACGACGCACTGGCCACCGAGCTGGTGTGCATGCTGCGCTACAAGCGCCACCATTTCATGGCCAGCGGCATTCATGCCGAGCCGGTCGCGGCCGAGTTTGCCGAGCACGCCGCGCAGGAGCAGGAGCACGCAGATCGGCTGGCGACGCGTATCGTGCAACTGGGCGGCGAACCCGATTTCGCTCCCGACGGGCTGTCGGCGCGCAGCCATGCGGAGTACGTCGCGGGGAAAAATCTGCGGGATATGATTCGGGAAAATCTTGTTGCAGAGCGTATTGCGATTGAGAGTTACCGAGAGATGATTCATTATTTGGGCGACCGCGATAGCACGACGCGGCGCATGCTCGAGGAAATCCTGGCGGTCGAGGAGGAGCATGCCGACGACATGCGCGACCTGCTCGAGCGGGAGTAGGCGCCATGGCCCGCTTAGCCCGCCTGGCCCAACCATGCGGGCGCCGCCCCCCGGCGGATGGGGACAGTCTCTGGAGCTTAGATGTCACTGACAATAAAAATCCTGATTGCCGACGACCACGCGATCGTTCGTACCGGCTTCAAGCAATTCATTGCCGACGAGTCGGACATGGAAGTGCTTGGCGAGGCGGCGAGCGGCGACGAAGTGATTCGTGCCGTTCGCGAGTCGGCATTCGACGTGGTGCTGTTGGACATCGCCATGCCTGACAAGAACGGCATCGATACCCTTCGCGTCATCAAGCAATTGCGTCCTGAGCAGGGGGTGCTGTTCTTGTCGACGTATCCGGAAGCGCAGTACGCGGTCAATCTGCTGCGCGCCGGGGCGAATGGCTATCTGATGAAGGATGCGCCGCCGGAGGAGATCATCCGGGCGATTCGCACGGTGGCGCGTGGCCACCGCTATGTCAGTGAAGGGACGGCTGATCTGCTCGCGCAGAAGCTGGATCAGCCTTTCGACGAGCCGATGCACGAACAACTCTCGGAGCGCGAGTTCCAGGTGTTCTGCAAGCTCGCGCAGGGACGCACGCCCACGGAAATCGCCGACGAGTTGCACCTGTCGGTGAAGACGGTCAGCACGTATCGCGCGCGCGTGCTCGAAAAGATGCATTTGAAAACCAATGCCGACCTGACGCTTTACGCGCTGAAGAACGGCCTGATCAGTTGATAGAAAAGAGAGGCTTGTGATGCCAACCGGGAACGCGGCAACGCATATGGGGTCCCGTTTGCCCCTCAAGGTGCTGTTGATCGAAGACTCGGCGGTGATTCGCGAGAGCCTGTCCGAAGCGCTCGGCTCGACCGGGATGCTTCAGGTGGCGGGTGTGGCGGAGACTGCCGACGACGCGGTTCGCACGCTCAAGGAAGCTTCGTTCGACGCCGTCATCGTCGATATTCAACTGCGGCGCGGCTCGGGCATGGAAGTGCTCGCGTATCTGCACGACGCGGGCATGTTGCCGCAGCTCATGGCCATCGTGCTGACGAACTACGCATTGGCGACGTATCGCAAGCGTTGCCAGCAGTTGGGCGTGCAGTACTTCTTCGACAAGTCCCTCGAATTCGACCGCGTGATCGAAGTGCTCGACGACTTCGCCTCAAGTCGCCAAGCCTGACATTTCCCCTCTCGCCGCAGGCTGCCGCGCATCGACCCCGCCCACATCCCATCCCGCATGATGGGAATTGGATGCCTCACTAGCGAAATCACCTCATTTTTCCCCGTTTGAGAGGGCGGGTGCGCTGTTGCGCGCGCGTTTTGTGCTGCATTGCGGCATGAGGTGATGAGCCGCTTTTATGCCATTTCGCAGCGTCGATAACTTCAGTTGAAATTCAGTATAAAGAGATCAAATTTTATTATTTTCAACTATTTAGGTGCATGGGCTAGAATGTCGCCTTTGCGCTATAAACCGAGTCAAGGCGGCGGCACTGCGGGCAGTTTCGGCAGTGGGGCTGCCATTTTTTTGCATGATCGAACTCCAAAACATTACCCAGCGATTCGCTGGACCCAAGGGGCCGATCGACGCGCTTTCCAACATCAGCCTGTCGATCGAGCGCGGTGAGGTTTTCGGCATTATTGGCCGAAGCGGCGCCGGCAAGAGCACGCTCGTGCGCGTGATCAACCTGCTCAATCGCCCGAGCGATGGGACTGTGCGCGTGGACGGACAGGATCTGACGTCGTTGTCCTCGGACGACCTGCGCCGGGCGCGCCGTCGCATCGGCATGATCTTCCAGCACTTCAATCTGCTTAGCTCGCGCACCGTGTACGACAATGTGGCGCTGCCGCTGGAGCTCGCGGGCCTGTCGTCCACGGAGATTCGTGCGAAGGTGCTGCCGCTGCTCGAACTCGTGGGCCTGACGGCGCAGAAGGATCGCTATCCGTCGCAGATTTCCGGCGGCCAGAAGCAGCGCGTGGGGATTGCCCGTGCGCTGGCAAGCGAGCCGCAGGTGCTGCTCTCGGATGAAGCGACGTCGGCGCTCGATCCC
>NZ_JAELTP010000178.1 GCF_016428915.1 Pandoraea sp. ASV26
GCACCTGGTCAACGGTCTTGCCGTCGAGCGGCAGAGCCGACAGGGCCGCCACGTCCGCCGGGTTGTTCTCGGCGACCAGCTTGGCCACGTCGTTGGCGAACTTCAGGAAATCGTCGTTCTTCGAGACGAAGTCGGTTTCGCAGTTGATTTCAACCACGGCACCGTTGCCGCCATCGATGTAGGCGGCGATCACGCCTTCGGCCGTGATGCGGCTGGCGGCCTTGCTGGCCTTGCTACCCAGCTTGACACGCAGGATTTCCTCAGCACGGACCATGTCTCCGTCGGCTTCGGTCAGCGCCTTCTTGCATTCCATCATCGGCGCGTCGGTCTTGGCGCGCAGTTCGCCCACCATTGCTGCAGTAATTGCCGGCATATCGTTACTCCTGTATATCGAATCAGTCGGGAGGGGATGGCGCCGGAGCGGCCGCACGGCCCGCTCTCGTCGCCCCGCGCACCCGACGCGGGAAAATCAAACTAAAAAAAAGGGGCGCCACCAGCAGCCCCCTTTTGTTACGCAGCGGTGGCCGCTTACGCCTCTTCGTTCACTTCGACGAACTCGTCGCCTTCGCCGCGAACGGCTTCAACGACTTCCTTGACGGCGTTTGCACGGCCTTCGAGGATCGCGTCGGCAACGCCTTGAACGTACAGCTCGACAGCCTTGCTCGAGTCGTCGTTACCCGGGATGACGTAATCAACACCTTCCGGCGAGTGGTTCGTATCGACCACGGCGATCACCGGAATGCCCAGCTTGTTGGCTTCGGTGATGGCAATCTTGTGGTAGCCGACGTCGACGACGAAGATAGCGTCGGGCATGCCGCCCATTTCCTTCACGCCACCGATCGACTTTTGCAGCTTGGCCATTTCGCGATCGAACAGCAGCGCTTCCTTCTTGCTCATGCGCTCTTGCTCGCCGGCTTCCAGCGCCTGCTCCATGTCCTTGAGCTTCTTGATCGAGGACTTGAGCGTCTTGAAGTTCGTCAGCATGCCGCCCAACCAGCGGTTGTTGACGAAAGGCATACCGGCGCGGCCTGCGGCTTCCGCCACGATGTCACGCGCCTGACGCTTCGTGCCCACGAACAGGATCGTGCCACGGTTCGCTGCCAGTTGACGCACGTACTTCAGTGCGTCCTGGTACATCGGCAACGTCTTTTCGAGGTTGATGATGTGAATCTTGTTGCGATGGCCGAAGATATAGGGGGCCATCTTGGGGTTCCAGAAACGGGTTTGGTGACCAAAGTGGACGCCCGCTTCCAGCATCTGACGCATAGTGACAGACATGTGATTCTCCGTGAGGGTTAGGTCTTAGACCGGCTGCCGTACCCGTTTCGTCAGACTGCCATACAGCTTTGCATGACCCGCCTGCGAAGATCGGGCACCCTGGGTGCGCCGGCCCGCGATTTCAAAATTTCCAAGCCGATGACGGCTTTTGCCGCCCGGCACTCACCGGGCAGCGGCACCATTCGGCACCACATTGGGGCAAAAATACCCTCAAAACCCGGCGAAAGCCATTGAATTCCAAGGGAAAACCCTCGGGTTTATTAGCAACTCGTCCTCGACTTAGCCCGAGATTATAGCATCGCACCGTGCCATCACTCAAGCGACGCGTGAACATGTGATGACAAGTCGGAAACGCCCGATTTTCGCGGCATTCCCCCCGATTCACTGCGCCATTCTGCGCCCACACCCGGAACATCGGAAATTCATCGTCGGAACCCTCCGAAATCCGCGCCAGACGGGGCGAAAACCGTCCATTGATGCGATAATGCGGCACTGTTTACGCAATTTGTCCGATTCAGCAATGGCCATCACCCTCAAGAATGCCCACGACATTGAAATGATGCGCGTCGCCTGCCGGCTGGCCAGCGAAGTGCTCGATTTCATTACGCCACACGTGCGCGCCGGCGTCACCACCGGGGAACTCGACCGCCTCTGCCATGAGTACATGGTCAAGGAACAGGGCACCGTACCGGCTCCGCTGAACTACCAACCGCCGGGCTATCCGCCCTACCCCAAGGCCACCTGCATCTCGGTCAATGACGTGATCTGTCACGGCATTCCCGGCGACAAGGTGCTCAAGAACGGCGACGCCCTCAACATTGACATCACAGTCATCAAGGATGGTTACTTCGGCGACACCAGCCGGATGTTCATCGTTGGCGAGGGCTCGATCCTCGCGAAGCGTCTGGCGCAGGTCACCTATGAATGCATGTGGCTTGGCATCAACCAGGTGCGCCCGGGTGCGCATCTGGGCGATATTGGCCACGCGATTCAGACGCACGCCGAAGCCCAGGGGTACAGCGTGGTGCGGGAGTACTGCGGCCATGGAATCGGCCAGGTATTCCACGAAGATCCGCAAATTCTTCATTACGGGCGACAAGGCACCGGACTCGAGCTGCAAGCCGGCATGATCTTCACCATCGAGCCGATGATCAACGCGGGCAAGCGCGAGATTCGGACAATGCCTGACCAGTGGACGGTCAAGACGCGCGATCGCAGCCTGTCGGCGCAGTGGGAACACACCGTGCTGGTGACAGAGACGGGTCACGAAGTGCTCACGCACTCGGCCCTGACGCCCCCGCCGCCGCCCGGTTCGTCGTACGTGACATCATTCGCGGCAGCAGCCTGAACATTTATCGTCCGGCCGCCCGAGGCATGGGCGGCTGCCCGGCCTGACTCGTTACTTTCATACCCAGGAAGCCGTCATGCACGCGCGTGCGCACGCCCCTTCTCCGCTACGTCAGGCCCTCAAGGAACGCAAGGCCGAACTCGTCGAACGCTTTTCTGCGCACGGCAAGATC
>NZ_JAELTP010000179.1 GCF_016428915.1 Pandoraea sp. ASV26
CATCAAGGCCAAGGCGGTGGTGACGAAACGGTTGAAGGCGCTCAAGATCGACGGCAAGACCGTGCACCACGTGGGCATTCCAATTCACTGGGGCTTCAAGGGAGTGGCCAAGCCGGGCTTCCTTGCAAACACGCTCACGCCGATCGTTGGCGACGGCAATTCGCAGACACCGGAAGTGAAGTCGTTCCTGGTGAAGGTCGAGAAGGCATAGGGAGGCGCCATGGCATTGCAATCACTTGATATCAAACGGCGCTCGGCAACGACACTGCCGTCGCCCTCGGTGCGCGAGGCGCACACGGGCGACGTCGCCAAACTCATCGACGTCTCGAAATGCATTGGCTGCAAGGCCTGCCAGACGGCGTGCATGGAGTGGAACGACCTGCGCGACGAAGTTGGCGAAAACGTTGGCGTGTACGACAACCCGCGCGACCTGTCGGCGGACTCGTGGACGCTCATGCGCTTTACCGAGTACGAGAACCCGAAGGGCGACCTCGAGTGGCTCATCCGCAAGGACGGCTGCATGCATTGCGAGGACCCGGGCTGCCTGAAGGCCTGCCCGTCGCCGGGGGCGATCGTGCAGTACGCCAACGGCATCGTCGATTTTCACGAAGAGAACTGCATCGGCTGCGGGTACTGCATCACCGGCTGCCCGTTCAACATCCCGCGTATCTCGCAGAAGGACCACAAGGCGTACAAGTGCACGCTGTGTTCCGACCGCGTGGCCGTGGGGCTTGAGCCGGCGTGCGTGAAGACGTGCCCGACCGGCGCGATCATGTTCGGCACCAAGGACGCCATGAAAGACCAGGCGGCCGAGCGTATCGAAGACCTGAAGTCACGGGGCTTCGACAACGCGGGGCTGTACGATCCGGCGGGGGTGGGCGGCACGCACGTGATGTATGTGCTGCATCATGCCGACAAGCCGTCGCTGTATCACGGCCTGCCGGATAACCCGCGCATCAGCCCGATGGTGACGTTCTGGAAAGGCATTGCGAAACCGCTGGGCGTGGCTGCGATGGCGTTCACCGCGATTGCCGGCTTCTTCCACTACATCAAGACCGGTCCGAACGAGACGACCGAAGAGGATGAAGAGCAAGCGCACCGGTACGATGCGTCCCGAAAGGGGCGGGGGTCCGATGGCGGGAAAGGCGTCGTCACGCACGAGGAGGTCTGACCATGTCGCATGAACAAAGCGATCGCAAGGATGATCTGATCGAGCGTTACAACGCTGCGGAGCGCATCAACCACTGGATTGTCGCGGGCACGTTCGTCTTGCTCGCGCTCTCCGGGCTGGCGCTGTTCCATCCGTCGATGTTCTGGCTCACGAATCTGTTCGGCGGCGGGCCATGGACGCGGATCCTGCATCCGTTCGTCGGGGTGGTGATGTTCGTCGCCTTCGTGTGGCTCGCGCTGCGGCTCTGGCGGTTCAACATGTTCGAGTCGCGCGACACGGAGTGGATGAAGAAGATCGGCGACGTGCTCAACAATCGCGAAGAGAATCTGCCGGAAGTCGGGCGCTACAACGCCGGACAAAAGCTGCTTTTCTTCGTGATGGTGCTGTGCATGCTCGGACTGCTGCTCTCGGGCATCGTGATCTGGCGCGCGTACTTCGCGTTCTACTTCCCGATCTGGGTGATTCGTCTGGCATCCGACGTGCACGCGGTGTGTGCATTCGTGTTGATTTGCGGCATCATTACGCACATCTACGCCGCGATCTGGATCAAGGGTTCCGTGCGCGCCATGACGCGCGGTACCGTCACCCGCGGCTGGGCGTGGAAACATCATCGCGCCTGGTACAAGCAACTCAACAAATGAGTCCGGCCCAGGTGGCTGGACGCTCTTACGAGGCCAGCCACCTTGCAACGCATTCTTGAACCCGGACAGATCGAGTCGCTCGATCGCACCTCCATTCCCCGTCTACGCATGCCGCAACGCGCCGAGATCTTCTCGGCGCGCGCGGCGCGCTTGCGCCAACTGGCCGACGCGCATCCGCTTGGCGATTACCTGCGGCTAATGGCCGCACTCGTCGATGCGCAGCAACGCGTGCTCGACAACTTCCAGGCCGAGCGCCCGTCCGACGAATCGATCGAGCAGGCGCAACAACATTGCATGCCGCTCGTGCCCGCCACCGGCGGATACGATGCCGGCCGTTGGCAACCGTTGCTCGCGCCGCTGCTCGACGCCGTGGCTGCACAACCTGGCTTGCCCGCGCCGGTGCGCGGGGTGCTCGAGCGGATTCGCACGGCCGATCCTGCCGCCCTCGAAGGCGCGGCGCAGGCGCTGCTCGCCGGGCATGGCAAGGGCGTGGATGCCGCGAGTGCCCCCTTCCTGATGGCGGCCTTGCAGGTGCTCTGGACGAGCGTGGCAAGCACGTTCGACGCTGGCGAAGTCCCGATGCTCGACGTCCCCAATGTCTGCCCCGTGTGCGGCACGCTGCCGGTGGCGAGCGTCGTTCGCATTGGCGGCGCGCATGAGGGCTACCGTTATCTCGCCTGCGGCCTGTGTTCCACCGAATGGCATATGGTTCGCGTGAAGTGCACGCATTGCGAAGCGAGCGAGCATGTCGCGTATCACGTCGTCGACAAGTCGGGCGACGCGGCAGTGTCCGGCGCGCAGGCATTGGCGGCGGCGGGAGCGGTGGAAGCCACAGGGGGGACGGATGAGGTTGCCAAGCGCGCGGACGGCCGTCCGACGCTCGACGAAGCGGCCAAACGCGTGGCGTCGTCGCCC
>NZ_JAELTP010000017.1 GCF_016428915.1 Pandoraea sp. ASV26
CACTGCGCTCGCCAAAGATGCCGAGCGTTTGAAGAAAGCGGAATCCGAGCGCAAGGTCCGCGAGAATTATCAGCAACTGACCCCGCGCGAGCGCGAAGTCATCACCTACGTCATTGCCGGCCTGCTCAATAAGCAGATCGCTGCACGGATGAACGTGAGCGAAATTACAGCAAAGATTCACCGTGGCGCCGCCATGAAGAAAATGGAAGCGCGCTCGGTTGCCGACCTCGTGCGCAAGACGCAATTGTTGGGCATCACACCGGCGGACGCCTGAATTGCGCCGTCGGAACGGACCTCGCATCGGCACCGTGAAGAGCATACGGTCGTATGATTTCGCTCGCCGCCGGAACGTACTAACCTTTTGGCATAAACACCGCGCAACGCGCTTACGTGGCCCCAAGAGGTCCCTCTTGCCCAATCTTAAAGTTGTCTCAATCGTCGATGACGACGAGTCGATCCGAAACTCCACCCAGAGCCTCGTGCGCTCTATGGGGTGGCAGGCGCGCGCGTACGCTTCAGCTGACCAATTCCTCGCAGCGCTTGCCCTGGACGGCGCCCCGTGTCTCGACTGCATCGTTTCCGACATCCAGATGCCGGGCACCAACGGCCTGCAACTGCTGCAAAAATTGCGAGAAGGTCACTACACTTTTACGATCATCTTCGTCACCGGTTTTTTTTCCGAAGACATTGCGCAAACCGCCATGTCGGAGGGAGCGCTTTGCGTTCTCGAAAAGCCCGTCGATCCTACCCTGCTTTGCGATTGGCTATGCCTCGCGTTGAGCCGCGAAGCTCGCTAACCCCCGGACAATCGTCCAATTGCCGAGGCCGATTCACTTGGCCAACGACGCGGCGTTCTCCCGCAAGACCTCGCGCAACTCATCTGCCTCAACATTCGCCATTGGTTCGCCGTTCGCCCGGCACGAACGGGCCGCAACATCTCATCCCCTAAATGAGGGATGCCGGACCGCCAGACCCTTCGCTATCCTCCCAAAGCAGCAGTCATAAACAGAGAATCAGGGAGAAAGTCATGGCTCACGAGCGAAACGTCAAACGCAGCGCCATGCTCGCGCTGGGTATTGCGGGCGCGTACGGCCTGCTGGGCGGCCCCTCGGCACACGCCGAAGGTTGGGTGAGCGTCACCAACCAGGACTGCAAGGTGTGGTCGAACGATCCGTCCGACACCGGTATCACCTGGAGCGCAACGTGGACCGGCCCTTGCAAGAATGGCTACGCCGACGGGCCGGGCACGGAGGAATGGTTCAAGAACGGGGTTTTCGATCAGCGTATGGAAGGTGAGCTCAAGCAAGGCAAACGCACTGGCGTCGGCACCTACACGTGGGCGAGCGGCAATCGCTACGAAGGCGCCTTCGTGGACGACGCACGCACCGGCAAGGGAAAGTTTTTCTGGGTCAACGGCGCGACCTACGAAGGCGATTTCGTCGCAGGCAAGCTCAGCGGCAAAGGCGTCTATGTCTGGGCCGACGGCAAGCGGTATGAAGGCGACTTTGTCGACGGCGCCATCACCGGTCAGGGCTATCAGGTCGAACCTAACGGCAACACCTACCGCGGTCAGTGGCTCAATGGCAAGTTCAGTGGCCCGGGCGTCATTACCTTTGCATCCGATGGTGCCGTGCGTGAGGGGTCCTTTGTCGAAGGAAAGCTCTACGACGGGACCGACACCCGGGCCGATGGCACCCTTATCGCCACGTATGCCAACGGGGCGCGGACAAGCGCCACATCCTCCAACGACGGCCCCGGCGTGCTGTCTTTCGTCGCCGGCCTGTTGGGAGCCGCGGCACAAGGCGTCGCAGGCGGCGGCGGACGCAACGCCGCGCAATATCAGGTCGTCGCCACGGCACTGCAAGCGGCGTCGGGAACGCCGTCACCATCGGCGGCCATGCCCGTTGCGCAGCCGGTGTCGCCGTCAGGAAATTACGGCGGATCGTCCAACGGCAATGCCGCGACCGCCCCACGCAAGACAGTCGCCCCGATCAATGGCTGCGTCGAACAGGTACGAATTGCGCGCGGCGCCAAAGGCTGGGGTGGCTTTTGGGACATGGAGACCGGCATCAAGAACACGTGCAGCTACACTGTGAACGTCGCGTGGTGTGTCACGGGGGACAACGCCGGCGATTTCACTGCCCGATGTGAAAAGCAGTACTCGGGCTTTTACGGGCTGGAGCCGGGCCAACAGATATCGATGCAAACCGACCGGTTCGGCACCTTGCAAACGCTCATCTGCAAAGAGCCGGCGCGGCCGCTCAACATCACGTGGAGCGGCACCCGCTTTACCGGGCAGTGCGTGCTTCTGTGAACCAAGGCGCCTGTCAAGGTGCCGGAAATGACGAGCGGTGCAACCGGACAACCCGTTGCACCGCTCACGCCTTCCTCTCGCCGTAAGACTGACGCGTTACTTCGCCGTCGGCATCGCAAACTCGGCGCCCTTTTCGGTGCTCTCCGGCCAGCGCTGCATGATGGATTTTTGCTTGGTGTAGAAGCGCACGCCCTCTTCGCCGTAGGCGTGCATGTCACCGAACAAGCTGCGCTTCCAGCCGCCGAAGCCGTGCCATGCCATCGGCACCGGAATCGGCACGTTGATGCCGACCATGCCCACTTCGATACGGCGACCGAATTCGCGTGCGATATGGCCGTCGCGCGTGTAGCAGGCCACGCCATTGCCGAACTCGTGAGCATTGATCAGATCGACGGCTTCGGTGAAGTCCTTCACGCGCACGCACGCCAGCACCGGCCCGAAGATCTCTTCCTTGTAGATGCGCATTTGCGGCGTGACGTGATCGAACAGCGTGCCGCCCGTGAAGAAGCCCGCCTCATGGCCCGGCACCTTCAGGCCGCGACCGTCCACCACCAGTTTGGCGCCCTCTTCCACACCCAGCGCGATGTAGCTCTCGATACGCTCGAGCGCTTGCCGGGTGACGATCGGGCCCATCTCGGCGTCCGGCTCCATGCCGTTCTTGATGACCAGCGTACGGGCGCGCTCGGCCAGTCGATCCATGATCTTGTCGGCAACATCGCCGACCAGCACCGCCACCGAGATCGCCATGCAGCGCTCCCCTGCCGAGCCGTAGCCCGCGCCGACCAGCGCGTCGATGGCCTGATCGAGATCGGCGTCCGGCATCACGACCATGTGATTCTTCGCACCGCCCAGCGCCTGCACGCGCTTGCCGTGCTTGGCACCGGTCTCGTAAATGTAGTTCGCAATCGGGGTCGAGCCGACGAAGCTGATCGCCTTGACGTCGGCATGCGTGAGCAGCGCGTCGACCACGACCTTGTCGCCCTGCACCACGTTGAAAATGCCGTCCGGCAAGCCTGCCTGCTTGAGCAGGTCGGCCATGAACAACGATGCCGACGGATCGCGCTCGCTCGGCTTCAGAACGAACGCGTTACCGGCTGCAATCGCCACCGGGAACATCCAGCACGGCACCATGCACGGGAAGTTGAACGGCGTGATGCCCGCAACGACACCCAGCGCCTGACGCGTCGTCCAGTTATCGATGCCCGTCGACACCTGCTCGGTGTAGTCGCCCTTGAGCAACTGTGGAATGCCGCAAGCGAATTCGATCACGTCGATGCCACGCGACACCTCGCCCTGCGCATCCGAGAACACCTTGCCGTGTTCGGCGGTAATGATCGCGGCGAGTTCGTCGCGGTGCTTGTTCATCAATTCGAGGAACTTCAGCATGACGCGCGCACGGCGAATGGCCGGCGTATCGCTCCATGCGGGGAACGCCGCCTTGGCGCTTGCCACGGCGGCATCGACGTCGGCGACACCCCCCAGCACCAATTGACGCGCACTGGCGCCGGTCGCCGGATTGAAGACCGGCTGAGTCCGCTCGCTGTTCCCCTTCACGCGCTGGCCATTGATGTAGTGCAGCACGTCGGCAGTATCGTTGAACGCTTGCATTTCGACTCCTCAGGAATGGATGAACATGCCAGCAGTGTATGAACCACCAGGGACGAAGCATAGGCGCTATTATTGAATTTATTGTTTACGCTGGCGAACAATCGACTCATGGATTCAGAAAAAATTGAAGGCCTGTGGACGCACCTTCACTGGCTGACGGTGCTCGCCGAGCAGGGTAGCTTTACGGCGGCGGCAGCCCGGCTGGGCGTGAGCAAGGCCGCGATGAGTCAGCGCATTGCAGAACTGGAACGCGCGGCCGGCGTGTCTCTGGTGCAGCGCACAACACGTAGCGTGCGCTTCACCGAGGCGGGGCAACAGCTCGTCGATGACACGCGCAGCCAGTACGACCATATCGCGACCAGTTTTTCGAATCTGCGCGATCGGGCCGGCGAGGCGAGAGGGTTGATTCGCGTGACGGCGCCGGTGGCCCTCGGGCGGCAGCAGGTAATCCCGAGGCTGTCGCGCTTCCTGCGCGAGCACCCCGAGGTTCGCGTGCAACTCGACTTGTCCGACCGACTGAGTTCGATTGCCTCGGAGGGCTTCGATCTCGCCATCCGGCACAGCACGAACGCGCCCGAGACGCATGTGGCCTGGAAGCTGTGCGACTCGCGCTCGCTCATCGTCGCCACGCGCGCCTATCTGAAGCGGCGCGGCACGCCTGCCTCGCCGTTGGACCTTGCGACACACGATTGCCTCGCCTACCCGCGCACGCAGACCGCCAACACCTGGTCGTTCGAGCACGGCACAGCGAGAAAATCGGCGGCGGGTCCGGTGACGGTCAACGTCAACGGACCGGTGGCCGCGAATAACAGCGAGGCGCTGCGCGATGCCGCGCTGGACGATCTGGGCATCGCGCTCGTGCCCGATTTCACGGCGCAGGCGGCCGTTCGCGCTGGCAAGCTGGTGGTGTTATTGCCCGAATGGCGTCCGGTCGGCGCGTTTGCCGAGCGGATCTATGTGGTGCGCCCCTATGCGCCGCATGTGCCTAGGGCTGTCAAGCTGTTCGTCGACTACCTGCGCAGTGCGTTTACCGATGGATTTCCCTGCTAGGCGTTCGGGCTTGCCCGGTGCAAGCGCGCCGGGGTTCAGTGCGTTCGTCAATGCCTTCGGTGGCATACTGGCGGCTGAGTCCGGCCTCCCTCCACCTATTCAGTAAGGTCCAAGTTGCGGATCAGATCAGGCACCTCATCCCGCGCGCCGAACACCATCGAACGGCATTCGCCCCTACGCATCGTGTCGTGGAAATCGCTCAGATCGAGCGTTGCCGCAATGATCGGGCTGTCGATACTGGGCACGGCCATCGGTGCGCCCGTCTCGCAGGCACCAACCGCCGCCCCCATGACGGCAGCGCAGTCCGACCCGCGCGCGCTGGGTTGGATGACAGGTTTCCCGCCGCCCGACGACAAAGCCGTTCGCTTCACCGATGGCGATTACTTCGCGTTCCCGAAGTCGCGGTGGACGGTGTGTCATTTCCGCGAACTCATGCCAACGGTCGGCGTACCGCGCGGTCCGGGCGCGGCCGTGCCCTTCGCACGAAAACTCGATGCGGGCATCGACGCCGTCACCTTCACGCCGCTCGGTGGCGACAAGCCGATGACCTGGCGAGACGCGTTCGACGCCAACTACACCGACGGGATCATCGTGTTGCACAAGGGCAAAGTGGTCTATGAGCGCTACGCGGGCTGTCTCGACGCTAACGGGCAACACGGCGCGATGTCGGTGACCAAATCGCTGACGGGCCTGCTCGGTGAAATCCTCGTCGCGGAAGGCGTCATCGACGACACGGCACGGGTCGACACCCTCATTCCCGAGTTGGGCAAAAGTGGCTTCGGCGACGCCACCGTTCGGCAGGTCATGGATATGACAACCGGCCTTCAGTACAGCGAAGACTACAGCGATCCCGATTCAGAAGTCTGGCGCTATGCGGCGGCGGGAAGCCCGCTTCCCCGCCCGCCGGATTACACCGGGCCGCGAACCTATTGGGAGTATCTGGAAACCGTGCGCAAACAGGGCGAGCACGGCACCGCGTTTGCCTACAAGACGATCAACACCGACACGCTGGGGTGGATCATCTCGCGCAAGACCGGTAAGTCGGTGGCCGAATTGCTCGACCAGCGAATCTGGCGGCGTATGGGTGCCGAGCAAGACGGCTACTACACCGTCGACTCGCTTGGCACGCCCTATGCCGGCGGAGGTTTCAATGCCGGGCTGCGCGACATGGCGCGGATCGGCGAACTGATGCTCGAAGGTGGGACCATCAACGGCAAGCGGCTGGTGCCCAGGCAGGCGATCGACCACATTCGTGCCGGGGGTGACAAGGCCGCCTTCGCAAAAGCGGGCTATGGCCTGCTCAAGGGGTGGAGCTACACCGGCATGTGGTGGATCTCGCACAACGATCACGGGGCGTTCATGGCGCGTGGCGTGCACGGCCAAGCGATCTACGTCGATCCCGCCGCGCAAATGGTGATTGCGCGTTTCGCATCGCACCCCACCGCAAGCAACGCGGCGAACGACCCGACCTCGTTGCCAGCCTATCAGGCAGTGGCCGCGTATCTGATGACCCGCCCATAGTGCGCACGCAAGAGGTATTGGCATTCCCATGAAACTCACGTCTCACGATCTCAAACAAATCAGTACCGGTACCTTGCAGCACTACAACGCGAATGCCGACGACTTCCGCGAAGGCACGCGCGATCACGACGTTACGCAAAACATCGCGGCGTTGTTGCGTCATATCGAAGTCGCGCCGCCGTTCACGATTCTCGATTTCGGTTGTGGGCCGGGCCGAGACCTCAAGACGTTCACCGCAATGGGCCATTGCGCGGTCGGTCTCGATGGTGCCGAGCGTTTCGTCGCGATGGCTCGCGAGGACACCGGTTGCGAAGTATTGCAGCAGGATTTTCTGCACCTCGATCTGCCGGACGCGCGCTTTGACGGCATTTTCGCCAATGCGGTGCTGTTTCATCTCCCGAGTCAGAATCTGCCGCGCGTGCTCGGGCAATTGCATGCGACGCTCAAGCCCGGCGGCGTGCTGTTCAGTTCCAACCCGCGCGGCGCGAATCAGGAGGGCTGGCATGACGGCCGCTACGGCACCTTCCATGACATCGAAGCGTGGCGCCGATACATGACGCATGCCGGCTTCGTCGAACTCGAACACTATTACCGCCCCGACGGCTTGCCGCTGGCGCAGCGACCCTGGCTCGCGAGCGTCTGGCGCAAGCCGGTTATCTGAGACGCCGGCGGAATCCCCGCCGCGTCCATCCCCCGACACCATGCCCCGTTGAAACGACACGGCAGACCTTGGAGATTTGAATGGCGACTCACGACAGGCTGCATCCGCTACGTCCTTTCCTGAAGAATTGGGTTTGGGAGCATGGCCGAATCGGCACCCGCTATCTGGACTGCGCCGACGGCGAAATCAAGTTCGACGAAGGCAAGAAGTCGCACTTTGCGGCCGAAGCCTATTTTTACGTTCCGCTAGAGGAGAACGCTGCCGATGACGCGTCCGTGGAGGGCCCATCGATTCAGGAGGCGGGGCTGGCACGCTTTCTGAAGGCTGCACAGTTAGGCAAGCCGGAAGAAGCCGGCTCGGTTGCCGAAGTTCAGCGCGCAGTCGCTGACTGTGTGGATCTGGGACTGTTCAGCGCCTATCAGCCGGCCGCCCGCGAGGCCCTTGCCCGCTATGCCCAAGAGCCCATGTTCGAGGACGAAATCCGTGCTGCCGTGATTGAGGACATCCGGCGTGTCTACGTGGGCATGCGAGCGCAACTGGCTTTGTACGATTTCAGTGTGCTTTACGGCTTGCCCACGCCGCTGCTCATCGGCGACGCGCCGTTCATCGACTGGCGCGCGCTCCCCAGCCCGGCTCTGCCCCTCGTATCGCTGCCGCTTGGCCCGCACTGCCTGCTCGTGGGCGCGCCCTCGGGCAGAAAGAGTCGCATGGGCCCGATCGTCTGGAAGGCGGCCGCTGCGATGGGGCCGCTCAAAGATCACAACCGCCACATCGTTGAACAGGCACGCCTGTGGCTTGTCGCCACGACCGACGACGCACTTGCCGCCGTACAAAGCCGCTTTGCCCCGGCCCAGAGCGACAAGCCGGAGGACGCGAAGCGTTGACACACGGCTAGCCGCGCACCGCGCTCCTGAACGCTGCGGCGAGCGCCGCGAGTGCATCGCGCGCTCGACCGTCCCTGACCCTCGTGTGGAGCAGTATCGGCAGGCGCGGCAAATCGGGAAGCCCGAGTTTGTCGCCGACCTCAACGGCACCGAACGGCACCATGCGCGGAGACAGCGCGGCAACGCCGAGACCTGCCATGACGGCCGCAGCAACGGTCATTACACCGCCGCCCACAAATACTTCAGTCCAGGGAATGCTTGCGGAATCGAGAAGCTGCTCGGCCATCGCTCGCACACCACAGGGTTCCGCCATCGTGGCGAGAGGCAGGGGCTCTCCCGCACGAGGCTGCCAGCCCGGCATGGCGAACCAGCCAAACTTCTCCTCGGTAATCACCTCGCCGTCGCTTCGCCCGGTGTGCAGACGAACGATCACCGTATCCAGCTCTCTCCTGTCGAAGCTCTGAAGAAGATCGCTCGACGATCCGATCCGGATGTCCATCACCAGTTGCGCATCCTGCGCGTTCATACGCGCGATCAACGCGGGAAGTTCCGGCCCGGCGACATGGTCGCTTATGCCGATGGCAAGCCGCTGCCGGGACTCGGCAACCACGCAGAGCGCGCGGTCGTGAACCGCCAGAAGCTCTCGCGCGTGCTCGAGGAAGGCCGTACCCCGCGCCGAGAGTTCCACATACCGAGGCGTTCGCTCAACGAGCCGGAAGCCGAGCCTGTCCTCGAGTCGCTTGAGTTTCAGGCTGACGGCGGCCTGAGTGGTCTGCAAGGCTTCGGCCGCACGCGTGAAGCTGCCGAGTTCGGCAATGCGAACGAAGGCTTTCACGGCATCTAAGTCCAGAGAATGCCCAGTCATTTCAAATTGTTATTATTGAAATAAAGATACATAGATTATCAGAATAGATACTATGGAACGACACCACTGAAAACGGAGTTCAAGATGCCGCTGACTCACATCTCGTTGCGTACTGGAAAGACGGAAACCTACAGGCAGGCAATCTGCGATGGCGTTTATCGTGCGATGCGCGAAACATTCAATGTGCCGGAGGACGACCAGTTCATGGCCATCACTGAGCATGATGCGGCAAACTTCCGCTACAGCATGACTTACCTTGGCGTGGCGCGGAGCGACGACCTTGTGTTCATCCAGATCACCGCGAACAACACGCGGACGGTGGATCAGAAAAAGGCGCTGTTTCGGCGGATTGCGGCGTTACTCAGCGATAGCCCCGGCATTCGACAGGAGGACGTGTTCGTGAATCTGATCGAGGTCGAGAAAGAGAATTGGTCACTCGGCAACGGCGTCGCACATTACGCCTGAGCGAGTCCCATTCGATGCGGCGGCGATTCCCGACATGCCAGCGTCGGTGATTCGCCGCCAACGACCTCTGGGAAGATCCGCTAGGGCACCCCGGGAGAAACCGGGTTGCTTGCGTTGTGGAGCCGCCTGCTCAGGGCGCACGGCACACGGCAGCATGCCGCTGACGAGCGCTGAGACAACGTTGGCCTACGCGCGATTCAGTTGCCAGCCGGCCCATTGGCTGCGCCGCCCGATGTCGAACGTCTCACCGAACTCGCGGGCGGGCATCGGCTTACCGAAGAGATAGCCCTGCCCTTCGTCGCAGCCGAGTTGACGCAGGTCATCGCGCTGCTGCGCCGTCTCGACACCCTCGGCAATCGTTCGCAACTCGAAACTGCGCGTCATGTCCACCAGTGCGCGCACGACCGACGCATCGCGTGTCGAGTCCATCATCCCCTGCACGAACGAACGATCGATCTTGATGCGGCTGAGCGGATAACGCCGGAGCAAGCTGATCGATGCGTAGCCCGTGCCGAAATCGTCGAACGCGATGCCAACGCCGTAGTCGCGCAACCGTTGCAGCGCATCGAGCACGACGTCGTCGTCGAGCACGATGCTTTCGGTCACTTCCAGCTCAAGCGCTTCCGGTGGCAAGCCGTGTCGATCGAGCACCGCGATCACCTCGTCGACAATGCTCCCGATGCGGAACTGCAACCCGAACAGGTTCACGCCAATGCGAAACGCCGGTGCGCCATTGCGCCGCCAGAATGCCGCCTGACTGCAAGCCTCGTCGAGCACCCAGGCACCCACGGCCGCCGCCAATGGCCCGCGCTCCAGTGCCGGCAGAAACGCGGCGGGCGACAACAAGCCGCGTTGCGGATGCCGCCAGCGAATCAACGCCTCAGCGCCCGTCAGCGCGCCATCGCGAAAATCCACTTGCGGCTGGTAGAACAGCACGAACTCGCCGTCGCTCATCGCGCGATGCAACTCGATGTTGTACACGCGACGCGTCACCGCCTCCCTGCGCAGCGCATCGACAAATACGAATGCCTGCCCCGGGCCGTGATGCTTGGCCCTCGATAGCGCGAGATCCGCGTCGCTAATGAGGGTCATTGCCTCCTTTGCATGTTGCTGCGTGACCGCGATGCCCGAGCAAGCCGTCACGCGCACGTCGAAGCCATTGATCACCATCGGCTCCGCGATGGCCGTCGCTGCGGCGTCAGCAAAGCGGCGCGCGTCCTCGGTATTGGTCACGCCAGGCAGCAGTAACGCAAACTCGTCGGCCCCGATGCGGGCCACCGTATCTTCGGGGCGCACGAGCCCGGCAAGGCGTCGGGCGACTTCGCACAGCATGCCATCGCCGATGGCGTGTCCCAGCGTGTCGTTGACGTCCTTGAAGCCGTCGAGATCGAGGATGACGACGGCCGCACCGGTCGAACCGATCGACGTGACTTCGGCGTTCCGGTAAAAGCTTGTGCGATTCGCCACACCGGTGAGAGCTTCGGTGTTGGCAAGGCGGTTGAGCGTGTCCTTCTCGCTGTGCAGCGCGCTCAGATCATGCGCATGCGCGTTAAACGTCAATGCGCCGTTCTCGCGCCAGCAAAACAGCGAGAGGCTCAACGGAAATTCCGTGCCGTCCTTGCGCCGTCCGTACACGACAGACGGCATGGTCATGCCGTCGACCGAGCCGGCCGACACGGCTTGTGCGATCTGCTCGCGCAGCGAGAACCGCCCGCGCTCAGGGACAAACATGTCCATCGACTGACCCGGCCCCTCACTGACGTCGTACCCATAGAGCATGGCGGCCGCAAGATTCCAGTCGAGGATCGTGCCGCGCTCATCGAAGCGAATCATCGCGGTCGGCGAGTGCCGCTCGGGTTCGGCAAACGTTCGCCGGTCGCGCTCGATGAACAGCTCGACGCGGCGCAACTCGAGGCGATCCGATGCCATGCGCGCCAGTTCGCGCAGGCGTTCGCGATCGACGGCGGAGAAGTGGTGGTTTGGCTTGTTGTCGATCACGCACAGCGCACCGAGCACGTGGCCGCGCACCGATAGGAGAGGCACCCCCGCATAGAAGCGCACTTGCGTGCCGCCCGTGACGAGCGGGTTGTCATGAAAGCGTTCATCGCGTGTCGCGTCGGGCACGACCATCACGCTGTCCTGAAGGATCGCGTGAGCGCAGAACGAGGCGTCGCGACTCATGTCGACATCGTCGCTGGAAAAGCCGGTGGTGGCGGCGAAGAACACGTGATCGCTACCGACCATGTTGACCGCGGCAACCGGCACGTCGAACATGTGCGCCGCGATTCGTACGACGGTATCGAGACTAGGCAGCGGCCGGTCGCTACCGAGCCCGTACTCGGCCAACGCTGCCAGTCGTTCCTTTTCCATCGGCAATACAGGGGGACACTTCATCAGTGGTCTCCTCGCCTGAAAGCGGCTTTATGGACAAACGTCGAGAAGCGACTACCTTGCGACGCAAAACGGGAACATGACGACATCCACCTTCGGCGTGCCATCGAACCCTCTCCCGCTCGATTGTCAATGCAAGGCGTTAATACGGCCGAGATGAACATCCCCGTTCGGTCCGAATAACACGCGCTCGATTTTGCGGATTATAAGCGCAAGACAATCGTTTTGCTTTTTGACGATTCGTCATACGAATCGAATTTGAACGTGAATGAATGGGCAGAGAATCAGGCGACGGAATCTCCCGATTCATACCGATGTTTGGAACGGCTCGTCGAGCCGGGTTCGCCAAAGACCGGGGTTGTCGCCAATCTCCGCTGGACGCAAGCTCTGCGCGCCTAAGAGGGCAGCGTCGTCGGAGCGCCGCGCGAACCGATCGGGGGATTCGGCAACGCCATGCTCAACGTCGTGCGTCGCGGCGCCCCAAAGCTGTGCTCGAACGGGCAGACATCTGTGGCATGTCCGCCCCTGACAAACCTTAACTGCCTCCAATCATTCCTAATCAGTCCAAACCAGTCTTATCAAGCCAGTCTGAGGAGCCAAGGAGGTCGGTGCTGAGTAACGCTATCAGGCAATGGGCGCCGCGCAGATCTTCACACAGCGCCACGATGGCTATCGCCGCCTGGTGACGATTGGTGACGATTAGTGCCGGTTGATTAGGGGGTCGCGCAGGACAGGTCGCCTTCCTGACACGAATTCATCCTGCTAAGCCGCTTCGTCTGAGCCTGCGTCAGTTCGTCGACACAGGCGGCATACATTGCCGCATGTACGCTGCCCCCCACCGTGCCCATCGTCTCGAAAGCACACTGGGCGTCACGCCACCCGATCCAGGCGCGCTGCGATCTCTGCAACGCCGCCTTGCCTTCGGGGCTGACCTTCTGGTTAAGGGATTGATAGACGTCGTTGAGCCTCTTGTCCGACGCCGCGAGCGCCTTCGAGGCGCACTGGTTCATCGTCGTCTGATCCATCGGATTGTCGCAGGGCGACGCCGCCTGCACAGCAACACTGGTCATCACCACGGCCAGCGCCGCGCCCCATCGAATCGTTTGCATACAGTCTCCCGTAAATCGGATGCACGTAGGAAAGCGCCGCATCCTAGCCGAAGCGTCACTGCCGCGCTTTGGGAATTTGGCACGCGCTCACTCGCGGCGTGACGCACCGCGTTGAGACGGACGGTATCAGCGCGACCCGCCTCCCATCCTTGCCTGTCGCGGCGTTATGCCGAATCGCCGGCGGCAGACTTTACCGCGGCTCGCTGGCCGCTGCGCCAACGCGCCTCGCCCGACGCTGTTCGGGCCAGAAATGGCGAATCTGTATCTGTTATCGCCTCGCAGCCGCCACTAGAATGGTTTCGCCCCCTACCCACCGATCCAGGCGCCTCATGCTCAACATTCTCGGCAGACCAACGTCCATCAACGTTCGCAAGGTGTTGTGGCTGTGTCACGAACTCGACATCCCTTTCGTCAATACGCCGTGGGGAGATGGGGACCCCGCCCGCAAGCTCGACGCCCCGGCATTCGTCGCGCTCAATCCGAACCGGATGGTGCCGGTGATCGACGACGATGGCTTTACCCTGTGGGAATCCCACAGCATCCTGCGCTACCTCGTGGCCACACGTGAACGCGCGGATCTTTACCCGCTGGCGCCACGCGAGCGCGCCCGTATGGATCAGTGGATCGACTGGCAAGCCTCGGATCTGAATCCTGCGTGGAGCTATCCCTTCAAGTCGCTCGTTCGTCACGCCCCCGGCTATGACGACCCGCGCATGATGAGCGTCAGCGTCGAGCGGTGGACCGACCTCATGCGCGTGCTCGACCAGCAATTGCAGTCGACACAAGCGTTCGTGTGCGGCGACAGCTTCACGCTCGCAGACATCCCCATCGGACTCTCGGTGCACCGCTGGTTCAGCACCCCCATCGAGCATCCGCCGCTCGACGGCGTTGCGTCCTACTACGAACGGCTGTCGTCGAACGAAGGCTTTCGGCGCTACGGACGCAACGGAACGCCTTGATGCCGTGGCGTTGACGTAACCGCCTGGATTCCTTCGCCTTGATGCCCGGCACTCGCCGGGCCGCGCGCCTACTGCGCCGCCATCGTCTCGCGCAGCACCTCAGCCAGCGCGGCGATGCCCGCCTCGATATGCTCGAGCCGTATCGACGAAAAGCCCAGCCGGAACATGTTGCTCGGCGGCGCGTCGCCCATGAAGAACACATCGCCCGGCTCGATCAGAATGCCGCGCGCCTTCGCCCGTGCGGCCAGCACATTGACGTTCAGCGTCTGCGGCCCGCGCACCCAGCAAGACGCCCCGCCCTTCACCTGCACGAACGACGCTTCCGGCATATAGGTGGCCAGCGCAGCGCTCAACACTTCAGCACGCTTGGCGTAGGTGTCCGCCAGACGTCGCAGCAACGCGTCGTGATGACCCAGCGCGAGGAACATCGAGAACGAACGCTGAATGAACGCCGAGGGATGGCGGATCATCAGGCGACGCAGCGCGCGCAACTCTGCCACCAGCGCCGCCGGCGCAACGATGTACCCGAGCCGCAACCCCGGCGCAAACGATTTGGACAAGCTCCCGATGTAGATGACCCGGTCGCTGCGATCCAGACTCTTGAGCGCCGGAATCGGGATATCCGAATAGCTGTTCTCGCTTTCGTAATCGTCTTCAATGAGCACGAAGTCGTCGGTTTCCGCGCGACGCAGCAACGCCTCGCGATGCGCGAGCGGCATCGTGGTCGTCGTCGGGCATTGATGCGAAGGGGTGACGTACACGTAATCGCATTGCGACAGTCGTTCGTCGACGGGCAAGCCATGTTCGTCGACAGGCAAGCCGACCAGCTTCGGCGTTCGCATCGCGAAGATGTTGCGCGCATCGGGATAGCCCGGATCTTCGATCCCCACCGTCGTGCGTGCGCCGACAAGCAAGTCCGCCAGCAAATAGAGCGCCTGTTGCGCGCCGTTGGTCAGCACGATTTCGTCGGCGTCTGCCCACACGCCACGCCGGGGCAGCACGCGAGTGCGAATCTGTTGGATGAGGGTCTCGTCATCACGAGCGATCATGTCCGGCGCCCAGTCGCGAATCTCCATGACGGTGAGTGCCTTATGACAACACTCGCGCCAGTCAGCCGTCGGGAACATCGTCGGATCGAACTGCCCGTAGATGAACGGGTACTGGTACTGCTGCCAGTCGATGGGCTTCACGATGTTGCGCTGCCCCGATGGCCGCACCACGTAACGCCCCTCCCAATCCGGCGTTGACGGACTCAGCGGCGCGATGGTGCCAGTCACCGGCTCGGGAACCGCGCGCGCAGGTGCATTTTGCGACCCGACGCGCGGCGCAAGGATGTCACCGTTGACGAAGTAGCCGCGACGCTCCCGGGCAATCAGATACCCCTCGTCGACCAGTTGCTGATAAGCCAGTACCACCGTGTTGCGCGCCACGCCAAGCCCCTCGGCCAACTCGCGTGACGACGGCACCGGAGCACCGCGCATGAGCCGCTCGTCCAGAATCGCCGACACCAGCATCTGGCGAATCTGGCTCTGCAAACTCATGCCAGCGCGCGCCGACATCAGAAACAACTGGTTCCACATCGCCGCAGAAATCCGGCTCGACATCGCGCCCTCTCTTCTTGTCACTTCCAGAACGTCAATTATTACTCATGAGACGGTGACGTTAATTCCGAATTCGGGTTTATCCGCAGTCGCGTGAAATCCCGCCGAACTCCAGCATCCATGCGGCTTGCGGGCTGATCGTGCGTCATCTGGACCAGTTGGCATCATCAAATGCGGCCAACTGGCTCTAACGAACAAAAATACAGGCAGCAATGATGCAGTCACTTGACGCCGATTCGTAACCTTGGTTGCGTCAACCCGAGTGTTCTACCGAAAACTCTCCGATCAGAGGTGAACCATGAATGGACTTCCGAACCGGCTGCGACGGGCGTTCGCTGCCACGGCGCTGGCGGCTGCCGCGCTACCTGCCGCCTTCACGCTCGGATTGACGCTGCCCGCCACGGCGCAGGCGCAGGAAAAAGAGGTGACAATCGCGTATCAGCAGATCGTCGATCCGTGGCTGGTCGCCATTGCCAGCGGCGAGTTCGAAAAAGCCACGGGCTACAAGATTCATTGGCGTCAGTTCGAATCCGGCGCCAAGGTGGCAACGGCCCTCGCCTCGGGCGACATCAAGATCGGCGTGCTCGGCTCCAGCCCCATGGCGGCCGCTGTCTCGCAAGGGCTGGATCTGCAACTGTTCTGGATTCTCGACGACATCAATCAGGCCGAAGCGATGGTCGTGCGCAACGCGTCGAACATCAAGGCACCGGCCGACCTGAAGGGCAAGAAGATCGGCGTGCCGTTCGTCTCGACCACGCACTACCACACGATGTACGCGTTGCAGCAGTGGGGCATCAAGCCGACCGAGGTCACGGTGCTCAACATGCAGCCGAACCAGATCGTGGCGGCGTGGGAGCGCGGCGACATCGACGCGGCCTACGTGTGGGACCCGGCGCTCGCGCAGATCAAGCAAAGCGGTCACGTGCTCATCACGTCCGGCGAGTTGTCGAAGCAAGGCAAGCCGACGTTTGACGGCATCGCCGTCGACCGCAAATGGGGCGAGGCGAACGCCGACTTCATGGCGAAGTTCGTCAAGGTGATTGCCGACGCCGACGCGGCGTATCGTCAGAATCAGGCCACGTGGGGCGCCGGTTCGCCGCAGGTCAAGGCCATCGTGAAGATGATCGGCGGCAAGCCGGAAGACGTGCCCGGCGCCCTCTCGCTCTACGCCTATCCGTCGGCGCAGCAGCAGGCGTCCGGCGAATGGCTCGGCGGTGGCAAGGACAGCCGCGCAGCCAAGGCGCTCAAGGACACCGCCGAATTCCTCAAGGGCCAGCAGAAGATCAACGCCGTCAAGGCGGACTACACACCGTATGTCACGTCGCGCTACGTCGACGCCGCACTCAAACTGAAGTAAGCCGTGCCGGGGCGATCACGCCGGACGGCCTCCGGCGCGAGCGCCCCTCCCCGATCGCTCGATCGACAGGAGAAGGGCTTCATGGAACAACTCATTGTCAACGACGTCAGCGTCGTGTATCCCGGCCGGCGTCCCGGCGAGCAGGTGCAGGCGCTCGCTCACGTCGACCTGACCATCGCGCCCGGCGATTTCGTGGTGGCGCTGGGCGCCTCGGGTTGCGGCAAGACCACACTGCTCAGTCTGATGGCCGGCTTCATCGCGCCCACGTCCGGCGAACTGCTGCTGGGCGACGCCCCCATCGAAGGCCCCGGCGCCGACCGTGGCGTGGTGTTCCAGAAGCATGCGTTGCTGCCCTGGCTCAATGTGATGGAGAACACCGAATTCGGGTTGAAGCTGCAAGGCATTCCCAAGACGGAACGACGCGCCCGCGCCGCACGCAATCTCGCGCTGGTCGGCTTGCAGGACTTCCACAACCACATGATTTACCAGCTCTCCGGCGGCATGCAGCAGCGCGTGGGCATTGCGCGCGCCCTCACATGCAATCCGTCGATGCTGCTCATGGACGAGCCGATGGCCGCCCTTGACGCACTCACCCGGGAAACCATTCAGGAACTGCTGCTCGACGTGTGGCGCGAGACCGGCAAGATGATTTTCTTCATCACGCACAGCGTGGAAGAAGCGCTGTTTCTCGCCAGCCGCCTGATCGTGATGTCGCCGCGTCCGGGGCGCATCACGCACACCTACGAACTCGACTTCAACCAGCGCTATCTCGAGAATCGCGATGCGCGCGCCATCAAGTCGAGCCCCGATTTCATCGCCATGCGAGAGACCGTGCTCAGCATCATTTATGGCGACGAACGTGCAGGCCAGACGACCCCGTCCGGCGCCGGCGCGGTTGCCGCCTGATCGACGCAGGAGACGTTGCCATCATGATGACCAAACCCGTCACCACGCCCCACGCGCCCTCGACCGCCACCGCTTCCGGCAGCGGCGTGCCACGCCCGGCCGCTTCGCCACGCCCGCCGCGTCAGCGCGGCTGGTTCGCGCGCATGTTTGCGCCGCGCCCCGTCAAGGCGGGGGAATCGTTCGGCGCTCCCGGGCAAGGCCCGAGCCTCGCGATCAGCATCGTGACCGTGATCGCCCTGTTGCTGCTGTGGGTCGCCATTACCTCGTCGGGCATGATCAAGCCGCTGTTCCTGCCGGGACCGCGCGCCATCGTCGAGAAGTTCATGCAGGTCATGACCGAAGGCTTCGCGGGTTCAACGCTGTGGCAACACACGCTCGCGAGTCTGTACCGCGTGTTCGGCGCGTTTGCGCTGGCGTGCGTGACGGCCATCCCGGTCGGCATTCTGATGGGGGTGTCGCGCGTGGCACGCGGCGTGTTCGATCCGCCCATCGAGTTCTACCGCCCGTTGCCGCCGCTGGCCTATCTGCCGCTCGTCATCATCTGGTTCGGCATTGGCGAGTTCTCGAAAGTATTCCTGATTTATCTGGCCATCTTCGCCCCGCTCGCCATCGCGGCGCGCGCAGGCGTTCGCTCGGTATCGATGGAGCAGATTCACGCGGCGTATTCGATGGGTGCCTCACCGCGCCAGATCGTCATGCACGTGATCGTGAAGTCGGCGCTGCCGGAGATCTTCACCGGCATGCGGATCGGCATCGGCGTGGGCTGGACCACGCTGGTGGCCGCCGAAATGGTGGCGGCATCGAGCGGGCTCGGGTTCATGGTGCTCAACGCGGCGGAATTCCTCGCGTCGGACATCGTGATCATGGGGATCATCGTGATCGGCTTCTTCGCCTTCGGTTTCGATCTGATCATGCGCTATCTCGAGCGTGTGCTCGTGCCCTGGAAAGGCAAGGTCTGAGAAGGCCGTCAGCAGGTCCGTTGGTCATCACAAAAGACGCAGGGCGGCTCCCCCCGCCGCACCTGCCGTCAAACAAGGCATTCAGGAGGTTGTGTGGCAGTCGAGACATTGCAGTGCGGGCGTCTTGCCCGTGAGCGGCACCTTGCCGCCGTTGTCGTTGTTGTCGTTCCCCCCCGGTTCTTCCATTCCCATCGTTCCCCCGCCGTCTTCGCCAACGACATTGATGCCATCGATGCCGCGCCCACGACGAGCCACCTCACGGGAGGTCGCCATGGCCAATCGTGACAGCGGGACCCATCTGCAATCGAGTCTCAAGCAACGGCACATGAGCATGATCGCGCTGGGCGGCGTGATCGGTGCCGGCCTCTTCGTCGGCAGCGGCGTGGTCGTGCACGCGGCCGGTCCGGCAGCGGTGCTGTCGTTCCTCATCACCGGTGCGCTCGTGGTGCTCGTCATGCGCATGCTCGGCGAGATGGCGTGCGCGCTACCCGCGGTCGGGTCGTTCTACGAGTACGCCCGGCTCGCGTGGAACGACAAGCCGGTCGGCGGTGAGTTGGCCGGCTTTCTGACGGGCTGGATGTATTGGTACTTCTGGGTGATCGTGGTCGCCGTGGAGGCCGTGGCGGGCGCCAACCTGATTCAGTTCTGGCTGCCGGACATTCCCGCGTGGGCCATCAGCCTAGTACTGCTGGTCGTGCTCACGCTGACCAATCTGGTGTCGGTGGCGTCGTACGGCGAGTTCGAATTCTGGTTTGCGTCGATCAAGGTCGCGGCGATCGTCGTGTTCCTGTTCCTCGGCGCGCTCTTCGTATTCGGCCTGTGGCCGGGCGCGGTGGCGAGTACCGGCCATCTGCTCTCGCACGGCGGCTTCATGCCCAACGGCATCGGCCCGGTGATGGCGGGCGCGGTCGCGGCCACCGGTTTCTATTTCGGTGCGGAGATCGTGACGATTGCCGCTGCCGAAGCCGCAGAGCCGCAGCAAGCCGTGGCACGAGCGACCAACTCGGTCATCGGACGCGTGCTGTTCTTCTATATCGGCTCGATCCTGCTGGTGGTCATGCTCGTGCCCTGGAACTCGGCCGGCATGGCCACGCCGTACGTGAGCGCGCTGGAAGCCATGCGCATTCCGGCCGCCGCGCACATCATGAACGCGGTCGTGCTCACCGCCGTGCTCTCGGCGTTGAACTCGGGCCTGTACGCCTCGTCACGCATGCTCTTCGCGCTCACGCGCCGGGGCGACGCGCCGCGCTCGCTCGCCAGGCTCAACTCGCGTGGCGTGCCGGTGCGTGCGATTCTCGTCGGCACACTGTTCGGCTATGTCGCCGTGGTGATGTCCTACGTCTCGCCCGACACGGTGTTTGCCTTCCTCGTCAACTCATACGGCACGGTGGCCATCTTCGTGTACGTGCTGATCGCGTTCTCTCAACTGAAGTTGCGCAAGCGGCTGGAGCGTGAGGCACCGGGCAAGCTCAAGGTGCGGATGTGGGGCTTTCCGTACCTCACGTGGGTTGCGATCATCGGCATGCTGTCCATCGTCGGCGCAATGGCTTTCATTCCGGATCAGCGCACGCCGCTGGCATTGGGTGTCGTCAGCCTGACGGTGCTGCTCGTCGCGTTCACCGTGCGGTCGATCTGGCGCAAACTGCGCGCGCCTGATCCGGGCTTCGAGATCTGATCGCAGCGCGCAGGTCACGGCCGGCGGCAGAGACTCTGCCGCCGGCTTTTTTTCGCCGCGCGATTTCACACCGCTAATGTGGCGTGGTTTGACTCAGGGGATGCGGCCGGTGGCCTCAGAGAACGGCGGACGCCAGCGCCTGCGTCAGCAAGCGCTGGTCGTCGTCGGAGAAGATGCCGATCAGCACGATGACTGACGACGACGCGCGGAGATCCGGCCGACGCGTGAGCATCGAGCGACGCCCGACGACATGCAGCTCGCTCGTCTGACTCGCGCTCAGCGAGACGAATCCCTTCGCGCGCAGCAGTTTCTCGGGGAACAGGGTCAGGGCGGCTTTCAAGCGTGAACGGTCGAACACACCGCGGGTTTCAAAGTTGAAACTGCGCAAGCCGCGCGGCAGCGCACGCGATATCGCCCGCATCGGGCGCGGACTCAGCAGCCCGGGTAGGGTCATGGCGTCGTCGGGAAAGAGAATGGCGGGCGGCACAACCCCGTCCTTCGCCGTCACAACGATCTGCGTCGCCCCCAGCGAGGCCAATCGACGTCTGACCGCATCCCGCTTTGCCTCATCCACAAGATCGGTCTTGGTCAGCACGAGCGCGCTGGCCGCCGCTATCTGACGTTTGACGATGTCCCCGACATAGCGGTCGTCCAGCACCGCATCGATGCCGTCGACGTCGACAGCCACGACGATGCCGTGCAAGCGAAACGCCCGATCGAGCAAACCCACTTGCGCGATGCGCATCGGATCGGACACGCCACTCGCTTCGATGACCAGCAAGTCGGGCCGGTCGGCGCGCTCGCCGAGCGCAATCAGTGTCTCCACCAGACGCCCGCCGATCGTGCAGCACACGCAACCGTTCTCGAGCCCGATGACGTCGTCGCCGCGCTCACGAATGAGCGAAGCGTCGACGTTGATCGAGCCGAAATCGTTGACGAGCACCGTCACGCGCAACCCCTCGGCATTGCGCAACAGCGCGTTGACGAGCGTCGTCTTGCCCGCACCGAGATAGCCGCCAAGTACGACCATCGGGATCGGTGGCCTGACGGCCGCCGCAACCGCCTCCGGCGCGGTGCTGTGCGTCGCTTGCATGGTCGTCACGTGGGCGCGCGGAAGATGTCGCCGCCCAGCACCGTGCCCCACACCGGCATCTGGCGCAGGTCGTCCACAGGCACTTCGAACGGATCGGCATCGAGCACGGCGAAGTCGGCGTACTTGCCGACTTCGATGCTGCCGATCAGATGATCCATGCCCAGCGAAAACGCTGCGCCCAACGTGATGGCGCGCAAGGCGTCCGCCACCGGCAAGCGCAACGACTCGCCCAGCACCCGGCCCGACGACGTCTCCCGCCTGGCCGCACACCATGCGGTGAACAGCGGATTGAGCTGCGTAATGGGCGCGTCGGAATGCAGGGCGAACGGCAGGTCGATCTGACGGGCGATCTCTGCGGCGTCCATCCGGTTGGCGCGATCGGGGCCCATCGTGCGCTGATAGTGAGCGTCTCCCCAGTAGTAGACATGGTTCGCGAAGAAATTCACCACCATGCCCAGCCGCTTTGCGCGCGTGAGTTGCGCGACGTCGGCCATCTGGCAGTGCTGCAACGTGTGCCGATGATCGACACGCGGATGCAGCGCCAGCAACTTTTCGATGGCATCGAGCACGACTTCGGTGGCTTCGTCACCATTCGTGTGGATATGGAGTTGCAGGCCCGCCGTGTGAAACGGCATGAACGTCTCCACCAACTGCGACGGCGGAATCAGCCACAGGCCGTTGGGCTTGCCGTTGTAATACCCCGGCCAGCGCAGGCGCGCCGTGAAGCCCTGAATCGATCCATCGACGATGAATTTGACCGGCCCGTAATGCAGCTTGTCCGTGTTGCCTTCTCTCGCGTTGAGCACCCGCTGCGGCCCGCCCTCCGGGCAGCGCTGCGGGGCGAACGCGGGCACGATGCGAATCGGATACTTCGGGTCCCGTGTCGCTTCGAGCAGGTTCGCGTTGCCCGACGCCGTCAGATCGTTGACGAGATCGGTGGCCGTCGTCACCCCGGCAAGTTGCGCAACGCGTCCGAAGTTCCAGATCGCGCGAGGGCTCTCACACGCGGCAATCGACAAACCTTCGCCAATCACGCGATACACCGGGAACATCGCGGCGAACTCCTGCAATTCGCCGGTCGGCTCGCCGTCGTCTCCCATGACGACGCCTTCGATGTCGGTGTCCCCGTCGATGCCCGCCAGTTCGAGCATCGCGGTGTTCACGTTCATCAGATGCACACTCGCATGCAGGATGGCGATCGGGCGCGTGATCGACACGGCATCGATGTCGCTCGCAACGAGCGGCGTGCCTTCGAAGAAAATCGGATCGTAGCCCCAGGCAAGCAATGGCTTGTGATCGTCGGTCATGCGTTGCTGCGCGTCCTGCAAGCGATCCAGCACGGCGGCCGGCGTCTTCAGCCCTTCCCACAAATGCCCGTCCGGGCCGCGCCGGTCGTAATAGCCGACATAGACGGCGTCCCACATCGCGCCTTCCATCAGGTGGCAATGCCCCTCCACCAGACCGGGCATCAGCACCTTGTCGCGCAGTGTCTCGTCGGGGGTCGCATCGGTCCATCGACGCATGTCCTCCCGGCCGCCGACGGCGAGGATACGTCCATCGCATACGGCCACATGCGTTGCCACCGGCTGCGCCGGGTTCATCGTGAGAATCTTGCGCGCGACGTACACGCGAATGTCGTCTCGGCTGGCTACGGTGTTGTCTCTGTCTCTGTCTGTCATCGCGACTTCTTATAGGGGGAAAGCGTGCCCACGCCCGTGTCCATCGAGTGCGCCCGATGGCCGCCGAGCAGCAGGTTGAGCACCGACATGACCACGACGTTGACGACCAGGCAAATGAGCCCGAGGTTCACGCCGCCGAGGTCGGGGTTCTTGAAATACAGCACGAGCGCGAGCCCTTGCCCTGCGAGCACGCCGGCGGCCACCGCCGAGGCCCGCACTCGCAGGCGGAAGACCACGGCGATCACGCCCGGCAAGAATTGCGTCACTCCGTAATACGCCATGTTGATGAGCGTGAGCATGAGGTTGGGCGTGAGCAGCGTCAACACGATGGAGCCCAGCAAATACAGCACGATGACGACCTTCGAGCTGGCCTTCTGACGATGCTCGGGCATGCCCGACAAAATGTTGCGCGTGACGATGGGGCCGAGTGCCAGACAGATCCCGGCAAGCACCAGCAGACCGGACAATGCCGCGCCAGCCGCTACCAGACCGACCAGCCATGATGGCAGCAACTGCGTCACAGCCGCGAAGAACGCTTCGTTCGGCGAGCCCAGCGTGATGTTCTGGCTGATCGCGTAGTACGACGCCAGCACGAGGAACGGATACATCAGCATGTACAGCGGCATGGCGATCTGCGTGCGACGGATCGTGGCCGCGCTCTTCGCGGTGAAGAAGTTCTGCACGCCGAATGGCATCACGTACATGCCGAGCGACTGGAACACGATGGTCGTCATGGCAAAGGTGAGTTGCGGCGTGCTCATCGCGTTGCTCACGTGCTGGCTCGCTGCCTGAAATACCGGCGTGACCCCCGCTTCCCACGCCACGGCCACGCCGGTGATGACGATCGCGGCGACCATCAGCACGTCCTTGAGCACCGCGATGTAGGCCGACGCGCGCACCCCGGCGATCGCGATGTAGACGAACGCCAGCGCCGCAGAGAACGAGATGAGCCACAGCGGCTGGAAATTCCACCCGAGCCCCTTGAGCGCCGCGACCAGCCCGGTGAACTGCAACTGGCCCCAGGGCAACAGGAAGACGATCGCCGTCACCGCGACCACCAGTTCGAGGAAGCGGTGGTTGAAGTGCCCCTTGAAAAGATCGGGCAGCGTAATGGCGTTGTAGCGTTTGCCGGCATCCCAGATTTTCGGACCGAGGAAATACCCGATGGGGTAAGCCAGCAGGATGTAACCGAGGAACCACACGCCATACGTCGGCCCCTTGGCATAAATGCCGCCGGGAAAACCGACCATCGTGCCGATGCTGTAGATCTCGCCGGCGGCGAGAAAGAACACGAGCCACGCGCCGAACTGCCGCGAAGCGACGAAGAAATCGTGCACGCTCTGCGGGCCGCGTCCACCGCGCGCTCGCAACGCGAGATAGACCGACAACAGGATGAAGCCGGTAAAAATGAGGGTTGCCATCGACGCAATCTCCGAAAATTCAGTACTCAAGCGCGGTATCGCGCTCGCTGGGCATGACGGCGAAACGCACAGGCCGTGCGCCGTGAGCAACGCGCAGGGACCAGGCCTGCGAGCGTTACGCGGGTTCTTCGGCGGTGTGACGGTCGAACAGCGTCCAGCACAGCCACAGGCACACGGACGTGAGCACGAACCACAGGAAGATCCAACCGTAGATGAACGGCACGCCGAGCACATACCGTTCGACGGACGCCGCCCACGGCAGCAGTCCCACTACGCCGAGATACGGCAATCCGAGGCCAATCAGCAATCTGAGCATGTTCTGTCTCCGCTACGCGAGGCGTTGTTCGGTGCGCGTGCGCCGACGATCGCGGCGCATGCCTGAACCTCGTCGTCGGATGACGACGCAAGGCCCGTTGTCTGGCCCAGTATCCACAGCCAAAATTCGCGCCGTTTAGAGCCACATGACAGAAAAGTGTGGTGCCAGCGATGCCTGTCCCATGCCGTGAAAATGCAGCAGCGGTGCCGCTTGTCGCTGGCACCATCACAAAGCGGCGGTGGTACTAATCCCGGGGAAATGTTCTTGGCAGTATTGGCTCATTTCCGTCAGGAGCCTAACGTGGGTACGATTGAATCCTTCGCGCTGGATCGTCGCTCCGAAGCTGCGCCATACGATCCGCTTTACGATCCGCTGGTCTCGACCGGTCCCGGTCTGGGCATGGACTACGCACCAACCTATTGGGTCGCCACCGCCGGCGAGCCGCCCGAAGACGACGGCCCGCTGCCCGGCGACGCCGACGTCGACGTGGTCATCGTCGGTGCCGGTTTCACCGGACTTTCCACCGCCCTCTTCCTCGCTCGCGAGCATGGCATTCGCGCCACGGTGCTCGAAGCCAACCGCACCTGCTGGGGCTGCACCAGCCGCAACGGCGGTCAGGGACAGAACGCGAGCGGACGACTCTATCGCTCGCAATGGATCGCCCGCTGGGGCAAGGAAACCGCCCTGCGGCTCGATGCCGAAATCCGCGAAGGCTTCAACACCTTCAAGTCGCTCATCGCCGAAGTGCCCGAGTGCGATCCGCAACCGGGCGGCCATCTCTACATCGCTCACCGCGAGCGCAAGATGGACTTCCTGCGCAACGAAGCCAGGGTCATGCGCGACGTGTTCGGTTACGACACCCGCATCCTCTCGCGCGCCGAGGTCAGCGAGCAGTACGTCGACGATCAGGAAAGCTGCGGCGCCCTGCACGAGCCCGACGGCATCGGTGTGCATCCGCTCAAGCTTGCCTTCGGCTATCTGCGCATGGCGCGTGCGCTCGGCGCTCGCGTGCATCCGTCCACGCCGGTGCTCAGTGTCGAGACGATCAACGGCGTGCATCACGTGCGCACGCCGCGCGGGGTCGTGCGCGCCAAGGCGGTCGCCTTCGCCACCGGCGGCTACACGCGCAACGACGTGACCAAGGCGCTGCGCGCCAAGATCATGCCGATTCTGTCGAACTCGCTCGTCACGCGTGTGCTCACGCCCGACGAAATCGCGGCAACGAATTTCCGCACCCACGAGGTCATCACCGATACGCGCACGCTGCGCTACTACTACCGCCTGCTGCCGGATAACCGCGTACAGATCGGCAGCCGCAGCTCGATCACCGGCGCCGATGCGCAGAATCCGAAGCACATGGCGGTGCTCGTCGAAGGCCTGCATCGCAAGTTTCCGGCGCTCAAGGGCATTCGCATCGATTACTCGTGGTGGGGCTGGGTCGACGTGAGTCACGACATGATGCCGCGCGTCACGCAACCCGATCCGCGACAGAACCTCTTCTACGCCGTGGGCTACGGCGGCAACGGCGTGTCGTTCTCCGCTCACGCGGGACGCCGCCTCGCCCAACGCATTGCCGGTCAGCGCGACCCGTCGTGGGATCTGCCGATCTACGACTCGGCACTGCAATACCCGAACGTGTTCGGCACCGTGCAGTGGCAGGGCTTCGCGCCGTTCCGCCGCATCGGCCAGCGCTTCCTCTATCAGCGGTATCACGCGCAAGACGAAGCGCGTTGATCCGTCTCCCTCTCCTTTTTTGGAATCTGTAATGACGACTCAGAACCCATCCGCCGACATCCAGTTGCTCAAGACCTTCAACAACGCCTGGAATCGCCATGACATCGACGCCCTCATGGCGTGCATGACAGACGCCTGCGTGTTTCATGCCGTGGCCGGCCCCGACATGTTGGGCCGCACGTTCGAAGGACGTGACGCCGTGCGCGCCGCGTTTCAGTCCGCGTGGGAGACCTTCCCCGATGCGTCGTGGACCGAGGGCGTGCACTTCGTCGCCGGCAATCGCGGCGTGTCCGAATCGACGTTTCGCGGCACGAAGGCAGACGGCAGCCGCGTCGAAGCACGCATGGTCGATGTCTTCACCCTGCGCGACGGCAAGATCGAAGTGAAGAACGCCTTCCGCAAAGACCGCCCGGCGCTCTGACCACCACTGCGCCCCCTATTCATCGCCTCGTGGTTCTCCGGCGTCGCCACGGTCATTTTCGTTTTTCAATACAAAACGTACCAAATAATAAAAATACCGATTGACCAGGGCAAACAGATCGCCTAGATTTCCACTAACGCAACGAAATCGGAATTATTTGTTCCGTTTATTTTTCAATGGAGACACCCATGAATGCCAAAGACCCGGCTACGGCCGCCCAGCAACTGACTGCCGCCGACGGTGGCCCGCAGGCCATGACGCCGTCCGAAGCCTTCGTCGAGACGATGGTCGCCAACGGCGTGAGCGAGATGTTCGGCATCATGGGCTCGGCCTTCATGGACGCCATGGACATCTTCGCGCCGGCCGGCATTCGTCTGATCCCGGTGGTGCATGAACAAGGCGCCGGTCACATGGCTGACGGCTACGCGCGCGTGTCGGGTCGTCACGGTGTCGTGATCGGTCAGAACGGCCCCGGCATCAGTAACTGCGTGACGGCGATTGCTGCGGCTTACTGGGCACACAGCCCGGTCGTGATCGTCACGCCGGAAGCCGGCACGATGGGGATCGGCCTCGGCGGCTTCCAGGAAGCGAAGCAGTTGCCGATGTTCCAGGAGTTCACGAAGTATCAGGGACACGTGACCCACCCGGCCCGCATGGCTGAATTCACGGGCCGTTGCTTCGATCGTGCAATGGCCGAAATGGGCCCGACGCAACTCAACATTCCGCGCGATTACTTCTACGGTCAGATCAAGACGGAGATTCCGCGTCCGCAACGGCTCGACCGCGGTGCGGGGGGTGACGAACGCCTGAACGAAGCGGCCGAACTGCTCGCGCAAGCCAAGTTCCCGGTCATCATCTCGGGCGGCGGCGTAGTCATGGCCGACGCCGTCGAAGAATGCAAGGCACTCGCCGAACGTCTGGGCGCGCCGGTCGTGAACAGCTATCTGCACAACGACTCGTTCCCGGCCAACCATCCGCTGTGGTGCGGTCCGCTCGGCTATCAGGGCTCGAAGGCCGCCATGAAGTTGCTGGCGCAGGCCGACGTGGTCGTCGCCCTCGGTTCGCGTCTCGGACCGTTCGGCACGCTGCCGCAGCACGGTCTGGACTACTGGCCGAAAAATGCCAAGATCATCCAGATCGATGCCGACCACAAGATGCTCGGCCTCGTGAAGAAGATCTCCGTGGGCATCTGCGGCGATGCGAAGGCCGCTGCCGTGGCGCTGTCGCAGCGTCTGGCCGAACGCACGCTCGTGTGTGACGCCACGCGCGCGGCCCGCGCCGACCAGATCGCCACCGAGAAGGCCGCGTGGGAGAAGGAACTCGACGAGTGGACCCACGAACGCGATCCGTACAGCCTCGACATGATCGAAGAGCAGAAGCAGGAACGCACGTTCAACGGTGGCGAGTATCTGCATCCGCGTCAGGTGTTGCGCGAGCTGGAAAAGGCGATGCCGGAAGACGTCATGGTCTCGACCGACATCGGCAACATCAACTCGGTGGCCAACAGCTACCTGCGCTTCAACAAGCCGCGCAGCTTCTTCGCCGCCATGAGCTGGGGCAACTGCGGCTACGCGTTCCCGACGATCATCGGCGCCAAGGTCGCCGCCCCGCATCGTCCGGCCGTCTCGTACGCCGGTGATGGCGCCTGGGGCATGAGCCTGATGGAAACGCTCACCTGCGTGCGCCACAACATTCCGGTCACGGCGGTGGTCTTCCACAACCGTCAATGGGGCGCCGAGAAGAAGAACCAGGTGGACTTCTACAACCGCCGCTTCGTGGCCGGTGAACTCGATAGCCCGAGCTTCGCCAACATCGCGCGCGCCATGGGTGCCGAGGGCATCGTGGTCGATCGTCTGGAAGACGTCGGCCCGGCGCTCAAGAAGGCCATCGACATGCAGATGAATCACGGCAAGACGACCATCATCGAAATCATGTGTACCCGCGAGTTGGGCGACCCGTTCCGTCGCGACGCACTGTCGAAGCCGGTGCGCATGCTCGACAAGTACAAGGACTACGTCTGACGCGGTTGCGGTAATTCGTGTGACAGCGCTCCCGGCTCTGTGAGTGCCGGGGGCGCTTATTTATTTTCTCGACATCATGAAAGCCATCAATCGCATCATCGATACCGCGCGGCGCGCACCGATGCGCATCGTGTTGTGCGAATCGGAAGACGAGCGCATGCTCAGCGCCGCCGCACGCGCAACGCGCGAGGGGATCGCCCGTATCGTGCTCGTCGGCGACATCGGCAGGACACAACGCGCGGCCGATGCGGCACGCATCGATCTGGCCGGCATGGAACTGATCGATCCGGCAACGTCGGACATGGCGGACGCTTTCGCCGAAACCTGGCACGGCATGCGCGCCAAAAAGGGCATGACGCGCACACAAGCCGCCGAGGAAATGCGCTCGCCGCTGGGCTTCGCCAACATGATGGTGCGGCTCGGTCATGCCGACGGCTCGGTCGCCGGCGCCGTGAACACGACGGCCGACGTGGTGCGCATGGCGATACAGATCATCGGCGTGCAGCCGTCGTTCCAACTCGTGTCGAGCTTCTTCCTGATGATGCTCTGCGAGCCGTTCCATACGATGAAGGGCGGCCTGATCTTCTCCGATTGCGCTCTCGTCGTCGATCCCGATGCCGCCCAGCTCGCGCAGATCGCACTCGCTGCGGCCGACAGTGCGAGCGCCTTGCTCATGGAGCCGCCACGCGTTGCAATGCTGTCGTTTTCGACGAGCGGCAGCGCGAAACATGCGGCCGTGGACAAGGTCGTGGAAGCGACCCGTCTCGTGAAGGAGGCGCGGCCGCAGTTGGCCATCGACGGCGACGTCCAGCTCGATGCGGCCATCGTCTCCGAAATCGCTCAGCGCAAGGTCGTGCACTCGCAGGTCGAGGGGCATGCCAACACGCTCATCTTCCCGAGTCTCGATGCCGGCAACATCGGCTACAAGCTGGCCGAACGCATCGGCGGCGCGAAGGCCATCGGCCCCTTGTTGCAAGGGCTGAACCGTCCGGCCAACGATCTCTCGCGCGGTTGCAGCGCCGACGACATTTATTACGTGATTGGCGTGACCTGCGTGCAGGCGCAGGCGGCCCGCACCAAGCTCACCGGAACCTCGCCGCTCGCCATCCGGCCATGACGCTTCACGCGATTCAGGGCTATCTGCCGTTGATGCTGTTACTGGGCTTCGCCACCTACTTCCAGACGGTCACGGGCTTCGGGCTGGGCATGATCGTGCTGGGCGGTGCCAGCGGCTTCGGGCTGGCGCCAGTGGCGAGCGTGGCGATCCTCGTGAGTCTCGTCACCCTCGTGAACAGTGCGCTCGCGCTGCCGGGCACGCTTCATCACATCGATTGGCGTGCCGTGCGCGCCGCAACGCTCGGCATCCTGCCGTCGGTCGTCATCGGGGTGCTGCTCTTCGATTATCTGAACGGCACCGCGTCGAACGTGCTGCATCTGCTGCTCGGAGCGGTGGTGCTCTACGGTGGTATCGGATCCGCGCTGCGTCCCGCGCCGAAGGCCGAACGCTCCGGCGACGCGGGATTCTTCTTCAGCGGGATTTTCGGCGGGTTGCTCAGCGGCATGTTCGGCATCTCCGGACCGCCGTTGATCTTCTACTTCTACCGGCAACCGCTCACACTGGTGCAAATTCGCTGCGCGTTGATTCTGCTGTTCGCGGTTACGGCATCGATCCGTACCGCCTATAGCGCTTTCGCCGGTCAGTTACCGGCTTCGATATGGTGGCAGGCGGCCGTGGCGTTGCCTGTCGTCACGTTTGCCACGTTGCTCGCGCGCCGTCATCCGCCGCCGCTCTCCGGCGTGACGACGCGGCGTATCGCCTTCCTCACGTTGATGCTGCTGGGCGCACACCTGATGGTGAGCGCGCTGCGGGAGATGGCGTAGCGCCAGGAGCTATGCCTGAGCGCGACGCCCGCCGCTGCCGATCCAGTCGACCAGCCGTGAAAGCGTTGTCATGTCAGGCGGTGACGTCAGGTCCAACGCGAGCGAGTTCCGGTAGTACGGACTCAGATCGAGGCCAACACCCAGGCCCAGCACCTCCACGTCGCCGAGCGCCTGCTGCTGCGCCACGACCTCACGCAAATGATGATCGAGATAGTGGTCGTCGTTGACCTGATTCGTAGCGGCGTCCATCGGGCTACCGTCCGAAATCACGATCAGCAGACGCCGGTTGGCGCTACGTGAGCGCAGCCGTTCGCAGGCCCACTCGAGCGCCTCACCGTCAACGCCCTCACGGAACAGATCGGCCTTGAACAGCGACGCAATGTCGGTTCGCGCGCGTCGCCAACTCGTCACGGCGTCTTTGAAGATCAGATGCGAGACCTCGTTCAGACGCCCCGGAAAGCGAGGCTTGCCGCGCGCAAGCCAATCGGTGCGGGCGCGTCCGCCATTCCATGCACCGGTCGTGAAGCCGAGGATTTCGTTGGTAACGCCCGCCGCATCAAGTGCGCGGGACAAGACGTCGACGATCATCGCGACCGATTCGATCTGCGCCTTCATCGACCCCGAACAATCGATCAGGAAACTCACCATCGACTCGGCGATCAACGTGTGCTTTTCGAGCCGGAAAAGCCGTCGCTCGGCGGGAGAGCTGACCAACTGCGCAAGGCGCCGTCCGTCGATACGCCCTTGCTCTTCGCCGAACGACCAGCCGTCGCGCTGCGGCACCGCCAGCGCCGCCTTGAGTGCGCGCGCGAGCCTCGGCACGTTGATCGCCTGAGCGACGATGCGCTCGTCAAGACGCTCGCGGAATTCCGTCAGCAACGCACGGCGCACGAGCGTGCCCGCATACAGTTCACGGTCGTATCGATTCGTGAAAACACGATAGCCCTGTGCCGACGCCTTGAGCACGCGACTATCGCCCGAATGCGCGAGCGTGATGCCGTCGTCGTCCTGTTCGTCGAAGTCGAGAAACAACGAGAAGGCATTGCGCACGCCTTTCTCGTCGTCCTCATCCTTATCCTTGTCGTCTTCCGCTGGCTCACCGCCTGCCGCACGGATCAGCCCCGCGATGTCGGCCGCCAACTCGCGCGCGTACACGGCAAAGGCAGCCTGATCGGCTCGCGTGCGACGCATGCCCGCGAGCGCGCCGCCAATACGCGGCGCGATGGCCATGCGCGTGGCTTCGATGAGTCCTTCCGTGTCCTCGATGACGGGATAGCCGCTCAGGCGCGACCATCCCATCTGCGCGACGGTGTAGAGCAGCAAGCCGACATGGCTGTCGGCCACACCGGTGGCGTGCATCGCGCGCGACCACGCTTCGAACCGATCGCGCAAGTTCTTCGCGACGCCGGGCATGCCCGCCGGAATGAACGTCTCGCAGCGCAACTGCTCCATCAGCTCGAAGAGCAGTCGCTCGATCGGCGCTTCGGGTTGCAGACGACGGTGCAGCGCGGCGTTGCTGTGCCGCAGCCGCAGCGCCGCACCGTCGGCCGCACCGCGCAGCGTCACGAGCGCCGTCGATGGGTTTGCGGGCCCCGGCAGCGTTTGCAGATGCGGCGCATGCAGCGGCAACGGCCGCATGTTCCGGCACAGGCGCGCGCCGCTGTAATGCAGCGCGGCGTCGCCGGTCAGCGCGCGCGCCGTCGCGGCGCACAACGCTTCGCCACGCGCGGCGCGCCGGGCCGCCTCGCGATCCGAGATCGTCATGACGCATCGGCCAGCAGCGAGCGACTCCCGTCGTTCGTGGGCAACTCCCGGCCGAACGCCCGCTGGTAGTACTCAGCCACCACCGCACGCTCGGCTTCGTCGCACTTGTTCAGGAACGTGAGGCGGAACGCCAGTCCGGCATCGCGAAAAATGCCGACGTTCTCCGCCCAGTTGATGACCGTGCGCGGCGACATGAGCGTGGACAGATCGCCGGTCGCGAAGCCCTTGCGCGTGAGTTCCGCCACACTCACCATCGAGTCGATCAGCGTACGCCCGGCGTCGCTGTCGAGTTCCGGCACGCGCGCGAGCACGATGCCCGCTTCGTCGTCCCGCGACAGATAGTTGAGCGTCGCCACGACATTCCAGCGGTCGATCTGCGCGTGATTGAGCACCTGCGTGCCGTGATACAGGCCGTTGAGATTGCCCAGACCGACGGTGTTCGTCGTGGCAAACATGCGAAAGCCCGGGTGCGGATGGATCACGCGATTCTGGTCGAGCAGCGTGAACTTGCCGTCGCGCTCCAGAATGCGCTGAATCACGAACATCACGTCGGGACGGCCCGCATCGTACTCGTCGAAGATCAACGCGACCGGGCGTTGCAGCGCCCACGGCACGATGCCTTCCTGAAACTCGGTGATCTGATGGCCGTCGCGCACGACGATCGCGTCTTTGCCGACCAGATCGAGACGGCTGATATGCCCGTCGAGATTCACCCGCACGCACGGCCAGTTCAGGCGCGCAGCCACCTGCTCGATATGGGTGGACTTGCCGGTGCCGTGCATGCCCTGCACCATCACGCGCCGGTTGCACATGAAGCCGGCCAGAATCGCCAGCGTCACGTCGGGGTTGAAGCGATACGCGGTATCGATCTCGGGCACGTGATCGTCTCGCTCGCTGAACGCCGGCACTTGCAGATCCGTATCGATGCCGAATACGGTGCGGGCATCGACCAGACGATCCGGCTCTTGGGTTGCGGTCTCCATCACGTCCCTCTCCTGTTCCACGGTTCCACGGTTTCACTGCGCCAAGGCAATGTCAGGGCATCATAACGTTAACCATTTTTAGAAACAATTCGTTCCGGATAATTAAGTCACTGATTGACGCTGTGCGGCGGCCCGTCTACATTCGAACGACCTGAAACGCATCGGAAACCCCGAAGCCGGCCAATGGCGTTCAATCCGTTCGATAGCCCGTTTGGGTACAATACCGCTGATCCATTTTCCGGAACGGCGCATATGAACGACGCAGCGACCCAGCACGACTCCCCCTCAGAGAACAAGGCGGACACCCCGACCCTGCGGGCGTTTGCGCTGCTCGAATATCTCGTCGCCGCCGATGCGCCGGTCTCGCTCGCCGACATGGCGCACGACATCCAGATGCCGAAGGCTTCGCTGCACCGCATGCTCGGCTCGCTCGAAGCCGGCGGGCTGGTGATACGCGAACCGGGGCAGAAGAACGCCTATGTGATCGGCCCGCGCCTCGCACAACTGAGTCTGGGCGTGATGATGCAGGCGGGCGCACGACGCATGCGTCATGCGATTCTGGGCCGTCTCGTGGCCGATCTGGGCGAGACGTGCAACCTCACGATGCTGCATGAAACCGAGGTGCTCTATCTCGATCGCATGGAAGCGCCGTGGCCGCTGCGTCTCGATCTCAAGCCGGGATCGCATGTGCCCGCGCACAGCAGCGCGAGCGGCAAGCTGCTGCTGGCCATGATGCCGCGCGAGCAACGCGCCGCCCTTCTGCGTGCGATGAAGCTGCAACGCTTCACGCCGAACACGCTGACCGATCCCGAACTGCTGGAAAGCGAACTCGACCGCATTGCGCACAAGGGCATTGCCGTCGATAACGAAGAGTTCGTGCTGGGCATCGCCTGCGTGGCCGCGCCCGTGCTCAAGGAAGACGGCGGGTGCATCGCCGCCGTGGCCGTGCACGCCCCGGTCTCGCGCACGTCGCTATCGAAGGCGATGGAGTTCGTGCCGCGTCTGCAAGAAGCCGCGAAGGAACTCGCCAAGACGTTCTGACGCGTCAGAGCGCTTTCGCCCTTTTGTCGGCGTCGGCCTGCGCATCCGCCTTTTTCGCCAACGCCTGCGCCTTGCTGGCCCGCTGCCAGTCGAGCAGCGGTGCGAGCGCCGTCGCGGTGTCACGCAGCGTCGGCACCATGCCCAGTAGTTGTTCCAGCGTCACGCGCGCGGTCGGGCCATGCACGGCGAGCACCGCGCGTACGTGTCCGTCCTCGATGGCGCGCACCGGCACGCTGACCGCCACCATGCCGCGCACGAACTCTTCGTTATCGATACCGATGCCGCGCGCGGCCAGCCGGTCGAGCTCCGCATCGAGCAGGCTCACGTCCGTGATCGTGCGCGGCGTCATGCGCTTGAGCGACAAGCGCGAGAGCACGGCACGACGCTCGAGCACCGGCATCTGTGACAAAAACAACTTGCCGCTTGCCGTGCAGTGCAACGGCACGCGCATGCCCGGATGCATCTGCATGCGCAGCGGCTCGTTCGTCTCCACACGCTCGATGTAGAGCACCTCGTCGCCGTCGAGCGCCGTCAGATTGACGGTCTCGCCGACGCGATCCACCAGCGCACGCAGCAGCGAGCGCGCCGCCCGCGTGAAGTTGTTGTTCGCCAGCGTGACCAGCGCCAGTCGCGCGGCCCGCGGCCCCAGCGACAGACCGCGCTCCGAGCCGCGCGAATCGGGGACATGCGACACGTAGCCGCACAATTCGAGCGCCTCGACCAGGCGCATGAGCGTGGCCTTCGGAATCGACAGACGCGTCGCGAGTTGCGACAACGTGTAGGGCTGTCCCGCCATGGCCAGCCGCTCGATGACGGCCAGCGCTCGCAAATTCCGCGCTTCGTCGCTCGTGCGCAAATCCCCTTCGTCCAGCGTGACCGTATCGCGCATTGCGCCTCCTCGCCCGCAGCCTGCCGCTTGCAATAAAAGAAACAAAATATACCAATTAATTGACGGACATCAGCATCGGGATAACCCCGGTGCCCAGCCGCAAACGCCCCCAATGCGTCGTCGATCGGCGCGTGATCGCGCCACCTCCAGCCCCTAGTGAAACCCCGCAGATGCGCCGCAGCAATTGCCGCGTTCTGAGTCGGCAAGCGCGAAATCCGTTTCAGTTTTCCGTTGCGCGCTGCTTTTCGCTTGGCATTTGCAAACGGCTCGCCGACATTGGATCGAAACAATCCGAAACGAATCGTTTCATCCCATCGAATCAGACTCGAGGCAGGAGACAGGCTGTATGGAACATGAGGTCGACTATCTGATCGTCGGTGCGGGCTCCGCCGGGTGCGTGCTCGCCAATCGTCTGAGCGCAGATCCGGCGAACCGGGTGTTGTTGCTCGAGGCCGGCGGCCCCGATAGCAATCCGTGGATTCACATCCCGGTCGGGTATTTCAAGACGATGCACGACCCGGAACTCGACTGGTGCTATCGCACGCAAGCCGACGCCAACGTTGCCGGCCGCCAGATCGACTGGCCGCGCGGCAAGGTTCTCGGCGGCTCCAGCTCGCTCAACGGCCTGCTCTACGTGCGCGGTCAGCGCGAAGACTACGACCACTGGGCCGCCCTGGGCAATCGCGGATGGCGCTACGCCGACGTGTTGCCCTACTTCCGCAAATCCGAAGATCAGGAGCACGGGGCGAACGAATATCACGGCGTTGGCGGCCCGCTCAAGGTGTCGGACCTGCGTCTGCGCCGCCCCATCGCGGAGCACTTCATCGCCGCCGCGAAGGACATCGGCATTCCGTTCAACGAGGACTACAACGGTGCGACGCAGGAAGGCGTCGCCTACTTCCAGCAAACCGCCTTCAAGGGACTGCGTTGCAGCACGGCCAAGGGCTTTCTCAAGCCGGTCCGCGCGCGCCGCAACCTGATCGTGGAGACGCGCGCTCAGACATGCCGCGTGCTGTTCGAAGGCAAGCGCGCGGTCGGTGTCGAGTATGTGCAGAACGGCGAGCGCAAGAAGGCTCGCGCACGCGTCGAGGTCATTCTCGCAGCCGGGGCCATCGGCTCGCCGCAGTTGCTGCAAAACTCGGGCGTCGGTCCGACAACGGTGCTCGCCAAAGCCGGCGTCGCGCTGCGTCATGTGTTGCCCGGCGTGGGACAGAATTTGCAGGACCACCTGCAAGTGCGCCTGGTCTTCAAGACCCGCGAGCGCACGCTCAACGACGAGGTCAACAACCCGCTGCGCAAGGCGCTCATCGGCCTGCAATACGCGATGTTCCGCACGGGACCGCTCACGCTCGCCGCCAGTCAGGTGACGATCTTCACGCGCTCCCGCCCCGACTGTCCCGACATTACGCGCCCCGACATCCAGTTCCACATGCAGCCGTTGTCCGCCGACAAGCCGGGCAAGGGCGCGCACCGGTTCTCGGCATTCACCTCGTCCGTCTGCCAGTTGCGCCCGTTCAGCCGGGGCAGCGTCGAAATCCGCTCCAACGATCCGCTCGAGTACCCGGTGATCCACGCCAACTATTTGTCGGACGAACGCGACCATCGTGTCGTGATCGACGGCATCAAGGTCGCGCGCCGCATCGCCGCAGCGCCTTCGCTCGCGCCGCACATCATCAGCGAGTTCATTCCCGGCGCGAAGTATCAGAGCGACGAGGCGTTGCTTCAGGCCGCGCGCCAGTTCAGCCAGTCGATCTATCACCCCGCCGGCACCTGCAAGATGGGGCACGACGCCATGGCCGTCGTCGACGACCGTCTGCGCGTGCATGGCCTTGCGGCGCTGCGCGTGGTGGACGCGTCGATCATGCCCGAGCTGGTCTCGGGCAACACGAATGCACCGACCATCATGATCGCCGAGAAGGCGGCCGACATGATTCTCGAAGACAGGGAGCAGGCGTCGGGCATGCAGGAAATCCGCGGCAGCGCTCAGGCGCCGGCGGAAGCGGCAAACGTTGCCGTAGCGATTTAGCCAGTCACGTCAGCCCCCAACCATTACAAGATCCGGAGACAACCATGAATGCATCGACCCAGACCGACGCCCGGCAGATGCGCCGTGTCGTCGTCGCCAGCCTCATCGGCGCCACCATCGAGTGGTACGACTTTTTCCTGTACGGCGTCGTCGCCGGCATTGTGTTCAACAAACTGTATTTCCCCGGCAGCGATCCGCTCGTCTCGACGATGCTCGCCTACGGCACGTTCGCGGTGGGCTTTCTCAGCCGGCCGCTGGGCGGCGTGATCTTCGGGCACTTCGGCGACAAGCTCGGCCGCAAGAGCATGCTCGTGATGACGCTCACCATCATGGGCATTGCCACCATGCTCATCGGGCTGGTGCCGACCTACGCGCAGATCGGCCTGTGGGCGCCGGTGCTGCTGCTCGTGCTACGGGTGCTGCAAGGCATCGGGCTGGGCGGCGAATGGGGAGGCGCGGTGCTCATGGCGTTCGAATACGCGCCGAAGGAGAAGCGCGGCTACTACGCCAGCATTCCGCAGGTAGGCCTCGCGATCGGCCTGTGCCTGGCCTCCGGCGTGGTCGCGGTGCTGTCGTACACCCTCACCAGCGCTCAGTTCCTGGCGTGGGGCTGGCGCGTGGCGTTCTTCCTGTCGGTGGGCCTGGTGGCCATCGGCATGTATATCCGCCTGAACGTGATGGAGACGCCCGAGTTCACGAAGATCAAGAAGGCCGGCACCGAAATCAAGATTCCGATTGCCGAGGTGCTCATGCGCAGCCCCGGCAACGTCATCGCCGGCATGGGCGCGCGCTTCATCGACGGCGTGTTCTTCAACATCTTCGGCGTGTTCTCGATTGCCTATCTGACGCAGACGCTCAAGCTCTCGCAAACCGAGGCGCTCACGGGCGTGATGGCGGCGGCGTTCGTCATGATCTTCACCATTCCGTTCTTCGGCAAGCTGTCCGATCGCATCGGGCGCACGCGCATCTACTTCTGGGGCTCGCTCGCGACCGGTCTGTCGTCGTTCGCCGGGTTCTGGCTGATGAAGGCGAGCGGCGGTAACGTGATGCTCGTCTGGCTGTCCATCGTGATTCCGCTCGGTGTGATCTACGCGTCGGTCTACGGGCCGGAAGCGGCGCTCTTCTCGGAACTGTTCGACGCCAAGGTGCGCTACACCGGCATCTCCTTCGTCTACCAGTTCTCGGGCATCTTCGCGAGCGGTCTGAGCCCCATCATCGCCACCTACCTGTTGCAGAGAAACGGCGGCGAGCCGTGGATGATCTGCCTCTATGTGCTGTGCGCCGGTCTCATCAGCGCGCTGTCCGCCGCGTGGATCGGCAGTCGCAAGCGCCGCCAGCAGGTATGGCATGGGGCCAGTGTGACGGAGCATTGATGACGCGCGTTGCCGCATCGATACGCGAACGCCGCAACGCCGTGGTGTGAGTCGAAGCGCAGAGAGGCGAGTTGAGAGAAAGCGTTAAGAACGGGGCGTGTCCTGTACCGGGACACGCCCCTTTCCGTTGATGTGCCGCATCCGGCATTGGGTGCGTCAGTTCGTGCGCCGACCATCTCGTGCGATCATTCGGGGTATCGCTCACGTGCCTCACGCGAACCGCCGGCGACGGCGCTCCATGCTGTCCATGCATTTTGCAGTGCAAAGGATTGTTCGCGCCGGGCACGATGAAAGCCTGTTGCCCCCAATCCTCTGGCCTGCGAGAGATGATGCAGCGAGACCCGTCGCTAGATGCCGCCATTCCCGAAGACGAACCCGATCGTCCGGGGCCCCTCTCGGAAGCGTCCCTGCTGGGCGCGCCGTCGACGCCGCCCGGCCCCGCCCCGGCGGACGCCGTGCCACTGCCCATCAGCATCTACCCGGCGCTCATGGGCATTCTGCTGGCCTATGGCGTGCTGGTCGTCGGCAACGGGCTGTTCGCCACCGCCATCCCCTTTCACGCGCTGAAGTACGGGGCGTCGACGTTCACGATCGGCGTGATCCAGTCGTGCTACTACGGCGGCTTCCTGCTCGGCGCGTTCTACAACCGCACGCTCATCGAGCGCATCGGACAACATCGCGCGTTCGTCGCTTTCACCGCGCTGGCCGCCCTGTTCGTCATGGGCTTCGCCGTGAGCGAGACCACGCTCATGCTCTGCGTGCTGCGGCTCGGCACCGGCTTCGCGCTGATGGGCATGTACACCACCGTGGAGAGCTGGCTCAACGGCTCGGTGCCGAACACCATGCGCGGGCGCGTGTTCGGCTCCTATCTCACGATCAACTACCTCGCCGTGAGCACCGGGCAGTTCCTGCTCAATATCGGCGACGCGGGCAGCGAAGGCCAGCTTCTGCTCGTCGCCGGACTGTTCGTCGCGGCGATTCTGCCGATCACGCTCATGCAGGGGTGGCCGACGCGGGTCGCCGACGAGCGGCTCGTCAAACAACCAGCGCTCAGCCTCTTCGACAGCGTTACCGAAATGGCGCGCGCCACGCCGATTGCCATTCCCGGCTGCATCCTCGCGGGCTTTCTGTACAGCGCGTTCTACGCCATCATGCCGATCTACCTCACGCGCATCGGTCTGTCGATCGGCAGCCTGTCGACGTTGATGGGCGTGGCGCTGTTCGGCGCCCTGCTCATGCAATGGCCCGTGGGACGGCTGTCCGATCGCATGGACCGGCGCACGCTGTCACGGCGTCTGGCGTTTGCGTCCGCCGCGTTTTGTGCGCCGTTGATTTTCTTTCAGGCGCACTGGCTGGTCTTTGTGCTGATGTTCCTGTTCTCCGCCGTCAACTTCACGCAGTACGGGCTGATCGTCTCGCATGTGAACGACCGCACGGTGCCCGAACGGCGCGTGGCAGTGAGCGCCACGCTACTCATCCTCTTCTCGGTCGGCGGCATTCTCGGGCCGATGATCGCGTCTCTGGTCGTGACGCTGCTCGGTCCCGGTGGCCTGCACGTCTTCAATGTCGTCTGCGCGCTGTCCCTCGCGCGGGTCGCACGGCGGGCGCAACTGCTGTCGCCCTGAGCGACGGCATGGGGCGGTCAGCGGGGTCGGCGCTTGTTTGGAAGCGCTCAGATGAGGTCAGAGGTGGCCGGAGTGGGTCGGAATGGGTCGGAATGGGTCGGAGTCCGCCATCCGTTAAGTACGCAGAAAACGGAACACGATGCCGCACACGCAAGCGCCGCCGGATCCCGCGTCAAAGCCCCATTTCGGTGCAATCGTGCCGTGCTCTGGTGCGATGCGTCACAACGCGGCGGGAAAATCGCGGACAATAGCGCCGGCGCCGCCAGGCGCCTTTGAGCACGCTTCTTGCTCGCCTATTCTGTACATGACATTGCTGCCCCCGCGCCCGCCTCTACCATGACCATGATCGATCTCGACGCTCCCGGTTTGCTGCCACCCCGTTTGACAGCGGCCGAAGACGGCCGGCGCATCGTCATTTACGGCGACTTCACGATTTGCAGCGTCTTCCAGCCGGCGTTCTCGGTCTCGCACCGGCGCGCCATCGGCTACCACGCCTCGCTTCGCGCGCACGACGCCGAGGGCCGTCACGTCCCGTCGCACGAAGTCTTCACGCTGGCGGCGCGTCACGGCGACATGCTCGAACTCGGCCGGCTTGCGGAATCGCTGCATCTGGGCAACTTCCGCGAATTCGACAGCCGGGACTCATGGCTCTTCCTGAGCCTGCACCCCGCGGCCCTGATGGACACGGTCTACGGCGACGCCCTTATCGCCACGCTCAAAGCCACCGGCCTGTCGCCGCAACGCGTGGTGCTCGAGGTGCCCGAGCAGGCCGGCGGCGACACGCCGCGCTTTGGCGCGATCGTCGGCAGCCTGCGCAAGGCAGGCTTTCTCATCGCGCTGGGCGGCTTTGGCGCCAAGCATTCGAACATCGACCGGGTATGGGATCTGCGTCCGGACATCGTCGCCCTCGATCGCGGCATTCTCGCGCAGGCGACGGAGCAGTCGCATCTGGCGCGCGTGCTGCCCGGCCTCGTGTCGCTGCTGCATGAATCGGGACAACTGGTGATGATGTGCGGGCTCACGACGGACCGTGAAGCGCTGCTCGCGCTGGAGTGCAACGTCGACTTCGTGCAAGGGCAGTACTTCGCCGCGCCCGATGTCGACCCCGTGCCGTCGAAGGTCGCCGCCGAGCGCATGGATGCGCTCTCGTCAGCCTTGCGCACGCAACTGGTCGAGCGCGAGCGGGCCGAGCATCTGCGCCTCGCACCGTATGTGGCAGGCATCGAAGCGGCAGCCGCACGCCTCGCACAAGGTCAGGACATCGACGAAGCGACGCACGACCTGCTGGCGCTGCCCGATGCGGCACGCTGCTTCCTGCTCGACGCCCTCGGCCGCCAGATCGGCGACAACGTGCTGCCGCACAGCCATTCGTCGCAGCGCGCCAAACGCTTCCGTCCGCTGCTGCATTCCGAGGGCGCGAACTGGGCGCGGCGGCCGTACTTCATCGAAGCCATGCGCGCCCCCGGCGAGGTGCATTTCACCGCGCCCTATCTCTCCATCAACGAGGCGCACCTTTGCGTGACGGCCTCGATCGCCACGCCCGCCAAACAGGGCCTGCACGTGCTCTGCGTCGATATCAACTGGTAATCGACGGGGAACGCCGCCGGTAGCTCAGGTGGCAGCGCGTTGCACCTGATAGCGCTCTAGCCAGTGGGCATAGGGCGCGGGCAGCACCCACGACGGACGCGCCACGTCGAGTTCGCGCGCCGCGTAGTACGGCCAGTGCGGGTTGGCCAGCAAGGCGCGACCGATCATCACGAGATCCATCTGACCATCGGCCACCACGCGGTTGGCCGCGTGCGGATCGTCAATGCCCCACGACGACGCTACGGCAATGCCCGCTTCCGACCGAACGCGCTCGGCAATCGGTGCGAGGAACGCCGAGCCCCAGGGAACCTTCGCAGCGGGCGTCGAGAAGCCGACGCTCACGTTGAGCAGATCGAGACCGCCTTCACGCATCTGACGCGTGAGCGTGATCGATTCGGCGAGCGTCTGTTCATCGCGACCGTCGTACTCGATTACGCCGAAACGCGCCGTGAGCGGCAGATGCTCGGGCCACACTTCACGCACGGCAGCGAGCGTCTCGAGCAGAAAGCGGCTGCGCCCGGCAAGATCGCCGCCGTACGCGTCGTCACGATGGTTGGCGTGCACCGAGAAGAAGCTCTGCGCCAGATAGCCGTGGGCAAAGTGCAGTTCCAGCCATTCGAAACCGGCCGCCAACGCGCGACGCGCCGCCGCCACGAAGTCGGCCTTCACGCGCTCGATGTCGTCGAGGGTCATCGCCTTCGGCACCTTGCCGAGATGCGCGCCGAAAGGCACTGCGGACGGCGAGATCGTCGACCAGCCGCGCGGATCGTCTTCACCGATGTGGTCGTCGCCTTCCCAAGGACGGTTGGCGCTGGCCTTGCGACCGGCGTGCGCGATCTGAATGCCCGGCACGGCGCCATGCGCCTTGATCGACGACGCGATGCGCGCCATGCCTTGCGCCTGCTCGTCGTTCCACAGACCGGTGCATCCGGGCGTGATGCGACCTTCGGGCGAGACGGCCGTCGCCTCGACGATCACCAACCCGGCGCCGCCGCGCGCCAGACCGGCGTAATGGGCGAGATGCCAATCGTTGGTAACACCGTCGACGGCACTGTACTGGCACATCGGCGGGATGGCCACGCGGTTGCGCAGCTTGACGCTTTTCAGCTCGAACGGGGAAAACAGGGCAGACATGGGGTTCTCTAAGGAGTCAGGGAAAGCGGCGCCGGTGGGCGGAGCGCGTGGCTCGCGGCAACATTTCAACGTTTCGACGTTGAGAAATTTCGCGGCGCCTCGACCGGTAGTGGTCGACACCAGCGATCTTAGTCGCACATCGCTATAATGAAAACCATCCGCACATTATCGAATCAATAACAGTTCATTATGGTGAATCCTCAGTGGCTCAAATCGTTCGCTACGCTCGCGGAGCTGGGTAACTTCACCCGCACCGCCGACCGGCTTGGCCTCACGCAGGCGGCCGTCAGCCAGCACGTGAAGCATCTCGAGGAAGCCTTCGGGCCGTTGCTCGTGCGGCGTCCGCGCGCGGTGGAACTCACGCCGGCCGGGCAGGCGCTGCTGACCTACTGTCTGGAAGTCGAGTGTGCGGCCCGGCATCTGCGCTCGCGTCTGGACGATGCGAACGAGGAATGCGGCGTCATCACGATCATCACGCCGGGCAGCATCGGGCTGTATCTGTGTCCGATTCTGCTCGACATGCAGCAGGCCAACCCTGCGATGGCCGTGCGGCATCGCTTCGCCCCGGACCGCGAAGTGCTCGAAGGCGTGCTGCAAAACCATTTCGAGTTGGGACTGGTGACGCTGCGGCCTGACGATCCGCGGCTGGCCGCCACGCCGTTCACGCAGGAGCCGCTCGAACTGGTGGTGCCCGCCGGAGAAGACGTGCACACGTGGGACGACCTCAAGCGCATCGGATACATCGATCATCCGGATGGCGAGGCCATGTCGACGCGCTTGCTCAGCCGACGCTTTCCCGGCAATCCGGGCGTGCAGAGCCTGCCGTGCAAGGGATGCACGAACCAGATCAGTCTGATTCTCGAATATGTGGCGCGCGGCCTGGGCTTCACCATCATTCCGCAGTACGCGCGGCAGGCGTTTGCTTCGCAGGATGCCATTCGCGTGGTGGACTGCGGCCCGCCGGTGGTCGACACGCTGTGGCTGATCCATCGCGCCGAATGGCCGCTCTCGGCGCGGGCGCAACGCGCCGTCGCGCTGCTGCGCGAACGTGTCGACGCGCCGCGCCCGCACGCGTTCGGTGGCGAGCGGGTATTGCAGCGCACAGGAACCTGACTCAGTCAGGCGCGCTGCCGCGCCGGCCGAATCTGCGGCATCACTGTCATTGCGAGTCCTCGACGCGCAGCGCGAACACGCGATCGCGCTGCCCATCGGTCGCCGGACACATCGAGGCCAGCAAATCGCTCGCGCGCCAGTGCGGGGTCGACTGACGCGAATCCAGCAACCCTGCCGCCATCAGCACGCGCGCCCGTGCAAACACTCGCGATACGCCGCGTGTGAGGCGAGGATTACGGCGACCGCAGCGATTGCGATCACCGCGCCGCCTGCGTGAACTTGTTGAACGAGGTGTCGAACAGGCTGCGCACGTCAAAGCTTTTGGACAGCGTGCCTGTCTTCACGAAGTCGTCCACGCTCTTCTGCGCCTCGGCAATGGCGCTGTCCGTCAACGGCTCATAGCGAATGCGCGACGTGCTGAACCATTGATGCGCCAGCTTGGGATCGACACGCGACTTGGCCGCCCAGACGTCCGCATAGCGCTCGATGTGCCGCGCGTCTGCCAGCGACCATTCGCGCGCACGCTGATAACGCTGCACGAAGTCGCCGAGCAATTCACGTTTGGTATCGATGACCTTTTGCGTCGTGGACAAATAGCTCTGCGCCGCGATCAGGCCGCGCGCCGTGACCACCGTGCGCGCGCCCGCCTGACGCAAGCGCGAGACGTACGGCTCCCAGGTCGCCGTCGCATCCACCTTGCCCGCCTGCAACGCCGCCGCCGAATCGACAGACGCGAGGTACGAATACTTCACCGAGTCGAGCGGCAACCCCGCCGACGTCAGCGCCGCCTGCACCAGTTGCTGTGACCAGCCGCCGCGCGTAATCGCCACCGTCTTGCCCTTCAGATCGGCAACGGTCTTGATTTGCGTGTGAGGGCCGGCCAGCAGCACCACGCTGTCGGGACTGTCGCGATAGATGCCGATGACTTTGACGGGCGCGCCCTGCGCCGCGAGGAACAGCACCGGGCCGTCGCCTTGCAGACCGATGTCGAGCGCGCCCGCATTGACCGCTTCAATCACGGGCGTACCCGCAGGAAACTGCTTCCACGCGATGGTGTAGGGCGCATCCTGCAACACCCCCGACGCCTCGAAGAGACTCTGCGCGTTGTACGCCTGATCGCCCACGACGAGCACCGGCTTGTCGGCGGCCCGGCTCCCGAACGGGAGAATCGCCGCAACGCTCAGCACAACGGCAATGCCGCGACGCAAGCGGTTGCGCCACAGCGGCCAGCGCGCGCTCAGACGCGTGCGCAGATCGCGCTTGGCCGAGCGCGTCATGGTGGCCTGCAACAGGGCAGCACGTGACGGCGCGGAAACGTAAAGACCAAAAGCAATGGCGGATGCGGCGATGAATGCATCGATCACCGGATTCACCGCCGGCGCGGGAGAGGAAGCGGATTTCTTCATGTCGTGACGCCACGCCGGAGCGCGGCTGCTGAAGTGATCGGACGTGCCAGTCTAGGCAAGCTCGCGCGCATCCCCAACCATCGATTGATGCGTTTCATATCGGGTGCCGTGCCAGTTTGCTTATGCGGGTTTGCTTATCGAATTTCGTTGTTTGTGCCGCCACGTCACGCTCGCTTATCGTGAGCGTCTACCGAAATCGAACGAAAGCCACGTCATGAGCCAACCTGCCCGCAAGCTCCGGCTGGGCGCCTACATGTCGGGGTCCGGCGTGCAGGGCGATAGCTGGCGCCATCCCGACACGGACACCGACGCCTATTCGCAATTCGCGCGCTATCGGCACTACGCGCAGGAACTCGAGCGCGGCTGCTTCGACGCGCTGTTCTTCTTCGACAACCTCTTCATGTCGACCGACCCGGTCTCGCTCGCCCATAGTCCCGGTGCACCGCGCTGGGACCCGGTCGTGCTGCTCGCCGGTCTGGCCGGGGCAACGCAGCACATAGGCCTGGTGGCATCGGTGAGCACGACTTACAGCGAGCCGTACAACGTGGCGCGCGCGTTCGCCTCGCTCGACCATCTCTCGGGCGGACGTGCCGGCTGGAATCTGGTGACGTCGACGGGCGGCGGGGAGAACTTCAATCGCGACGATCATGTCGACCATGCGGTGCGATACGAGCGCGCCAACGAGTTCTACGATGTCGTAACGGGCCTTTGGGATAGCCATGCGGACGATGCCTTCCCGCGCGACAAGGCAACCGGGCAATGGGCCGATCCGACGCGCATCCGCAAACTCGATCATCGCGGCAAGCACTTCCGGGTCAAGGGCCCGCTCAGTGCGCCGCGTCCCGTGCAGGGATGGCCGGTGATCGCGCAGGCAGGTTCGAGCGAAGCCGGCCGCGAACTGGCCGCACGCGCGGGCGAATTGCTCTACACCGCAGCACAGGATATCGAAGACGCGCGCGCCTTCTACACCGATGTGAAAACACGGGCGCTGAAGTATGGCCGTCGTCCCGAGCACATCTTCATTTTGCCGGGCGTGTCGCCCATTGTCGGGCGCACGCAAGCCGAGGCGGAGGATATTTACGACGCCTTGCTCGCGCATCGCGACCCCGCCGTCGTGCTGCATTCGCTCGCGAACTACGCGAGTCTTGGCATCGACCTCGGCAGTCTGCCGTTCGACGCCAAGGTGCCGTTGCCCGAGCATGTGCCGCAGACGAACTCGCACAAGAGCCGTCAGAAGCTGCTGGTGGACTGGATCCGGCGTGAACAGCCGACCGTGCGTGAGCTTTACACGCGCTTCACGGCAGGCGGGCACCGCGTGCTGGTCGGCACGCCGGCATCGATCGCCGACGACTTCCAGCACTGGTTCGAGACGGGCGCGGCCGACGGCTTCAACATCATGTTTCCGAGCGCGCCTGCGGGGATTACGTCATTCGTGGATCGGGTCGTGCCGGAGTTGCAGCGGCGCGGTCTGTTCCGCACCCGCTACGAGGGACGCACCTTCCGCGAGAATCTCGGCGTGCCGGCCGTTCCCAACCGGCACTTCCCGCCGCGCGGCGGCGCGTCTGCCTCGCCTGCATCAGACACTCACGCGGCGGCGGGATCGTCGACGACTCAACCGGCGCCAACGACGGCCGCAATCGCCTGACCCACTTCGGTCGTGTTCGCGCGCCCGCCCATGTCGCCGGTGCGCGGGCCGCTCTTGATGACCTGAGCGATCGCCGCGAGGATGGTGTCGTGCGCCTCGCGCGCCCGGCCTTCGCCACCGCCGAGGTGGTCGAGCATCATCGCCGCCGTCCAGATCATGCCGATCGGGTTGGCGATGTTCTTGCCCGCGATGTCCGGCGCCGAGCCGTGCACCGGTTCGAACAGCGACGGGAACTTGCCCTCCGGATTCAGGTTGCCCGACGGCGCAATGCCGATGGTGCCGGTACAAGCCGGCCCCAGATCCGAGAGAATGTCGCCGAACAGATTCGACGCGACCACCACGTCGAAACGATCGGGATTGAGCACGAAGCGCGCACACAGAATGTCGATGTGCTGCTTGTCCCACGTGATGTCCGGATACTTCGCGGCTGTCTCGGCGGCACGCTTGTCCCACCACGGCATCGAGATCGAGATGCCGTTGCTCTTCGTCGCCACCGTCACGTGCTTGCGCTTGCGCTGCTGCGCGAGATCGAACGCGAACTTCAGCACACGCTCCGTACCATGACGCGTGAAGATCGACTCCTGCACCACGAACTCACGCTCCGTGCCCTCGAACATCACGCCACCTACCGACGAGTACTCGCCTTCCGTGTTCTCACGCACGATCATGAAGTCGATATCGCCCGCCTGACGTCCTGCCAGCGGCGACGGCACACCGTCGAACAAACGCGCCGGACGCAGGTTGATGTACTGATCGAATTCGCGACGGAACTTGAGCAGCGACCCCCACAGCGAAATGTGATCGGGCACCGTCTCGGGCCAACCCACCGCGCCGAAGAGAATGGCGTCGACGCCGTCGAGCTGCTGCTTCCAGTCGTCCGGCATCATCTGGCCGTGCTTGACGTAGTAGTCGCAGCTCGCCCATTCGATGTGCTGGTATTCGACCGGGATGCCGAAGCGCTTGCTGGCGGCGTCGAGCACGCGCAGGCCCTCGGGCATCACTTCCTTGCCGATACCGTCACCCGGAATCACGGCGATCTTGTACGGACGCTGGGCGCGTTGGGACGTGTCGGTCATGGTCTGTCTCTCCTGATGTTTGGACGATGGCGTTAGGTTATTCCATTCCAACGCGGATAAAATCCCCCAATCGGTTAATCCACTATCCACGAATCGTGAATAAACCCCTGCCCGTCAATCCGAATCTCGACGATCTGCGCGTGTTCTGCCAGGTCGCCCGCCGCGCCAGCTTCTCGGCTGCGGCCGAAGCGTTGGGGGTCTCGCCCGCGTATGTGAGCAAGCGCGTCGGCATGCTCGAAGCCGACCTCGGCACGCGTTTGCTGCACCGCTCGACGCGGCGTGTGGCTATTACCGACGCCGGTGAGCGAGTCTACGCCTGGGCCGAGAAGATTCTCGACGACGTCAATCATCTGATGGAGGATGTCTCGAGCACCCGGCAGGTGCCGCGCGGCACCTTACGGGTGTCGAGCAGCTTCGGCTTCGGGCGGCATGTCGTGGCACCGGCCATGTCGCGACTGCGCGCACTGCATCCGCAACTCAATGTGAGGCTCGACCTGTTCGACCGGATCGTCGACGTGGCGGCCGAAGGCTATGACCTCGACGTGCGCATCGGCGACGACATCGCCCCGCATCTGATCGCGCGCAAGCTCGCCGACAATCACCGGGTGTTGTGCGCATCGCGTGCCTACCTCGAAGCGCACGGCACGCCGCGTCAGTTGAGCGATCTGGCCGGGCATGCGTGCATCGTCATCAAGGAACGCGATCATCCGTTCGGCATGTGGCGGCTGCAACAGCGCGGCGAGGCCGTCTCGCTCAAGGTGACGGGGCCGCTGTCCACGAATCACGGCGAGGTGGCCGTGCAATGGGCGCTCGACGCACAGGGGATCGTGCTGCGTTCGATGTGGGATGTCGGGGCGCTCATCGCGCAAGGCAAGCTGGTGCAGGTGCTGCCCGACGTCACGCAACCGGCCAATGTCTGGGCGGTGTATCCGTCGCGCGTGGCGTCGTCAGCCAAGGTGCGCGCCTGCGTGGAATTTCTCGCGGGAGAGTTCCAGACGCAGGCGTAAGCGAGGTGAAGTACGACTGAAGCGAGGCGTTATTGCAGCGTGAACGACGCCTGTTCGGCGTGCTGCGAATCGAGTCCGATCTGCACGTTGAAGTCGCCGGGTTCCGCCACGTATTGCAGCTTCGCGTTGTAGAACTTCAGCAGGCTCTCGTCGATGGTGAAGTGCACGGTGCGCGATTCGCCCGGCTTGAGATTCACCTTCTCGAAGCCCTTCAGTTCCTTGACCGGGCGCACGATCGACGCGGCGACATCCTGCAAATAAAGCTGCACCACCGTCTCGCCTTCGCGCTTGCCGGTATTGCGCACGCTCACGCTCGCATCGAGCTTGCCGCCGCGCAAGAGCGTCTTGTCCGAGAGCTTCACCTTCGACACTTCGAACGACGTATAGCTCAGGCCGTAACCAAAGGCATACAGCGGGCCGGAGTCCTCTTCGAAGTACTGCGACGTGTAGTTGGCAGGCTTGCCCGGCGTGAACGGGCGACCGATGCGCAACTGGTTGTAGTACGTCGGAATCTGGCCGATCGAGCGCGGGAACGAGACCGGCAGCTTGCCCGACGGGTTGTAATCGCCGAACAGCACATCCGCAATCGCATGACCGCCTTCGGTGCCCGCGTACCAGGTCTCTAGCATGGCGTCGGCGTTGGCCTTCGGCCAGTTCAGATCGAGCGGACGGCCATTCATCAGCACCACGACCAGCGGCTTGCCCGTTGCCTTGAGTGCCTGCAACAGCGCCAGTTGGCTGCCCGGCAGCGACAGGCTCGTGCGGCTCGATGCCTCATGCGACATGCCGCGCGACTCCCCCACCGCCACGATCAACGTGTCGGCGTGGCGCGCGACCCGCACGGCCTCGTCGATCATCTGCTGCGGCGTGCGCTTGTCCTGCACGATTTCCGGATTGTCCCAATCGAGGAAGTTGAGATACTCGACCACGCGCGGATCGTCGGTGATGTTCGCACCGCGCGCATAGCTCACCTGTGCCTGCGTGCCGAGCGCATCGCGCACGCCTTGCAACAGCGTGACGGCCTGCGTCGCCTTGCCCGCGGCCGACCAGCTCCCCATGACGTCGACCTTTGCGTCGGCGAGCGGCCCGATCACGGCGACCTTGCCCGTCTTGCGCAGGGGCAGCGTGTCGTGCCGATTCTCCAGCAGGACGAGAGACTTGCGCGCCGCGTCGCGCGCGGCGTCGCGATGCAGACGGCTTTCGGCATTCACGTCCTTCGGGTCCTGCGCCGCGTTACCGATACGACGATACGGGTCGGCAAACAGGCCCATGTCGTATTTCGCGCCAAGCACTTCGCGCACCGCGCTGTCGATCTCGCGCATCGGCACATCGCCGGACTTCACGAGATCGGGCAACTGCCTGAGGTACTGCACGTCGGCCATGCTCATGTCGACGCCCGCCTCGATGGCCAGCTTCGCCGCCTCGCGGCCGTCTTTGGCCACGCCATGGCGCATCAGTTCTTCGATGGCCCCGTGATCGCTCACGGTCACGCCCTTGAAACCCCATTCGTCACGCAGCAGGTCGCGCAGCAGCCACTTGTTCGACGTGGCCGGTGTGCCGTTGATGGAGTTCAGCGCAATCATCACGCCCCCTGCCCCTGCGTCGATGCCGGCGCGATACGGCGGCAGATAGTCCTGATACATGCGCATCGGGCTCATGTCGACGACGTTGTAATCGCGCCCGCCCTCGACCGCGCCGTACAACGCGAAGTGCTTCACGAAGGCCATCAGGCTATCGGGGTTCGCGGGCGACGTGCCCTGAAACCCCTGCACGCTCGCACGCGCGCTCTGCGAGACCAGATAGGGGTCTTCGCCGAAGCCTTCCGACGTGCGCCCCCAACGCGGATCGCGCGAGATGTCGACCATCGGCGCGAAGGTCGCGTCCAGCCCGTCGGCGCTCGCTTCGATGGCGGCCACGCGTGCGGCTTGCTTGACGACCGACATATCCCAACTCGATGCGAGTCCGAGACTGATCGGGAACACGGTACGATGCCCGTGCACGATGTCGTAGGCGAAGAAGAGGGGAATCTTCAGACGGCTTTGCTTGACGGCCGCGTCCTGCAACGCACGGTTTTCCTCGCGCGTGACCGAATTGAACGTGCCGCCCACGCGACCGGCGGCGATCTCCTTGACGAACCTGGGTTGCGGCATGTCCGACCCGATGCTGATCAGACGCAACTGCCCGATCTTCTCATCGAGCGTCATGCGCGCGATGAGATCGTCGATGAACGCCTGTTTGGCAGACGCAGACGGCATGGCAACCAGCGCATTGCCCTGAGACGGGTTGCCCGGAGCGGCGGGCGCGTCGGCAAACGCCGGCGATACTACGAGACTGGCTGCGAGAGCCAGTGCAGAGAACATTCTCATCAGATAGCGATCCAATGTGGCCCGACGGTAAAGTTGTCCGGTCATGTGAGCCGGTAAAGCCGCGTGCGGCAGCACCGTGCGTCGTATCAACTGGCGTTACTCAGTCCGGGGAAACCGTCCGGATGCGTAACATGAAGTGCGAAGTGCGATACTTTGCCACAATCGGTATTTTCGGAGAGATTTCGCCCCGTTTTCGCGCGAATCCCTTCGTAAAGCCCCGTGTAATGAGACCCGTACGGGACGCGCACGCGATGCGTCCCCCGACTACTGGAGAGATTCGTGGTTCAGTCTTCCCCCGCCGTGTCCTGGCGTCAACGCGTACGCGCGTTCGTGCCAGCCCTCGTGGCAGGTGCCGCCCTGCTGGGTGCCGCGCACGCCCATGCCTTCTCCCTCGACGACGTCACCGCCCGTGCGAAGGCGCTCGCCGACACGCCCTACACCGCCCCGGTGAGCAACCTCACGCCGGCCTTCGCGAACATGCAGTTCGGCGACTACATCAAGATCCAGCCCAGACGCGAAGCGTTCGAATGGAACGATCAGGCCACGCCGTTCCGTCTGGGCTTCTATCACCAGGGCATGCAGTTCAGCACGCCGGTGAAGATCAACGAAGTCGTCGGCACCGGCAGCCAGGCGAAGATCCACGAGATCAAGTACGACACCGGCCGCTTCGACTTCGGCGATCTCAAGCTCGATCGCAGCGCCACGCATAACCTTGGCTACGCCGGCTTTCGCGTGCTTTACCCGATCAACGAACCGGGCAAGCTCGACGAGATCATGAGCGTGCTGGGCGCAAGCTACTTCCGCGTGATCGGCAAGGGACAGATCTACGGTCTGTCGGCACGCGGTCTTGCCATCGATACCGGCTTGCCGATTGCCGAGGAATTCCCGGCCTTCCGCGAGTTCTGGATCGAACGTCCAAATCCGGGCGACAAGCATCTGGTCTTCTACGCGCTGCTCGACTCGAAGCGCGCTACCGGTGCCTATCGTTTCGATCTGACGCCGGGCGACGACTCGCTGCTCAAGGTGCAGGCCCGCGTATTCATGCGTGCGCCCGTGACCAAGCTCGGCATTGCGCCGCTCACGAGCATGTTCCTGTTCGGGCCGAATCAGCAGCGCGATCCGTACAACTTCCGCCCGGCCTTGCACGACTCGAACGGTCTGGCGATTCACGCCGGCAACGGCGAGTGGATCTGGCGTCCGCTGAACAACCCGCGCAATCTCGCCATCAGCCAGTTCCAGGTGACGAATCCGCGCGGCTTCGGTCTGCTCCAGCGTGGACGCGATTTCGCTCAGTACGAAGATCTGAAGGATCGCTACGATCTGCGCCCGAGCGCCTGGATCGAGCCGCAAGGCGATTGGGGCAAGGGGCATATCGAACTGGTCGAGATTCCGTCGCCGGACGAGACCAACGACAACATCGGCGCGTTCTGGACGCCCGACCAGTTGCCCCCCAAAGGTCAGCCGCTGCAAGCCGATTACACGATCCGCTGGACGATGAACGAGCGCGGCATCATCGATCGCAATCTGGCATGGGTGAAGCAGACGCTTCGCAGCGCCGGCGAGGTTACGCAAGCCAACCTGATTCGTCACTTCGACGGCAGCACCGGCCTCATCGTGGACTTCGACGGCGGCCCGCTCGCCTCGCTGCCCGCCGGATCGGTCACGCCGCAAGTCAGCGTGAGCGATAACGCCACGATCATCGAGCAGACGCTGCAACCGAATCCGGTCACGCGGGGCCTGCGCCTGAACCTGCGCGTGATGGTCAAGGACCCGGCCAAGGTCGTGGAACTGCGCGCCGCCCTCGTCTCTGGCGGCAAGGCCGTGAGCGAAACCTGGAGTTATCAACTCCCGCCGTTCTCGGTCGCCAAGCAATAAGTTGCATTCTGCCGCGACGTGCGGCGGCGCCCCGTCGCCGCACGTCTGTCCTCCTTCGCCATCCCGCCGCCCCCTCCCGCGCGGCCATCCACCGCAATTAAACAAGCACTTACGTGCCCCGTTTTCTCATGTAAAACCCTAAACCGGGCAAATTACCCTTGCAGTTGGCGATCAATTCGCGTTTACTGCCTGCACAATATTGCATAAATAGCCACCCTTCGAGGTTCGCAGAGGTGGTTGGCTTCATGGGCATGGGTCACAGGCCATGCCGGTGCGGCCCGGCCTGGTGCCGCTTGCGTCGGTCAAGACATCCCCAAGACTCTCCGCGTTTCGACGGAGGGCGGATTCGTTATGGAGACACCGCATGCGACACATCGACGTACACCATCTGGCCGACGAAGCGCGCTTCAACGGCTATCACGGCCGCATCCTGCTCTGGTGCGCACTCATCATCATCTTCGACGGCTACGACCTCGCGGTTGCGGGCATTGCGCTGCCGTCGATCATGAAGGCGATGAACGTGGACGCCACCAGCGCCGGCTTCATGGTCAGCGCCGCGCTCTTCGGCATGATGTTCGGCGCCATCGTGATGGGCATGGTGGCCGACAGCCTCGGCCGCCGCAAAGCCATCGCCATCTGCGTGCTGATGTTTTCGCTGTTCACCGCCGCGGCCGGCTTCACGCATGAGCCGATCAGCTTCTCCGTCACGCGCTTCTTCGCGGGCGTGGGAATCGGCGGCGTGATGCCGATCGTCGTCGCACAAATGACGGAGTACTCGCCGCGACGCCTGCGTGGCACGCTCGTCACGCTCATGTTCTCCGGCTACTCGGTCGGGGGCATGCTGGCCGCCCTGCTTGGCAAAGGGCTGATCGAGTCGTACGGATGGCAGTCGGTCTTTCTCGCGGCGGGTCTGCCCGCGCTGCTCGTGCCCTTCGCGATGAAGGCGCTGCCGGAGTCGATGCCGTTCCTCATCCGGACCGGTCGCATCGACGCCCTCAAGCAAGTGCTCGGCCGCCTCGCACCGGATTACGTTGCGCAGCCGGGCGATCAGTTCGCGCTGCCCGCGACCGATCGCAAACAGGCCGCGACGCTCTCGCGATTGTTTCAGGATGGCCGCGGGTTCAGCACCGCCATGCTGTGGGTCGCGTTCTTCATGTGCCTGTTCATGGTGTACGCGCTCAGCTCGTGGCTTGCGAAGCTCATGGCCAGCGCCGGCTACAGCCTCGGCTCGGCGCTCACGTTCGTGCTGGTACTGAACTTCGGTGCGATGCTCGGCGCCATCGGTGGCGGCTGGCTCGCGGATCGCTTCAACATCAAGTACGTGCTCGTGGGCATGTATGCCCTCGCCGCCGTGTCGATCACGTTGCTCGGTGTGAAGGTGCCCACGCCGGTGCTGTTCGTGCTCGTGGGATTGGCCGGCGCATCGACCATCGGCACGCAGATCGTGACCTATGCCTACGCGGGCCAGTTCTACCCGATGGCGGCGCGCGGCACGGGCATCGGCTGGGCCTCCGGGGTCGGACGCAGCGGTGCAATTCTCGCGCCCATCGTGATCGGCGTACTCGTAGGCATGTCGCTGCCGTTGCAGCAAAACTTTATGGCGATCGCGATTCCCGCCGTCATCGCCGTCGTGGCCGTGTTGCTCATCGACCACAAGAAATCGGCGTCGGTGCAACAGCAAGCCGCGATGCAATCTCGCAGCACCCCGGCAGGACTCGCGAACGGCGCGGGAGAACCGGCGTAATCTCGCGCGTCAAGGCAGGCCGGGGAGTCAAAGTCTGACGTCATGGCACGGCGGCGCACACAAGGGTCGCCGTGCGAAAATGCGCGCCGCAGCGGTCATGGGAATGACGGCAGCTTTCGGTGACGCGACACGTCGGTGCAGGGGCAAACCATCAATTGCCCGACGCAGACGCGGCACATGAAAAATCATTCAACCCGAGCGCCTCAGGCGCCGATATCCAGATAGCCGTCCCAACGGAAAGTCTGGGGAAGATCACTATGCCGCGTCTCGCTTTGCTGAGTGCTTTCGCACTGGTCGTCGCTCACGCGTCGGCTTTCGCTACTCCCTCCGACGACACTGCCGTCGTGCAGCTCTCCACCCGACAAACCATCACCGGCGACGCCGTGTTTGGCGGCAGCGCTGTCGCCTCACTCGGCGCCGATGCCCTGCGTAATGCGCACGGCAACTTCGGCGTGAATGTCGCCGCTGGTGCCCTCAACGCGCAATCGAATCAGCTGGTGCTGGCGAGCGCCTCGAATGTCACGGTCGATACCCGTCAGACGATTCGCAACGCTGCGAGCGTCGCCGCTGCCACGGGCGCGATGAACGCGTCGCTCGGCGAGCGTGCGCTGATGGCGGCATCGGGCAATATCGGTGTGAACGTGGCGGCCGGCATCGCCAACGCACAGGCCAACGCGCTGGCGATTCATTGAGCGCGCATTGAGCGCGTAGTGAGGCTGCGCCCGGCCAGATTACGTCTCCGCCGGGAAACGCTTCTGTAGATTGCCCAGCCAGCGTGCAACCACGTTCAGCTCGGCTTCGGTGAAGTCGTCATGCAGCAGCGCATTGAGGTCCGAGAGGATCTCGCGGGCGCGCGCGATCGCCTTGTGACCGGCCGCCGTGATACGCAATCGCGTGGCGCGCCCGTCTTCGGCGTCGGCGAGGCGGGTCAGCAGGCCCGCGGTGACCATACGGTTCGCCAGTCCCGTCATCGACGATGGCGAGAGTTGCAGCGCCGCGCCGACCTCGCCCACGAGCGCGTCTTCGTGGTGCAGCAGGTAGAAGAGCACACCGGCCTGCGCAGCGCTTACGCTGTCCCCGGCGCGCGCATCGATCCATCGCTGCACACGTCGCTGACCGACGTTGAGCAGAAAGTACAGCCTGCGATCGGCTGCTTCCCTCTTGCCCGGTTTCCTGGCGGTCACGGCGCTTGCTGCGCTCGTGGCGGCAGCGGACGATTGGCGTTTTGGCATTCAGTCTGGTCGAGTCGATGTTGCTTCGATATGACGTCGATGCGACGTCGTCGTTGCGTCGTCGTTGCGTCGTCGTTGCGGCGTCGTTACGGCGGTGTGATGAGGCATGACGTCGTGGCTGCGCTCCTCGGCTCGCCCGCCTGCGCGGCCCCGGCAGCGCCCGGGGGGCTGGCTGACGCGACGCCGTTCGCCGCCCCTGCGCACAACAGCCAGTCAAGGGTCTCTGGCCACAGGAACGCACCGGAACGTTGGCGGAAGTATCCCATATGCCCTATCGATCCGGCATCCGAACGGATGGACGCAATCTCACGACGCGTCACAGGGGCGTTCCGAAGCCGCGAGACCAGCACGTCGATTCCCATCGGCGTGGCCCAGAGATCGTCGTCGAAACCCAGTGACAGAATCGGCGTCTTAACCCGAGCGAAGCGCGCTTCGGCATCCAGCGTCTCATCGTCGAAAAAGTAGTTCGGCAGACGTGTCCAGCGACTCCACTCGAGCAGCACGCCCGCAGGCAGGTCTTCACCGAGCCCCAGACTTCGCCCCGGCATGTACCCGGCCAGACGCGTCAACGGCGGCGCGACCCAATGCATCAGAAGCGTGACGCGCGCCCGCTCGCGACGATCGCTCACCACACGCATCGATCCCGCATGCGACGCCACCTGCACCGCCGCGCGCAGCAGATTCGTACTCTCGCACAGCCCGATCGCGTGCCCGCCGAAACTGTGACCGACCGCGTAGAGCGGCAGTGACGGATAACGCTCGCGAGCCCAGCGGGTTACCCCTTCGACATCGAGATCCGCCCAGTCGCGCATGCGGGCGCGAAAGCCGCGCAGCACGGGCGGGCGCGAACCGTCGATACCGCGATAGCTATAGGTCACAGCGATCAAACCGCGTTGCGCCACATATTCCGCAAACGCGAAGTACAGACGCTCCGGCACGGCCGTGGCCGGATGCACGAGCACGATGCCCTGCGCCGGCAACGTCTGCGGATACCAGACATGGGCGCCGAGCGAAAACGCGTCGACGGCAGGAATTTCTACGGCAATCGATGGCATAGCGCAACTCCCCGGCGCTCACGCGTCGACAGGGTCACGCGGCGCCTCTCAGTGTATTGGCATCATTCGGAATGTATTTCGCATGCGAAGTATATGCGCAAATTTATTTCGTACACGAACTAAATTAGAGGAAGGTTACAACGAGCGCGCAGACCGATGAGGGCGTAACCAGCGCAATTCGCCATGGAAAACGGGGACCGAAGTCCCCGTTTGCATTCCTTGCTTCGACCGTCTGCCGATGTCGCTATTGCACGCCCGCCAGACACGCCGCAGACAGCGCCGCCTTCGCGCGCTGGGCAAACGTCGGCCAGCGGCAGCTATTGCCGTCGGGGCCACCGTTGCAATCCGACATGGCAAGCGCTACGCGCCTGGCCGGCTCATCCAGGGAGAGCGCCGTGAGATTCCGCATCTGCGCCATCGACTGATACACCAACTCCACGCGCGTGAAGGCCTCGCCTGCCGGATTGCGCCAGAGCGTGAAAACGAGCGCGCCATCGGGCGGCGTGTTGTCGGGTTGATCGGGCAACTGCCAATCGAGTTTGAGCATGCCCGCGAGGTTGGCCACGTTCGTGTCGTGACCGATCAGCACGTAGACACGGTTGCCCGTCGGCAGGACCGGGCCACGCACCGGCGCAGATGGCGCGGCGTCCGCCTGCGCCGCCGAGCGCGTCAGGGCATCGAGCACGACGGCCAGCAGCGGCGTGCCATTCGTCGACGCCAGATAAGGCGTTCGGTCGAGCAGATCGCGCTGCGCGTTGTGCGCTTCGAGCAGACGCGCCCAATCGCTTTTGTCGCGGATTCGCCCCCACGCCACCTCGTTGTCGGGCAAGCCCTCGCCGTATTGCAGCAGGAAGACCTCCGACGCCGTCGCGGCACTGCCAAGCGCGCCGCGCAACGCGACACCGCTGCCGTCGCCTTCGACACGCAACCGCGTGGGCACATCCTCCAGCTTGCAGCCACCTTGCGCGCCGCAAGCAGGACTGTGTGCGTAGTCGAGCACTTCGCCCACGCGCGCGATGGTCGCGGCGTAGCGCTGGTTCAGGCCCGCGACGCCCTCCGGCGCCAGTCGTGCCTCGATGGCTCCGCGCGCCGCGCCCGGATCGAGCGGACAGTCGCCCGCCGCCACCGGATGGAAAACCGCGTCGTAGGTCGTGAGATCGGCCTGGTGCGACGTGCGCATGTCGCACCCCGGCGCCATGCCTTGCAGCAACGCATTGCCGGTTTCTCGGGTACGTTGATCGATATCGGCCCATCCGTACACCGTGCCGGGCGCCGGGCATGCGTTGTCGGGCAACACGCCTCGTGCGCGCAGCCAGTCGCCGTAATAGCGGCCCATGCGCTCGGCCAGCGACCCGCCACGCGCCGTCAGATAACCGGCTGGCACCGGCCAGCCGGGCCATGCGTCGGGGCTCAGTTTGTCCAGCGGGGGATGGGCGTGGGTCGGCGAGCGTACACCGTGGCGGCTCACGATCACCGTGGAGACGAGCGTCCAGTCGGCGGGCATCCCATCGACGCGGACCGCCGACTCGGCAGGCTTGGCCTGCCCCGGCGACGGCGGTGCCGGCGTCGTGCAGGCGCTCAGCACACTGGCAACAGCAAGCGCCGCAAGGCACACCGGCCACCGCACGCCGCTGCGCCTTTGCCATCGGCGAACTGTAACGTCGGGACGAGCCTTCAGGGGGCGAACGGGTTCACGAGTCATCACGCGGGTCATGGCGGCAGTCATGGCAACAGGTCGGGGTGACGGGGACGGCTGTGACAGCAGTGACGCCCATCTTACCGTGCGTCTTCGCCGTCGCCCAAACTCACGTGAAATCGTGACGGAAATGCATTGGCGTGCGAACTTGGCGACATTGCGCAATCACGCAATCAGGCGATCACGCGAACCCCTGACTACCCGATCTCGCCCTCGCCCCGGCCGACCGCGCCGAAGCGCCACGACAACCGATGCGCCGCGGCGTGCAACGCCTGCGCCGGCGAGGCGTCGCGCGACGTCTCGAAACTGCCTGTCGATCCCATCAACGCGAGCACCAGCGTGACCTCCCCCGTGTGATCGAACACCGGCACCGCCACCGTATCGATTCCGGGCACCGGATTGCTCAGGGCGGTATCGAATCGCTGTTCGCGGATCGTCGTCAGCCGCGCCGCGTAGTCGGGGGCTGGCTTCGCTGCGCGCCCCTCCGCGCCCAACCCGGCCATGCGCACGGGCTCCTGCGCGAGCAGACCGTCGAGCACCGCTTCCGGCAGGAAGGCAGCAAACGTGCGTCCGATGGCCGTGTTCACCAGCGAGAGAACCGTGCCAATGCGCAGGCTCACGTGCTGCGGACGCATCGCCTCTTCCAATCGAACCACCGTGGGACCGAGCGGGCCGAGCACGGCCATCGCCGCCGACAACCCGGTGGCTTGCGCAAGCGCGAGAATCTCCGGTTCGGCTTCACCGGTCGGCGAGAGACGCTGCAACGCCATCAAACCAAGTTCTAGACTCAGGGCTCCCGCCTCGAAGTTGCCGTTCGCGTCGCGCGAGAGCAAGCCTGCCCGTTGCAGGCTCACCAGATGCGGATGTGCCTTCGCTGGGGCCATGCCCGCCTCGCGCGCCAGCGCATTGAGCGGTAGCGGACGCCCCGCCGCGGCCAACGCTTCGAGCAACGCGCCGGTACTTTCCAGCGCCTGAATACCGCGCTGCGGTTTTGTCTGAGTCGTCGTCACGTCGTGCGCCATGTCACGGGCTGCGGCCCGGCCTCGTGTTGCGCTCATGCGCTCACCTCGCCTGCCTCGCCTACCTCGCCCCCTTCTCGTTGCGCGTCGACCTGCGCCGCGATAGCGCTCGCCGTCGCACGCAATGCGCTTGCCGCCACCCCCTCCCATGCCACGTCGAGCGCCGCCGTCGGTCCGATCGCCGTGAGTGCCAGCCGCAAACGCCCGCTCGCATCGAACACGGGCGCACACAGACTGCTCACCGACGGGCTCGGCGTATTCACGCTGCGCGCCATGCCATGCGCACGTGTCTCGGCAAGCAACGCGTCGAACCGCTCACGCTCGTCCGACGCGACAGCCATCTGTTCATGCCACGCTTGCGGCCATTGCGCCTGCGGCGTGAAGGCGCAGAACGCGCGCCCCGTCGACGTGGTGGTCAGCGACATGACCGAACCGACGTGCAGATTCACATGCAGCGGAAACGCCGCACGTTCGAAATGCACGACGAGCGGACCTTGCGGGGCACTCGTGCAGATCGCCACACAGAAGCCGGTCTCGCGCGCCAGCGCGATCACCCGCGGCACGGCAGCGCGATACGCCGGATCGTTTTCAAGATGCAACAACGCGAGGCGCAAGGTCATGGGGCCCGGCGCGTAGTCGCCCGACATCGGGTCGCGCTTGAGCAACCCCAGTCGCGTGAGACTCACCAGATACGGATGTGCCTGCGCGGGCGGCAATCCCGCGAGCGCGGCAAGATCGCCCGGCCCCAGCGCACGCCGGGCCTGCGCCAGCGCCTGGAGCACGCGCGCGGCCACATCCACGCTTTGCACGCCGCGTGAGGCTCGGCCGGGCTGGCCGCTCGCGTCGGCAGTGCCGTCCATCGGAATTCGGTTCATGCAGTCGTGGGAGTCAGGCTCCCCAAGGAAAATGGCCTAGATTCTAAACAAGTCGACACGCGCTTTTTCAATCGCCCCTGCAATACCGCAGGGTTAACCCGGCACGCAAACGCCATCGGATCGCTGACATCACAACATTAGCAAATAACAATCATATTTGTCATTGACAAATATTCTGAGCGTTTCGTAAGATGCCCTCATCATCCGCACCATCCCCGCAGACGAGATAAGAGAGAGACAAGCATGGCCAAAGCATTCGCCTCGCAAGCCGACCTGGAAGCCAAAAAGGTCACCTTCACCCAACTGTCGGAAAACACCTGGGCCTATACGGCCGAGGGCGATCCGAACTCCGGCGTCATCATTGGCGACGATGGCGTGATGATCGTCGACACGACGGCCACGCCCGCCATGGCGCAAGACCTCATCGCGAAGATCCGCACGGTCACCGACAAGCCGATCAAGTACGTGGTGCTCTCGCACTACCACGCGGTGCGCGTGCTCGGCGCGTCGGCCTACTTCGCCGAAGGCGCTCAGCAGATCATCGCGAGCCGCGGCACGTACGAGATGATCGTCGAGCGCGGCGAAGCCGACATGAAGTCGGAGATCGAACGCTTCCCGCGTTTGTTCGCCGGTGTCGAGACGGTGCCCGGCCTTACGTGGCCCACGCTCGTCTTCGAGAAAGAAATCACGCTCTTCCTCGGCAAGCTCGAAGTGAAGATCGCGCACCTCGGCTCGGGCCACACGAAGGGCGACACCGTGGTGTGGCTGCCTTCGCAGAAGGTGCTGTTCTCGGGCGATCTGGTCGAGTACGACGCCGCCTGCTACACCGGTGACGCGCAACTCGCCGAGTGGCCGGCCACGCTCGACGCGCTCGCTGCCCTCGGTGCCGAGAAGCTCGTGCCCGGCCGTGGCCCCGCGCTGACCACGCCCGAAGACGTTGCCAAGGGTCTCGCCTACACGAAGGACTTCGTGACAACGCTGTTCGAAGCCGGCAAGCAAGCCGTCGAAAAGAAGCTCGACCTCAAGGGAGCGATGGCGCTCACGCGCAGCAAGATGGATCCGAAGTTCGGACACGTGTTCATCTACGAACACTGCCTGCCGTTCGACGTGACACGCGCGTTCGACGAAGCGAGCGGCATCACGCACCCGCGCATCTGGACGGCGCAGCGCGACAAGGAAATGTGGGCCGCATTGCAGGACTGAGAAGGCCCCAGAGAACGAAGAGAACCAAGAGGACTGAGTTCAGCAGCAAAAGTAAAAGAGCGGAACCCGCCGGTGCATGTGCGCCGGCGAGGTGCCGACGATGGAGACATTGCATGAGCAGCATCGATTACCAGCGCCTGACGTTCGACTACCAGCCCTGCGCGGAACAATCCGGCGGCGGCGCGCCTCAGACGCATCCGGTCATCGTGGTCGGCGCTGGTCCGGTAGGACTGACGACCGCCATCGATCTCGCGCAGCAAGGCGTGCCCGTGATCGTTCTCGACGACGACTGCACCCTCTCGACCGGCTCGCGCGCCATCTGCTTCGCCAAGCGCACGCTCGATATCTTCGACCGTCTCGGCTGCGGCGAGCGCATGGTGCAAAAGGGCGTGCGCTGGAACGTCGGGCGCGTGTTCCTGCGCGATCAGGAGGTCTACAACTTCGATCTGCTGCCTGAAGCGGGACACCACCGCCCCGCGTTCATCAATCTTCAGCAGTATTACGTCGAAGGCTATCTCTTCGAGCGCGCACGCGAACTGCCGAACATCGAGATTCGCTGGAAGAGCAAGGTCGTCGGACTCACGCAACACGGCACGCCGGGCACGCCCGAGGCGCGCGTGACGCTCACGGTCGAGACACCCGACGGCGACTACCAGACGCGCGCCCGCTATGTCGTGGCTGCCGACGGCTCGCGCAGTCCCGTGCGTCACCTGATCGGGGTCGACAGCCACGGACGCACGTTCAAGGATCGCTTCCTGATCGCCGACGTCAAGATGACGGCGGACTTCCCTGCGGAACGCTGGTTCTGGTTCGATCCGCCGTTCCATCCGAATCAGTCGGTGCTGCTGCATCGCCAGCCCGATGACGTGTGGCGCATCGACTTCCAATTGGGATGGGACGCCGACCCGGCCTTCGAGAAAACCCCGGAGCGCGTGATCCCGCGCGTGCAAGCCTTGCTCGGGCCGGAGGCCAAATTCACGCTGGAATGGGTCAGCGTCTACACCTTCTCCTGCCTGCGCATGGACGACTTCCGTCATGGCCATGTGCTGTTCGCCGGCGACGCGGCGCACGGTGTGTCGCCGTTCGGTGCCCGCGGCGCGAACAGCGGCGTGCAGGATGCCGAGAACCTCGCGTGGAAACTCGCGCTGGTGCTCGCCGGTCATGCGCCCGATACGCTGCTCGATACCTACGCGCGTGAACGCGAATTCGCCGCCGACGAGAACATCCGTAATTCGACACGCTCCACCGATTTCATCACGCCCAAGAGCCCCGTCTCGCGTGTGTTCCGCGATGCCGTGCTCACGCTGGCGCGCGATCACGCGTTTGCCCGTCAGTTGGTCAATAGCGGACGACTGTCCGTGCCCGCGGTGCTGCACGAGTCGACACTCAACACCGCCGAGTGCGATGCGTTCACCGGACGCATGGTGCCGGGCGCCGCGTGCGTAGACGCGCCACTCACGCGTCGTGGGCAGGACGGCTGGCTGCTGCCGCGTCTGGGCGGACGCTTCGTCGCACTCGTGTTCGGTGCGCCGGGCTCGTTCGATGCCGCAACGCTCGCGGCCCTCGATGCGCTTGCCAACGACAACGTGCCGGTCGTGCCGGTGTTCGTCACGCCGGATGCCGAAGCCGCACAGGATACGCACAACGACCACAGCGTCTGGCATGACGTGCAAGGTCTGGCCGCCCAACGGTATGACGCCGCGCCGGGCACCGTGTATCTGATTCGTCCGGATCAGCATGTGTGTGCACGGTGGCGCACCGTCGACGCCGCGGCGATTGCCGCGGCGCGCGAACGCGCCCTTGGCCGCACGGCGCCGGAAGTCGCGCCGATGCAATGCGCAGCCTGAGCGCATTCGGGCCAATCGCATCGAATCACACGCAGATCACACCGAGATCACACCCATTTCGCAGGAAGGGGACACTTCATGGCACTCGATACACAACCGCGTCTGACACGTCCGGATGATTTCTACGAAGCGCTGATCGACATGCACCGCGATCTCGACGAGTCGCAAAGTCAGGCCGCCAACGCGCAACTGATCCTGTTGCTCGCCAACCAGATCGGCGATCACGACACGCTGCTCTCGGCGCTTCGTCTGGCACGCGCAGGCGCACTCGGCAACGCGGCGCGCTAGTCGGTCGGGGCGACGGGAGGTGCTCAGCCGTCACCCGTCAAGACGCGCATCCAAGGACTCACTCAAGCACTCAGCCAAACGAAAGCGGGGCGCCCGATAACCGGGTGCCCCGCTCGCTTTGTGCTCCGTGTTCTGCCCCGCGTGCAGACGTTACACGACCACCATCTGTGAAATCTTGAGCGCCGCCTGCTGAAGCGGTGCGAGGAACTTCGTTTCCATTTCAGCGGCCGACGTCCGGTTCGCCTGCCCGCTGACGTTCATCGCCGCGATCACCTGCCCCGACCGGTTGCGAATCGGCGCGGCAATCGAAATCAGCCCCTCCTCCAGCTCCTGATCGACCAGCGCCCATCCCTTGGCGCGCACGCCGAGAATCCGCTCACGCAGCGCATCGATGTCAGTCACCGTGCGTCGGGTGTGCGGGCGAATGTCGGCGCGGCGCAATGCGGCGTCGAGTTCGTCGTCGGGCAACGCCGAGAGCATCACGCGTCCCATCGACGTACACCACGCCGGCAAGCGGCTGCCGATCGACAGGTTGATGGACATCACCTTGCGCACGGGCACGCGCAGCACATACACGATGTCGTCGCCATCGAGCACCGACGCGGAACTGCTCTCCTGCACCTGCTGCACGAGCGCCTCCATGAACGGCTCGGCGAGGTTCCATAACGGCATCGACGTCAGATAGGAAAAGCCGAGGTCGAGAATTCGCGGCGTGAGCCGGAACAGCCGGCCTTCGCTTCGCACGTAGCCCAGCGCCTCGAGCGTGAGCAGAATGCGGCGGGCCCCGGCGCGTGTCAGGCCGGAGGCCTGCGCGACTTCCGAGAGCGTCTGCGCCGGACGTGCCGCATTGAACGCCTTGACGACCGCCAGCCCGCGCGCGAACGACTGCACATAGGAGTCACCCGGTTTTTTGTCGGTCGGTTCTGTCACGTCGGTCGCGTCGTTCGGCTCGGATGTCATGTAGAAGTGGGTGATGTGGAAGGCGTCGGTCGTGGCTGTCTTCATGTGAACGGCAAGCGTAATGGATTTGCGCCGCCGGTTCCACCGCGCGGCACCTGCCGTCGCATCGCATGTGCTGCGCTCGCGTAGCCCGCCTGCCGGGCAGACCCTCGCTTGACGCACGACACGGGAAGGCTTACGCTGTTCTTATAGCGAATATTTGTTCGCTATAAGAACATTGTGAACCAGACGAGGCCACTGGACAAGGGGCCATCGCCGGGAGACACCCAACCGGGGCAAGGGGGCGCAAGCCCGTCAGCCCGATGGAACTGCCCAGGAGGCACGTGTGATCAACAAGATTTACGACTCGCTCGCCAGCGCGGTCGCCGACGTTCACGACGGCGCGACGATCATGATTGGCGGCTTCGGCAACGCCGGCATGCCCTCGGCGCTCATCGACGCCCTGATCGAACAGGGCGCGCGCGATCTGACCATCGTCAACAACAACGCCGGCAACGGCGAGACGGGCCTCGCCGCGCTACTCAAGGCCGGACGGGTGCGCAAGATCATTTGCTCGTTCCCGCGTCAGACCGACTCGCAGGTGTTCGACGCCCTCTATCGCGCGGGCAAGATCGAACTGGAACTGGTGCCGCAGGGCAATCTCGCCGAGCGCATTCGTGCGGCTGGCGCAGGCATCGGCGGCTTCTTCACCCCGACCGGCTACGGCACGCTGCTCGCCGAAGGCAAGGAAACGCGCGTGATCGACGGCAAGCCGTATGTATTCGAGTTGCCGATCCACGCCGACTTCGCGCTCATCAAGGCGCTCAAGGGCGACCGCTGGGGCAACCTCGTGTATCGCAAGACGGCCCGCAACTTCGGCCCGATCATGGCCACGGCGGCCAAGTGCGCCATCGTGCAGGTGAGCGAAGTCGTCGAGCTCGGCGAGCTCGATCCGGAAGCCGTGGTCACCCCCGGCATCTTCGTTCAACGCGTCGTCGCGGTGCCGAGCGCCGCACGCGCCTGATCCCCATCTGATTTCGGAGCACGACATGAACCGACTGACCCGCGACCAGATGGCCGCCCGCGTCGCCCAGGATATTCCCGACGGCGCTTATGTGAACCTTGGCATCGGCCTGCCGACCGCCGTGGCCAATCACCTGCCCGCCGAGAAGGAGATCATTCTCCAGAGCGAGAACGGCGTGATCGGCATGGGCCCGGCCCCCGCGAAGGGCGAAGAGGACGAAGACCTCATCAACGCCGGCAAGCAACCCGTCACGCTCAAACCGGGCGGCGCCTTCTTCCACCACGCCGATTCGTTCGCGATGATGCGCGGCGGCCACCTCGACTTCTGCGTACTCGGTGCGTTCCAGGTCTCGACCACCGGCGACCTCGCCAACTGGCACACCGGCGCCCCCGACGCGATCCCGGCCGTGGGCGGCGCGATGGACCTCGCGAGCGGCGCCAAGCAGGTGTTCGTGATGATGGAACACCAGACCAAGCAGGGCGAGAGCAAGATCGTCGAGCAATGCACGTATCCGCTCACCGGCGTGGGCTGCGTCACGCGCATCTACACCGATCTGGCAGTGCTCGATGTCACGCCCGAGGGCCTGCGCGTGATCGACATGGTCGAGGGTCTCTCGTTCGACGAACTACAACGTCTGAGCGGCGTGACGCTGCTGCCGTCACCGGCGGTTGCCTGACCCATCGCACGACACCATCGCCGGGACATCACCTGATGTGACCCGGCGATTTTCATTGTGAGGTAGACAAATGAGTGAAGTCTTTATCTGCGACGCGATTCGCACCCCGATCGGCCGCTACGGCGGCGCGCTGTCCTCGGTGCGTGCCGACGACCTCGGCGCCATCCCCCTCAAGGCGCTCATGGCGCGCAACGGCGGCGTCGACTGGACGCAAGTCGACGACGTGATCTTCGGCTGCGCCAACCAGGCCGGGGAAGACAACCGCAACGTGGCGCGTATGTCGTCGTTGCTCGCCGGCCTGCCGCAAGACGTGCCGGGCGCGACCCTCAACCGCCTGTGCGGTTCGGGCATGGACGCCATCGGCACCGCTGCGCGCGCCATCAAGGCAGGCGAGGCCAGTCTGATGATTGCGGGCGGCGTGGAGAGCATGAGCCGCGCCCCGTTCGTGATGGGCAAGGCGGCGAGCGCGTTTTCGCGTCAGGCGGAGATCTACGACACGACGATCGGCTGGCGTTTCGTCAATCCGTTGATGAAGGCGCAGTACGGCGTGGATTCGATGCCCGAGACGGGCGAGAACGTGGCGACCGAGTTCGGCATCAGCCGCGAAGATCAGGATCGCTTTGCGGTGCGTTCGCAGGAGAAGGCAGCGCGCGCTCAGGCGAACGGCACGCTTGCCGAGGAAATCACGCCGGTGTCCATCGCCCAGAAGAAAGGCGAAGCGATCGTTGTCGATCGCGACGAACACCCGCGTGCGACGAGCATGGAAGCGCTCGCCAGACTCAAGGGCGTGGTACGCCCTGATGGGACCGTGACCGCCGGTAACGCTTCTGGCGTCAACGACGGCGCCTGCGCTCTGCTGCTGGCAGACGAGGCGAGTGCGGCGCGCTTTGGCCTGACGCCGCGCGCCCGGATCCTGGGCATGGCGACGGCAGGGGTGGCACCGCGCATCATGGGCATCGGTCCGGCTCCCGCAACGAAAAAACTGCTCGCCCGGCTCGGTATGTCGCTCGATCAGTTCGACGTCATCGAGCTCAACGAAGCGTTTGCGAGCCAGGGCCTGGCCGTGCTGCGCCAGCTCGGCGTGGCCGACGACGACTTGCGCGTCAATCCGAACGGCGGCGCGATTGCGCTGGGCCATCCGCTTGGCATGAGCGGCGCACGTCTGGTCACGACGGCGATGTATCAGCTCAAGCGTTCTGGTGGTCGCTTTGCGCTGTGTACGATGTGCATTGGGGTCGGCCAAGGCATCGCTATCGCCATCGAAGCGGTGTAATCCCACTACCCCGCTGATGTTCTCGGGCCGGGGCGCGCGTGCGAGACTGGATAAGTCTCGCTACGCCGCACCGGGGGTCCCGTGAGCACGATCAGTGCCGCGCGGGACTCGTCTGCCCTACTGTCTCCTTCTTTCCTTCCGTCCTGCCTGTGTTGCACTGAGCGTTCAGACGGCCTTGGCGACGTCACGCATCACGGCGTCGAAGAACGTGGCCTGTGCCTGCGCTTCGCTGCGGGCGTAAGCGCGGTTGATGCCGCTAATGACCGCACGAATCGACGCTGTCGTCAGATTCGCATCGATGCCCACACCGAACGCGCTGCCCACGATGGTCTCGCCCGCCATTTCTGCAATGGCAATGGCGCGAGCGTCAGCCCCTTGCGTGAGCGCGCGCTCCTCGTAGTGCTGCACGCGCACCGGCGTACGCAGGGCGTGCATCAGCGCATCGAGCGGACCGTTACCGGTGCCCGACACCGTGGTGCGCTGACCGCGAATGTCGGCGGTCACCGTGATGTGCTGACGGCCGTCGCGCTCCGAGAGCGTGTGACCGATGTAAGTAACCGGCTCGTTGGACTCCACGTATTCCTTCTGGAACAGTTGCCAGATCTGCGGGGCAGTGATTTCTGCGCCGGTCTCGTCGGTGTAGCGCTGCACGGCCGAGCTGAAATCGACTTGCAGACGACGCGGCATCTGCACGCCATACGCCTGCTCGAGCAGGTAGGCGATGCCACCCTTGCCCGACTGGCTGTTCACACGAATGATCGAGTCGTACGTGCGGCCGAGATCGCTCGGATCGATGGGCAGATACGGCATTTCCCAGAACGTGTCCGGCTGTTGCACGGCGAAGCCCTTCTTGATGGCGTCCTGATGCGAGCCCGAAAACGCGGTGAAGACCAGATCGCCAACATACGGGTGACGCGGATGCACGGGCAACTGCGTGCACTCTTCCGACGTACGGGCGATTTCGTTGATGTTCGAGAAGTCGAGGCCCGGATCGACACCCTGCGTGTACAGGTTCAGCGCGAGCGTGACGAGATCGACGTTACCGGTGCGCTCGCCATTACCAAAGAGGCAACCTTCGATGCGATCGGCACCGGCCATCACGGCCAGCTCGGCGGCGGCTACGGCCGTGCCGCGATCGTTGTGCGGGTGCACCGAGAGGATCAGCGAGTCGCGACGGGCAAGATTGCGGTGCATCCACTCGATCTGGTCGGCGTAGAAGTTCGGCGTGCCGATTTCCACCGTGGCCGGCAAGTTGACGATGGACTTGCGCTCCGGCGTCGGCTGCCATACGTCGAACACGGCGTCGCAGACTTCCTTCGCGAATTCGAGTTCGGTGCCCGTGAACGTCTCGGGGCTGTATTGCAGCGTCCATTGCGTGTCGGGGGCGGCGTCGGCACAACGCTTGATCGTCTTGGCGGCCGCAACGGCGAGCGCCTTCACGCCCGGCTGGTCGAGGTTGAAGACGATGCGGCGGAATTCGGGAGCGGTGGCGTTGTAGAGATGGACGATGGCGCGCGGCACACCCTTGAGGGCGGCGAACGTACGCTCGATGAGGTCGTCACGGGCTTGCGTGAGCACTTCGATGGTGACGTCGTCGGGGATGTGACCGCCTTCGATCAGTTCGCGCACGAAGTTGAAATCGGTGTCGGACGCCGACGGGAACGCCACTTCGATTTCCTTGAAACCGATGGCGACGAGCGTCTTGAACATGCGCATCTTGCGCTGGGCATCCATCGGCTCGAACAGGGCCTGGTTGCCGTCGCGCAGATCGGTGCTCATCCAGATCGGAGCGCGCGTGATGGTGCGGTTCGGCCACTGTCGGTCCGGAATGTTGACCGGGGTGAACGGGCGGTACTTCGTGGCAGGGTTCTTCAGCATGGCGTTGTCTCGATTGTCGGCAAAAGTGTCAACCGGACGACGCATGAACGCAAAGAAGCTACGACCGCCGGTTGGAGGAACCGGGGCTCAGGTCGGCGTAACTGGGGAAAATCAGCGGTGCTTCAGTGAGGAATTCAGACGATGCACGCGCGCAGCAACGGACCAAGCCCGGTGGAACGGGCTAGTAGTCGTAGCGAGAGGGTGAATTGCGCGGTGATCATGTGCCACATAAGATCACAGATTTTCCGACGCTGTCAACCGCGATGTGTAACTTTGCGAGATTCAGGCCGAGAGCGGCACGGCCGAGGTGCATTTGATCTCGTCCAGACAAACGCTCGACTTGACGGCGCTCACGCCCGGAATGCGCATGAGCGTATCGAGCAGAAAATCGGACAACCCCTTCAGATCTCGCGCGACGACCTTGAGCACGTAGTCGATATCGCCCGTCACGGAGAAGCACTCCTGAATCTGCGCCAGCTCCGCGACCAGTCCCTTGAAGTTCGACAGGTCGCGAATGTGGCCGCGCTCCATCGTCACGTGGACGAACGCAACCACGCTGAATCCGAGCCGTTGCGCGTCGAGGCGGGTATCGTAGCCCCGGATCACGCCCATCTCCTCCAGCCGCCGATGACGCCGGAGTGTCTGTGCGGGCGACAGCTTGATCGCCTCGGCCAGTTCCAGATTCGAAATTCGTCCGTTCGACTGCAAAATCCCCAGCAGCCGGACGTCGATTCGGTCGATCTCGATGTTGTGCATTTTTATTTCCCATCACGCTCGAATGGAGAAATATTAATGCATAACCTAGGGTTTCCCTATCTCAGTTACGAAATCCTATTTTGCGACGACACACTTACACTGAGCGCCTGAAAACATCGAAAACATGTGCAGCGCCCCTGCCGCCACAGGAGTTCCGGCGAATGGAACGGACGAGACGCCATATCCCGACCGAACGGTCGACAAACCACAATTTTGTTGCATCGTTTAGCGCCACCGGTTCCATCGCCTGATATCGGATGACAACTACCGGGCAATGCACGCGTCCAACGAATCAGTCACCTCACAAATCACCTCACCCAGCCGAGACGATCATGGCCGACCTCTTTGACAACCCGATGCAATTGATGGGCTTCGAATTCGTGGAATTCGCGTCGCCCACGCCTAATGTTCTCGAACCCATTTTCGAGCAAATGGGTTTCACGCTCGTGGCCCGTCACCGCTCGAAAGACGTGGTGCTGTACCGCCAGGGCGAGATCAACTTCATCGTGAACCGCGAGCCGAACAGCGAAGCGGCCTACTTCGCCGCCGAACACGGCCCGAGCGCCTGCGGCATGGCGTTCCGCGTGAAGGACTCGCACAAGGCATACGCCCGCGCGCTGGAACTCGGCGCCCAACCGGTCGAGATCTCGACCGGCCCGATGGAACTGCGCCTGCCCGCGATCAAGGGCATCGGCGGCGCGCCGCTGTACCTCATCGACCGTTTCGAGGACGGCAAGTCGATCTATGACATCGACTTCGAATACATCGAAGGCGTCGATCGTCATCCGGTCGGTCACGGCCTGCGCCTCATCGATCACCTGACGCACAACGTTTATCGCGGCCGCATGGCGTACTGGGCGAACTTCTACGAGAAGCTGTTCAACTTCCGTGAAATCCGCTACTTCGACATCTCGGGCGAGTACACGGGTCTGACGTCCAAGGCCATGACGGCCCCCGATGGTAAAATCCGCATCCCCCTGAACGAGGAATCCGCCAAGGGCAGCGGCCAGATCGAGGAATTCCTGATGGCCTTCAACGGTGAGGGCATTCAGCACATCGCGTTCCTCACCGACAACCTGATCGAGGTCATCGACCGCCTGCAAATGGCCGGCGTCGATTTGATGACCGCGCCGAACGACTTCTACTACGATGCGCTCGAAACCCGTCTGCCGGGTCACGGCCAACCGGTAGCCGAACTGAAGGCGCGTGGCATTCTGCTCGACGGCACGACCGAAGGCGGCAAACCGCGTCTGCTGCTACAGATCTTCTCGAAGACCCTGCTCGGTCCGGTGTTCTTCGAGTTCATCCAGCGTCAGGGCGACGACGGCTTCGGCGAAGGCAACTTCAAGGCGCTGTTCGAGTCGCTCGAGCGCGACCAGATCGAGCGGGGCACGCTCAAGGTCTGAGTCCAGGGGAGACACCCGGCACGCATGCGCAGCGTGCGCGCCGGGCTCACGATCATCGCTCGCAACGGTGGTCACAAAGGACACGGCAACGGCGCCATAAGCGCCGCGCCGTGGCGGCTCAACGATTCCGGTTCGTTCCCACAGAACGAAAACAGAGAAACGCGCCGTCTGAAAACGAAGGTAGGGTAAGGAACAGACATGTCCGGCAATGCAGCACAAGAAGGCTCGCTCCACCGCGGCCTGAAGAATCGTCACATCCAATTGATCGCACTGGGTGGTGCGATCGGCACGGGCCTATTTCTCGGCATCGCTCAAACCATCAAAACCGCTGGCCCATCCGTTCTGCTGGGCTACGCCATCGCGGGCATCGTCGCGTTTTTCATCATGCGACAGCTCGGTGAAATGGTCGTCGACGAACCGGTCGCCGGCTCGTTCAGCTACTTCGCCAACAAGTATTGCGGCCACTTCGCGGGCTTCGTCTCGGGCTGGAACTACTGGGTGCTCTACGTGCTGGTCTCGATGGCCGAACTCTCGGCCGTCGGCATCTATGTGCAGTACTGGTGGCCCGCCATTCCCACCTGGGTCTCGGCGCTCGTGTGCTTCGGTGTCATCAACGCCATCAACCTCTCGAGCGTGAAGTCCTACGGCGAGATGGAGTTCTGGTTCGCCATCATCAAGGTCGCCGCCATCGTCGGCATGATCGGGTTCGGCGGCTATCTGCTCTTCTCCGGCAACGCAGGCCCCGAGGCCAGCGTGGCCAACCTGTGGCAGCACGGCGGCTTCTTCCCCAACGGCGTGTCGGGTCTCGTCATGGCGATGGCCGTCATCATGTTCTCTTTCGGCGGGCTCGAGCTCGTGGGCATTACCGCGGCCGAAGCCGACGACCCGTCGCGCAGCATTCCGCGTGCGACCAATCAGGTCATCTACCGCATTCTGATTTTCTATGTCGGCGCCCTCGGCGTGCTGCTCTCGCTGTACCCGTGGGAAAAGGTCGTGACCGGCGGCAGCCCGTTCGTGCTGATCTTCCACGAGCTGAACAGCAATTTCGTGGCTCACGTGCTCAACGCCGTGGTGCTCACCGCTGCCCTGTCGGTGTAC